>CAZWGV010000018.1:0-2622 GCA_964633595.1 uncultured Coriobacteriaceae bacterium | reverse complement strand
GAGCCGGAGCCTGCGCCCGCAGAGGAGCCGGAGCCCGCACCTGCGCCCGCGCCCGCAGAGGAGCCGGTGCCGGAGCCCGCCCTCCCCGACGAGCTGCCAGCCCCGCGAGCAGCCCCGCCGACCGTTCCTGAGGAGCATGCACCCTCTCCTGCAGAGTCCTTCGTTGAGGTCGCGGAGCCGATGTCGGAGCAGGGTGGGGAACAGCAGCCCTACGGTACCGAGCGGTTCGAGGCCGACTTGCGTTCGCTCGGCCTTGGCGAGCTTTCGCCTCAGGAGATGCCCCAACGACGGCGCCCTATCGAGGAGATGACCATCGGCGAGCTCGAGGCTATCTCGAGAGGGGAGACGCCGCCGCCCGCGCCTCAGGCCCCGCCTGCCGATGTCGTCGAAGGAGGCCGGTCGGTCGAGGGAACAGCCGGAGGGATTTCCGAGAGGGCCGAGATCCAGGAACTCATCTCAACACTTGAGGAGATGGAGGAGGCGGGTGAGGCTCCCCCGATCGCAGACGTGGAGGAGCTTGCTTCCCCGGTCGCGGACCGCGGGGACGCGGAGGGGCAAGGAGTCTCGATGGGGCCGCCGCCGACGGGGGTCATCTCGACGGACGCCTTCCTTGCGGACATCAGTGCGGCCGACGCCGAGGGCAGCGGCTTCACCGGCGGACTAAGTGATGAGATCACTGCACTGACCGGTGCCGAGTCTGCCAAGGGGCGGCCTGCCGCGACCGTGAACCGGATTCCCGAGCGGGATGAGTCGGGAGTCACGTTGCACAGGGATCAGATGGTGGACAAGACGCTCTTGCTGAGGATCATCGAGGGGATCAAGGACCTCTAGCGAACGGAGACCGCCCGCATGCAGTCCGTCAAGGTGGTGGTAACCGGCCCGTTCAACGCGGGCAAGACCACGTTCATCAAGTCGGTGAGCGAGATAACGGTGCTGTCCACCGAACGTCAGGTGAGCGATGTCTCCAGTGAGGGTTCCGGGGAGACCACTGTCGCGATGGATTTCGGACGCATCACCGTCGCCGACGACGTCGTGCTATATCTGTTCGGCACCCCTGGTCAGGAGCGATTCTCCTTCATGTGGGAGACCCTATCTGAGGGAATGCTCGGCTTCGTAGTCCTTGTGGACGCGACGAACGGCGAGTCCTTGCGGGATGCCCAGGAGATGCTGAAGTTCTTCACCGAGATGTCAGACGTCCCATTCGTGGTAGCGGCGAATCGTGTTGACGGGAACGACACGGCTGCCTTGTCACAGATCAGCAACCAACTCGGTCTCGACGCGAACGTCCCCCTGCTCGCCGTGGACGCCAGGGACAAGGACAGCGTCAAGAGCGTCCTGCTCGGGCTGCTCTACAGGATCCTGGAGAGCGTCGGCTAGCGAATGGACCCGCGGCTGTACATCGTGGCCGCAGTACTGGTACTGGGCATCCTGACGGCTGTCGCGCTAGGCGTGCGAAGACGCCGAGGGACCTCTAGGGGAGAGGTAGAACTCGGCGCCCGTATGCAGTCGGCTCTCGAGACGGGAGTCGGGTCTGAGACTTCAGACGACCAGGCAGTGGACACCCAGGCGGCGGACCCGCTGAGCCGTCCCGAGCCTCCCGATCCAGGGAGGCAGACAGAGGACGGCCAAACGAACCCGCCCCAAGCCCCGCTTGGCAGCGTGACCGACGCTCATCCATCCGGGCGGAACTACAGGCTAGAAGCCCCGGTAGAGCTGTGGTTCGGCGAGGTAAGGATGGGTGTGAAGGCGGGTTCACGCTCCCATGAGGAATTCGCCCGTCTCGCCGACGAGCTGCTCACTGACCTCCGGAACGCCGTCGGAGACCCCGCTCCGTAAAGCCCACAGGTCAACAACCCGATAACCGCTGGTGTAGCAGCGTGTTGCTGCAACCAGGGGCATGCGACGTGTGGTCGCACGCCGCGCGCTGCCGAGGCGTGAGGGGTCGAGCTACGTGGCGGATGCGGGACAGCGACTGGGCCTTCTGCTCATGAAGGCCGGCATAGTCAGCGAGCGTCAGCTCGCCGACGCACTGGAGGTCCACAACGCGACCGGGAGTCCACTAGGTCGCGTCCTGGTGGATCTTGGCTATGCCACCCAGGGTGCGATCCTGTCGGTCATGGCGCGGCAGATCGGCATCCCCTACGTCGACTTCGCCGAGCGCAAGCCCGACCCCAACGCCATCGCGGTTGTTCCCAAGGATCTCGCCGTCAGGTACTCGCTGATGCCTGTGGACATGGAGAACAGCACTCTGGTCGTCGCCATGGCGGACCCTCAGAACGTGCTCGCGCTCGACGACTTGCGAATGATCACGGGCTACGAGATCCGCCCTGCAGTGTCCACGAAGGACGACATCCTCGCGGCGATCGAGGAGTACTACAAGGTCGCAGAGCACGTGGACGAGGAGTTCGGCGTCGGAGAGGATCTAAGCGACGCGGAGGTGGCGAATCTCTCGGACGCGACCGCAGAGGCGCCGATCGTCAAGCTCGTCAACTTCATCATCCACAAGGCCGTCACCGACAGGGCCAGCGACATACACATCGAGCCGCAGGAGAAGGACCTCAGGGTGCGCATGCGTGTTGACGGCGTGCTCCACGAGATGATGCGCAGCCCAAAGGCGGCGCA
>CAZWGV010000017.1:0-36446 GCA_964633595.1 uncultured Coriobacteriaceae bacterium | reverse complement strand
GCCGGATCCTGATCCACCAGCCCTGGGGCGGTGCACAGGGGCAGGTCACTGATATTGAGATTCAGGCGAACGAGCTGCTCAGGCTAAGGAAGTCACTCGACGAGATTCTCGCGTCGCATTCCGGACAGACCGTGGACCGCATCCATCGCGACACGGACAGGGACAACATCATGACCGCCGAGGAGGCCAAGGAGTACGGCTTGGTGGACGCCGTCTTCGCGCGCAGGGCAGAGATCGCCGAGGCTTCCGGCGGAGAACCTGTGGGCGTGGCCGAGCCCGAGTCCGCCGAGACGCCGCACCCGGCGGAAGGCGAGACCGAGGGCGAAAAGGCGTGAGCAGGTCCTCGGACAGCGGACAAGACCCGCTCCGCTGCTCTTTTTGCGGCAAGAGCCAGCGCCAGGTTCGCAAGCTCATAGCCGGACCAGGTGTCTACATCTGCGACGAATGCGTCGATCTGTGCACCGACATCGTGGACGAGGATGCGGCACCGCAGAAGGTATCGCGCCTTTGCGATGAGCTGCCCACTCCGCGAGAGCTCTACCAGGCTCTGAACGAGTATGTCGTGGGACAGGACCTCGCGAAGAAGGTCCTGTCGGTCGCAGTCTACAACCACTACAAGCGTGTCCAGTCGACTCCCGACGAGCACGAGGTCGAGATCGCCAAGAGCAACATACTGTTGCTGGGACCAACGGGGTGCGGCAAGACGCTTCTGGCGCAGACGCTAGCGCGTATCCTGAAGGTCCCGTTCGCGATCGCTGACGCCACCAGCCTTACCGAGGCCGGCTACGTAGGCGAGGACGTCGAGAACATCCTCCTCAAACTGATCACTGCGGCTGACTTCGAGGTAACGAGGGCCGAGATCGGCATCATCTACATCGACGAGATCGACAAGGTGGCGCGTAAGGCCGAGAACCTGTCGATCACTCGTGACGTCTCGGGCGAGGGCGTACAGCAGGCTCTCCTGAAGATCCTGGAAGGCACCGAGGCTGCTGTTCCGCCGCAGGGGGGCCGGAAGCACCCACAGCAGGAGCTGATCCGGATCGATACCACCAATGTCCTCTTCATCCTGGGCGGCGCGTTCGTGGGGCTTGAGAAGATCATCGCCGATCGCGTCGGCCGCAAGGGAGTCGGATTCGGCGCAGATCTCTCGGACGCATCGAGGCGGGGCACAGGCGAGCTGCTCTCCAGCGTCCTGCCCGAGGACCTGCACAAGTTCGGGCTCATCCCCGAGTTCGTCGGTCGTGTCCCCGTGATGGGTGCGGTCGAGGAACTGACCGAGGCGGACCTGGTGCGCATTCTGACTGAGCCCAAGAACGCCTTGGTCAAGCAGTACGAGCGGCTGTTCGCGCTCGAAGGGGTCGAACTCGTATTCACCGAGGAGGCTCTAAGAGCCGTAGCGGCGCAGGCTATCGGTCGCGGTACGGGAGCGCGTGGACTCAGGTCCATCCTCGAGTCGCTGCTCCTAGACGTCATGTACGACCTCCCCGGGCGGGACAACGTCGAGAAGGTAGTCGTGACCGAGCAGGTCGTGACCGGCGACTTGGCGCCCACGGTGGTCTCCCGCGGGGAGCGGGAAGCCACCGCCTAGGAGCCCTCAGGGCGAGTCGCGAGGCGCGGTTCCGCACTCGAACCACCGGACGGGGATTCGGCCAGAGCTGACCGAGTCGTCCTACCGCTTACCCTCGCCGTGTCATAGGATGTTGTGAATCATCTCCGGGGACCTGTCCCTGGAGGGCTCCACGAGGAGGCACAGCCTTGTCCAGCGAGATGCCCAAGGTCTACGACCCAGCGTCGGTCGAGGGCACCGTCTTCGGGTCGTGGGTCTCGGGCGGGTACTTCAGTCAGCCTGCCACTGAGGGTGGTTCCGAGCCATTCACGGTGGTCATACCGCCGCCCAACGTCACAGGCTCTCTCCACATGGGTCACGCGCTGAACAACACCATCCAGGACGTCGTCGTTCGGCGGACAAGAATGGCTGGCAGGCCAACGCGCTGGGTTCTGGGCACAGACCACGCGGGGATAGCCACCCAGAACAAGGTGGAGCAGAAGCTCGCGTCGCAGGGTCTTTCTCGCCACGACGTCGGGCGAGAGCGCTTCATCGAGATGTGCTGGGAGTGGAGGGCCGAGCACGGTTCGATCATCATCAATCAGCTCAAGGCCATGGGCTGCTCGTGCGATTACGGTGACGAGCACTTCACGATGGATCCTGGATACCAGCGGGCCGTGCGCAAGGTCTTCGTGGACCTGTTCGATGAGGGGCTGATCTACCGGGGCGAACGGATCATCAACTGGTGCCCGCGATGCTCGACGGCTCTCTCGGACATCGAGGTCGAACACGAGGAACTCGACAGCCATCTCTGGCACATCCGATATCCCCTGGCCGAGCCGGTAGGGGGGCGCGACCATCTGGTCGTGGCAACGACCAGACCTGAGTCGATGCTGGGCGACGCTTGCGTCGCCGTGCACCCGGACGATGAACGCTACCGTGATCTCGTGGGAGCGACGGTCATCCTGCCGCTCATGCAGCGCGAGATCCCGATCGTTGCAGATGACTTCGTAGACCCGGCCTTCGGGACTGGCGCGTTGAAGGTGACGCCCGCGCACGACCCCAACGACTTCGAGATCGCCGAGCGCCATGGCTGTGAGCGGGTGAACGTCCTCAATGCCGACGCGACCGTATCCAAGGCTGGCGGAGCATACGCGGGATTCGACCGCTATGAGGCGCGCGAGCGCGTGATGGCAGATCTTGATGCGCAGGGTCTGCTCGTGAGGATCGAAGACCACGTCCACTCGGTAGGACACTGCTACCGCTGCCACACCGTCATCGAACCTTGGCTGTCCGACCAGTGGTTCGTTGACATGAAGCCACTAGCCGAGCCCGCGATCGAGTGCGTTCGCGATGGGCGGGTCGTCTTCCACCCCGAACGCTGGGCGGGCGTCTACTACCACTGGATGGAGGGCATTCGCGACTGGTGCGTATCGCGCCAGCTCTGGTGGGGTCACCAGATACCGGTCTTCTACTGTCCCGTGTGCGGTGAGATGGCCGCGAGCATGGACGATCTCACGGAATGTCCGAGGTGTGACGGTCCCGTGACGCAGGATGAGGACGTGCTCGACACGTGGTTCAGCTCGGCGCTCTGGCCCTTTGCCACGCTGGGCTGGCCCGACGACACGCCCGAGCTGCGCTACTTCTACCCGACCAGCGTGCTGTCCACGGCCCGTGACATCCTGTTCCTCTGGGTGGCCCGGATGATCATGCAGGGCCTCAAATTCGTCGGCGACGTGCCGTACCGGGACGTGATCATCCACCCGACGGTCTTCAATGCCGAGGGCAAGCGCATGAGCAAGTCCCTCGGGACTGGAGTCGACCCCCTCGATCTGATGGCGCGCTACGGCGCGGATGGCATGCGGTTCGGCCTGATGCTGCAGACGACCGGCAATCAGGACATCCGATTCTCCGAGGAGAAGCTGGTCGCCTCCCGCAACTTCGCGAACAAGATATGGAACGCCAGCCGGTTTGCGCTCATGAACCTCGGCGACGACTATGAGCCGGGGCCGCCCGAGCCGGTCACGGTAGCGGATCGCTGGATACTGTCGAGGTTGGCCGACCTTGCCTCGGCGGTGAGTGAGGGGCTGGACACGTACAGGTTCGGCGACGTCGCGCGCTCCCTCTACGACTTCTTGTGGAACGAGTTCTGCGACTGGTACATCGAGCTGGTCAAACGCCGTCTGATGTCGGATGATCCGGCAGTGCGGTTGGCGGCGAGGCGCAATCTCGTCTTTGTGCTCGATCGCTCTCTGCGGCTCCTGCATCCGATGATGCCGTTCCTGACAGAGGCTGTCTGGCAGCGTCTTCCCCTCACCGAAAGTGACAAGGCTGAATCGCTGATGGTCGCAGCGTGGCCCGATCCAGCTACGCTCGACTCGATGCGCGATGAGGCGGCCGACCGTTCCATGAACCTGCTGCAGGAGTTCATCGTGGAGGTGCGAGCCATCAGGGCCCGCTACCGCGTTCCGCCAGCTGCCAAGGTGTCCGTCATCGTGCGAGCCGGAAGGGATCGCGCGGACTTCCTCGACGCCGAGTTCGCGCACGTCGGCGAGCTGGCGGGCATCGAGTCCTGGCGTGCCGAGCCCGAGGCCTCGAAGCCTGCACACGCTGCGGTCGGCGTCGTCTCGGAGATGGAGGTCTACGTGCCCCTGGAGGGGCTCGTCGACATCGCGGCCGAGCGCTCGCGGATCGCTCGCGAGCTGGATTCAACGCGCGCCGAACTGCAGCGGCTCGAGCGGAAGCTGTCGAATGAGGGCTTCCTGACGAAGGCGGCTCCGGACGTAGTCGAGAAAGATCGCGCCAAGGCGGCTGACCTCTCCGCGTCTGCCACGGCGCTGGAGTCGCAGCTGGACGACCTCTCGGACTAGGACCGCGAAGGGCGAAGGTTAGGATGTGACAACGGTGACACAGGGAGGCAACAGGTCGGCGAGAGAAGCAGGTGCCGGGTGGACTTACGAGACCGCCGTCGCGTACCTGGAGCACGCCCTGAAGTTCGGCATCAACCCGTCGCTTGCCGGGATCAGAGCGCTCTGCGAGTCGCTAGGGCGCCCTCAGGACCAGTTGGAATTCGTCCAGGTCACCGGCACCAACGGGAAATCGTCTGTGACCCGAATGATTGCGCGGATCCTCGAAGCTCATGGCGTGCGAACCGGAACGTACACGAGCCCTCACCTGGTGTCCTACGCCGAGCGATTCGAGCTTGGCACGGAGCGAGTCAGCAACCAGATCTTCGCGTCGGCCATGGGAGCGGTGGCCTTTGCAGCCGAAGCAGTCACCGTCTCACAGCTGGACACGCTCGGC
This sequence comes from uncultured Coriobacteriaceae bacterium, assembly GCA_964633595.1. Taxonomy (GTDB): domain Bacteria; phylum Actinomycetota; class Coriobacteriia; order Anaerosomatales; family CAZWGV01; genus CAZWGV01. The sequence goes on along the minus strand of CAZWGV010000017.1, from coordinate 31,597 downwards.
CTAGCTGACGACCTGAGGACACTTGGCGGACCTGAGACGACCGTCTCGGGCGAGGGAGAGTCCGCCCGGGCTTCCTTCACGGAGTTCGAGCTGCTAACCGCTGCGGCGCTACATATGTTTACCGAGCAGGGGGTACGCTTGGGATGCCTGGAGGTCGGGATGGGGGGACGCTGGGACGCCACCAGTGTTGTCCGGCCTGCAGTGGCCGTAGTTACCGGCGTGGCGCTGGACCACACCGACAGACTCGGCGGAACTCTGGCCGCTATCGCCGAAGACAAATCGCACATCATCAAGCCAGGCTCTGTCGCCGTGCTCGGGCCTGCGACCGCTGACGTAGGGGATATCCTCGCGGCCAGGGCGAATGAGGTGGGCGCTCCCATGATCGCTGTGGCGGGCGAGGACGACGATGGCCTCGGGTTGCCCGATGGGGCGGTGCAGTTGGTGCGGTACAAGGTGACCCACAGGCCGCTGGGGCTGACGGACGTCGTCCGGTTCAGCGTGGCCGGGGCCAGGGCCGACTATGATGACATCGTTCTTCACGCGCCGGCCTGGCAGGCGAATAACGCGGTTGTTGCGATAGCTGCCGCTGAGGCCGCCCTGGACTCGGCGCTAGACGCCGGTCAGCTCCGTGACGCCCTGGCGAATACCCGGTTCCCGGGTCGCTTCGAGGTTCTGCGACAAGACCCCCCACTCGTACTCGACGGTGGGCACAACCCCGAGGCTGCCGGTATTGTGGCGCGCGCCCTGAGCGAGGCCTTCCCGAAGGCCAAGCCGGTTGCACTGATCGGGATCCTCAGGGACAAGGACGCGGCCGCCGTAGTCCGAGCTCTCGCCCCCGCAGTGTCTGGATTCGTGTGCACCCAGAACAGCTCTCCTCGGTGTCTTGCGGCCGAAGAGCTGGCCTCCATCGTCGAGCAGGTCACTGGCGAGCGTCCACCGTCAGAGCCAGATCTGATGAGCGCGCTACGGCTCGCTGAGGACCTGGCTGGTGACGGAGGAGTGGTAGTGACGGGGAGCCTATACACAGTGGGTGAACTAAGGGGGCTTCTGATATCATCTGGCTAGCCCGCAGGGGTTGCTCGGCATCGTGAGCCGAAGCCCCGTCGGAGAGGGAGGACATGGGCGACGTTCTCGACCCTATCACCCGGACAGCCGCGTTCAAGCTTGCGTGGCAGCTCTGCTGGCTCTTCTACATCATCTTCTCCCTAGCGCTGGTCTTCTGGACCTGGCGCGATGCCTATCGCCGAGACGCTCTGTCGTGGTTCTGGGGCATCGTCGTTCTGATGTTCAACGTCTTCGGCTGGGCGATCTACATGGTCGTGCGGCCGCCGGAGTACGCGGACGATGCACGCGAGCGAGACCTCGAGATTCGAGCGAAGGAGATCTCCCTCGCTCGAGATATGGAGACATGTCCGGCATGTCTAAAGCCCGTGGAGCGGGACTTCCTCATCTGCCCATACTGCATGAAGAAGCTGCGCAAACCCTGTATCGAGTGTGACAGAGCGCTCAAGCTCAACTGGACCGTCTGCCCCTACTGCAAGACGAGACAGTGAAAGCGGAGCTGACAGAGCGGAAGCCTCGCTTGGGCCCGGCAGCCCGCCCCCGAACGACTCAGCGTCCCGCGCATAGGGCGGGCATCGCGGATGCCTGATATCAGCGTGACACTGCCGGACGGGTCGGCGAGAGAGGTGCCCGAGGGCACCACAGTTGCCGAGGTCGCTGCCTCGATCGGACCCGGATTGGCCAAGGCTGCCTTGGCCGGCAAGCTCGACGGCGAACTCGTCGACGTCGATCACGCTGTTCGCGATGGTGTCTCGGTCGAGATCATCACGGATCGCAGCGCCGAGGCGCTCGAGATACTGCGCCACTCGACAGCCCACGTGATGGCGGAGGCGGTCGGATCGCTCTTCCCGGGGACCAAGTTCGGCATCGGCCCGTCCATTGAGAACGGCTTCTACTACGACTTCGACGTCGGCAGGGCGCTCGTGCCCCAGGATCTCGAGGAGATCGAGGCGCGCATGCGCGAGATCATCGGGCAGCGCCTGACCTTCACTCGGGCCGAGCTGAACCGGCCCGATGCTCTCGAGGATTTCGCCGAGCAGCCCTACAAGATGGAGCTGATCGACGAGCTTCCCCAGGGCGAGACCATCTCGGTCTATCGGCAAGGCGGCTTCACCGATCTCTGCCGAGGTCCGCATGTGCCGGACACCGGCCGGATCGGGGCGTTCAAGCTGACGAGGATCGCGGGCGCCTACTGGCGTGGCGACAGCGACCGCCCCATGCTGCAGCGAATCTACGGCACCGCGTGGTTCTCCCAGGCCGACCTGGACGCCTACATCACCCGTCTGGAGGAGGCCGAGAAGCGCGATCATCGCAGGCTGGGAAAGGAGCTGGATCTCTTCAGCTTCCACGAGGAGGCGGGGAGCGGTCTCGTGCTCTACCACCCCAAAGGGGCACGGATCCTCAGGCTCCTGCAGGACTGGGAGCGTAGGGAGCACTACGCTCGCGGCTACGAGGAAGTCATCACCCCCCATCTCTATAAGGCCGATGTGTGGAAGACCTCGGGCCACTACGATTTCTACCGCGAGCACATGTACTTCTTCGAGATGGACGAGGGCGAGGGGCGTGAAGCTGCCGAGTACGGCGTGAAGCCGATGAACTGCCCTGGTCACGTGATGATCTATCAGGACCACGTTCACAGCTACAGGGATCTTCCGATCCGGCTGTTCGAGATGGGCACCGTCTATAGGCACGAGAAGTCGGGAGTGGTTCACGGACTGATGCGAGCCCGTGGCTTCACTCAAGACGACGCGCACATCTTCTGTAGGTCTGACCAGGTCAAAGACGAGGTTGCGGGAGTACTGGACTTCGTCGACTTCGTGATGGACGTCTTCGGCTTCGATTACTCCGCCGAGGTGTCCACGCGGCCCGACAAGTCGATAGGCTCCGACGAGCTTTGGGAGCTAGCCACCCGAGCTCTGACGGAGACGCTCGACGATCGAGGCATGGAGTACGCAGTCAACGAGGGTGACGGTGCCTTCTACGGTCCCAAGATCGACATCCAGCTGAAGGATGCGATCGGTCGCATGTGGCAGTGCTCGACGATACAGGTGGATTTCAACTTCCCTGAGCGCTTCGAGCTAGGCTTTCGCACCGCGGACAACTCGGTGGAGCGTCCTTTCATGCTGCACCGAGTGATCCTCGGATCGATGGAGCGCTTCTTCGGGATTCTCATCGAGCACTACGCGGGGGCCTTCCCCGTCTGGCTGTCGCCAGTGCAGATCGTGTTGTTGCCGATCGCTGACAGGCACAACGAGTACATCGAAGCCGTCCGGGCGAAGCTCGAGAAGGCCGACGTCAGAGTAGAGGTGGACGGCGATCAGGAGCCCATCAGGGTGAAGATAGCCAAGGCTCAGCAGCAGAAGGTGCCGTACATGCTAGTGTGCGGAGATCGTGAGATCGAGGAAGACGTCGTCTCGGTGCGAGAGCGCACGCAGGGCGACTTGGGACGGATGCGCGTGATGGACTTCGTGGAGATGGTGCTCTCACAAGAACGCTAGACCTCACAAGGTGGCAGGCCTGCCGGGGCACGCCACCCACGCCATCGGCACGACGCTCCCCGGAGGGGCGGACGAGGAATGCCGCAGGCGCGACAGGAGAGGGATGTCGGTGGCCAGGGGCCCCTTAAGGGGGTCCGGGCTGGCGCACCCCCCGTCAGTTCGCGTCGGGAAATCTCTCGCATACCAGACTCGTTCGCGCACATCTTCCTTGGCAGCTGTGTGCTGTCGCTGCTGGGCTGGTTCGTGATGAAGGGAGCCTCGCCCGGCTCCACGTCGGCCGCAGGCGGGCCGTTGGCGCTTGTGCCCTTCGGGGTGATCTCAGCCCCGCTGCTCATCGGGGTGGCTCTCCGGCTGACAGACGCTGGACGCCCACAGGTCTGGAAGGACCTGTCGGGCATCCTCGCGGGCTACGCCGGGGGCACGATGGCGTTCGCCCTCGTGCTCGGAGTAGTTGTCCCTGCCGAGGTCGGTGCGGTGGCCGCGTTGCTCCTATGCTCGGTCTGGTGTGCCTGCGCCCCTCTCATGGAGTGGACTCGTGGGCGAGGGATGACCACCGGAGCCAGCCTCGCCAGCCTCGCTCGCGTGAGCGGCATGCTGCTGGTCTTGGCGGCCCTCATCCGAGCTTGGAATGCGCGCGACGGCGGAGACGGGATCTTCTTCGGCGCGGTGCTCATCGTCTGCTACTGCGCGTTCACGGCGGCGGGCGAGGCCGTCGGGCCGCTCGTCCTCTCGCTCGACGTGAGAGATCCTGTCCCGAGGGCTCGGCAACTCGACGTACCCAGTCAGCAGCCTCCGTCCGGATAGGGAGTCTCGCCGCTGGGCATGCGCGAGATGAACTCGGTCCGTCAGGAACCACAGCGGTGGGTCGCGGAGGTGGGTCGCGGGAGCTGGACGCTTGTTGTTGTGGCGGCTATACTTTGCCGTCGAATCGAATACCGGTGAGAAGCGGGACCCCGGCCGAGAGAGCCGAGATGGTCCCCACCTTGCGGCGCAGACTACTGCAGCTGTCTGGTCTGGTTCTACGGATCCGCGATGGCAACGACGCGGGTTCGCGAGTCCCGGCGGCTGCGGCCGCCGGGTTTGTTGTTTGTTCGGGCAAATGGGCAAGGCTGTCCGTCACCGGGACGGCTGCATGGATGGTGGAGGTGAGCTGCCTATCACAACGGTCGAGCCGCGAGTGAACGACCGCATACGGGTCCCCCGGGTGAGGCTCATCGGGGTGGACGGATCCCAGTTAGGGGTTTTCAACACCACTGATGCGCAGAGGATCGCCGACGACCAGGATCTAGATCTGGTGGAGGTGGCCCCCAACGCGGATCCGCCCGTCGCTCGCATCATGGACTACGGCAAGTACAAGTACGACCAGGCCATGAAGGCGAAACGGGCTCGCAAGCACCAGGCGACCGTGCAGATCAAGGAGATCAAGTTCCGCCCCAAGATCGACAACCACGACTACGAGACGAAGAAGCGTCACGTAGTCCGCTTCCTCGATGCTGGTGCGAAGGTGAAGGTCACGATCATGTTCCGTGGACGCGAGATGGTGCACGCGGAGCGCGGGCTGGCCATCCTCGAGAGACTAGCGGGTGAGGTTGAGGACATCGCCTTCGTGGAGAACGAACCCAAGCTCGAAGGCCGAAACATGTTCATGCTGATGGCGCCCCGAAAGAAGGAGCCCACAAAAGAGACGTCTGCCGAGCAGGAACCCGCTCCGCAGGTCGAGGACGCCGAGTAGAAGGGCTGACCTGGTATGCCGAAGATGAAGACGCGCAGAGCTGCTGCGAAGCGATTCAAGCTCACCGGCACCGGCAAGGTGAGACGGGGCAATGCGTTCAAGAGCCACATCCTCGAGAAGAAGAGCCCCAAGAGGAAGAGGGCTTTCCGCGAGGCGTCGCTGATGCACGCGCATGACGTGAACGTTGTGAAGAAGATGCTGGGCAAGGGCTAGTACGACCGCCGCCGCAGCGGGAGGAGTCGATCATGCCAAGAGTGAAGCGCGGCGTTGCCGCGAAGAAGAAGCGCCGGACAGTACTTGCGCGCGCCAAGGGGTACTACGGCTCGAGGAGCCGAACCTACAAGATGGCCAAGGAGCAGGTTCAGCACTCGCTTCAGTACGCCTATCGGGATCGGCGGGCGCGCAAGCGGGAGATCCGCAGGCTGTGGATCACACGCATCAACGCAGCGGCGCGTCAGAACGGGCTCTCGTACTCGTCGTTCATGAGTGGCCTCAAGAGAGCGGAGGTCGAGCTGGATCGCAAGATCCTCGCCGATATGGCCGTGAACGACCCGGCTAGCTTCGCCAAGCTTGCCGAGGTCGCCAAGGAGCGCCTGGGGGGCTAGCGTTCGCTCGGCGTGCGGTATCCGGATGTGCATGACGCCTCGGCCTCGCGCCGGGGCGTCTTCGCTTGTCCCCCGGACTGCTCCTTGCTGCAGCTGTCTCGGCAGACCACGGGTCTGGGCGGACGCTCTGGGTTTAGAGGCGAGTGACTGAGAGGTAAGCCGTCTCGCGCATGATCCGTCCGGTTCCGATCGTCGGCCGATCGGCGCCGACGACATATGCCGCCGTCCCCTCCGACGGCCTGTTCCCAAGGGGGGATGAGCGGTGAAGAGGGTAGTCGTGTTGCTCCTGGGAGTTGTGGTCGCTGTGGTCGTGGGCACGGCTGGAGCGTACTTCACAGGGCAGGTGCAGGTTCCGGAGAACGTCATCAGGGCGGGCAGCGTCGCCATGTCTGCCGAGCCCACGTCCGCAGCACTCAGCATCGACGCGCTTGCGCCCGGAGCCACCAGGACCCGCTATCTGACGGTACTCAACGACGGGAGCTTGCCCGTTTCCGTCGTCGTGACCGGTGCCAAGAAGGCCGGATACACAGCCTTCTACGAGGCCCTGTCGTGCCGCGTGACCTGGGACGCGCAGGTCCTGTACGAGGGACCTATGTCGGCGATGCGGACATCGCCGGTCCGACTAGCGCCGGGTAGCCGCGCAAGGCTGACTGTGGCGGTGAGCCTGCCTGAGACTGCGGGGAACGACCTCATGGGGGACTACGTCAAGCTCACGCTGTACGCGAACGCCGAGCAAGTGCTGTGATCGCGGTTCGCACGCCGACTCGTCGAGTTATCGTGGTCGCGTCGACGGTTGCGTGGGTGTGTGCCTGCGCGGCGCTCATTCTCACGATCCGGATCAAGCTCGCCGGAGGTGCCTCGATGCGCCCGTCAATTCAGCCAGGGGACGTCTGCGTTGTGCTGCTGGTTGGCCGCCCACCCAGAGTGGGAGACGTGGTCTTGTACGAGCGCAGCGGGTGGCCCGGAGGCGTGCTGCATCGGGTGATCGAGGTGCGGTGGCCAGAAGCCACCTACCGGCTGCAGGGAGACGCCAACCCGACGCCCGACCGCGATGCTGTTGACCGGGCACGGGTCAGGGGGAGAGTGGTGGCCGTTGCGCGTACCGGTCGAATGCTGTCGCGTTGGCTCAGTGCGGTGCATGCGCTAAACTGCGAAACCAATCCTAGATTGAGGCGATGACGGAGAGGCGCCTGTGCGAAAGCCGACCGCAGGAAGAGGCTCCCTAGACTGAAAGGGCCTCGTCGGCGCGGAGGCGGTTCACTCCATCAGCTGCGAACTGAAACGAGCTCGCGGGCTCGGAGTAGGGAAGCCGGGGCCCCCGTTAGCGGGCTGGTCCGGCGGGAGAGCCGGACGTGTGAGAGGGAATCCTCTCCTCGAGTGGATCCGTGCAGGGTCAACCAGGGTGGTACCGCGGGAGCCGATCCCGTCCTTGGAGCGCAAGGACAGGGTCGGCTCCTAGTTGTTGGGGATCGAGCGGAGGGTCGGAGGCAGGATGAGCGTTGTTGAGGACCTGAAGGAGATGGGAGACTGCGCTGTCGCAGAGATCGCGGCCTCATCGGATCTAGCATCGCTCGACGCGGTACGCGTCGCCTACCTGGGCAGGAAGAGCTTGCTCACCTCGATCCTCAGAGGTCTGGGTGGTCTGCCACCGGCCGAACGTCCCGGGGCTGGCCAGCTGGCCAACGAGATCAGAGAGCGACTCGAGGCCGCCCTTGATAAGCGCAAGGGTGAGCTCTCGGCTGCCGAGCTCGACCGCCGCCTGGCCGCCGAAGCGATCGACGTGACCCTGCCGGGTCGCAGGCGTGTCCCCGGCAGGCAGCACCTGATCAGTCAGATCGTGGATGACGTGAGCCGAGTCTTTCTCGGCCTCGGCTACACGGTGGCCGAGGGACCCGAGGTGGAACTCGACTACTACAACTTCACGGCACTGAACCACCCGCCGACTCATCCCGCCCGGGCGGCGACCGACACGTTCTACGTCCGGGATCTCTCGTTGGACGAGAGTGGTTCGGACGCGACGGGCGAGGGTGACGTCCTGCTCCGCACGCACACGAGTCCGGTCCAGGTGCATGTGATGGAGCGGACGCAGCCCCCTGTGTACGTGCTGGCGCCTGGTCGTGTCTACAGGCGCGATGTGGCCGATCCCAGTCACCTGCCTCAGTTCACGCAGATTGAGGGTCTTGCGGTTGATGAGGGGCTCACCTTCGGCGACCTGAAGGGAACGATGGAGCACTTCGTTGGGGAGATCTTCGGCAAGGACAGGGAGGTTCGGCTAAGGCCGCACTTCTTCCCCTTCACCGAACCCTCGGCGGAAGTGGACGTGTCTTGCGGTATCTGCCAGGGCTCGGGATGCAGGTTCTGCAAGAACACTGGATGGCTCGAGATACTGGGATGCGGCATGGTCGACCCCAATGTCTTCGCCTACGTCGGCTACGACTCAGAGCGCTACACGGGGTTCGCCTTTGGGATGGGTGTCGAGAGGATCGCGGCGCTCAAGTACGACATCCCGGACCTCAGGGTGCTGCTCGATGGCGATATGCGTTTCCTGAGGCAGTTCTAGGGCACCCGACTCCCACGAGAGGATCCGAAAGATGCTCGTTTCGATGGAATGGCTCGCGGAGCTGGTCGACGTAGGTGTGTCCGTCGATGAACTCGTGCAGCGCCTTGACATGAGTGGTACAGCCGTCGAGGCCATACACGTTCACGGTGAGTCACTCGAGGGTGTTGTGATAGGTCGCGTTCTCACCAAGACGCGCCATCCCAATGCCGATCGGCTCTGGTACTGCTCGGTCGATGTCGGTGGCGAGGATGCGCTGGCCATAGTCTGTGGTGCGCAGAACTTCGACGTCAACGACGTCGTTCCCGTGGCCATGGTTGGTGCCATGCTCCCCAACGGGATGATCATCAAGCGAGCGGAGATACGGGGCGTGGCCAGCGAGGGCATGATGTGCTCTCCCATCGAGCTAGGTCTCGGGGATGACTCATCGGGTCTTCTGATCCTGCCGGCTGACGCGCCGGTGGGGATGTCATTCGCCTCCTACCAGGGGCTGGGCGACACGATCCTCGAGCTTGAGATCACACCCAATCGCCCGGACTGCCTCTCTGTGTCGGGGGTAGCACGCGAAGTGGGCGCCATCCTCGGTGCCGAGTCGAGAGTGCCCGCATCGAAGCCCTCGGAGTCTGGGCAGGCGATCGACGAGCTGGTGGAAGTGCGGATCGACGACGCTGCGCTCTGCCCACGCTACTCGGCCCGACTTGTGACGGGCGTGAGGGTGGGCCCCTCCCCACAGTGGCTGGCTCGGCGCGTGACGGCCGCCGGGGCCAGGCCGATCAACAACGTGGTGGATGTGACGAACTACGTGATGTTCGAACTCGGCCAACCCCTGCATGCGTTCGATGCTCGGACACTATCGTCCGATGATGGGGGGACGTGCGTCATCGTTCGTCGTGCGGCCGAGGGCGAGCGTCTGGTCACGCTGGACGGCCAGGAGCGACGGCTGGACTCGAGCACGCTGGTGATCGCCGACCCAAGTGGGGCGATCGCACTAGCTGGTGTGATGGGCGGTGAGGCTACCGAGGTGTCCGAGAGCACGGTAGATGTGCTGCTCGAATCGGCTTGCTTCCAACCGGCCTCTATCGGACGCACGAGCCGCTCACTCGGACTCGTCTCCGAGGCGTCGCTCAGGTTCGAGCGTGGCGTGGACCCCAACGGCTGCGTCGCTGCTCTCGACAGAGCCGCCGCGCTCCTCGCGGAGGTCTCTGGAGGTGCAGTTTTCGCAGGTGTGGCAGACGCATACCCGACTCCGGTGTCGCCGAGATCCCTGTCTGTCAGAGTGTCGCGTGTCAACGCTGTTCTCGGAACCTGCCTCGTTGGTGCTGATGTCGCCGGTATCCTGGGCCGCTTGGGGCTCGGGACGTGCGGCGAGGGCGAGACGATAGAAGTCACAGTACCGACATGGAGACCGGATCTTGAACGTGAGATCGATCTTATCGAAGAGCTGGTACGGGTTTGGGGTATGGAGAGGGTGCCGTCCACTCTGCCAGAAGGACGCGGCCGGCTGGGGAGCGTAACGGAGCGCCAGAAGCTCGTCTCGCGCATCCATCTTGCGATGCGCTCCTCGGGCCTGAATGAGACGATGACCTACTCATTCGGCGACCCGTCGGATCTGGACAAGCTCGGCATGGGGTTGGATCCCGGTGAAGTCCTGGTGGAGGTCTCCAATCCCATGTCGGCGGAGCAGTCGGTTCTGCGCAGGTCGCTCGCCCCCGGGTTGCTGAGGTCGGTCTCGCACAATCAGAGGCGCGGCGTGCCCGATGTCCACCTCTACGAGGTCGGCACCGTGTTCGTCTCGGGACCCGGTCGCAAGCAGCCCAAGGAGCTTCAGGCAGTGGCCGGAGCCCTTGGTGGCTCGTGGCACGAGCGAGCCTGGAACGACCCGCCCGAGTCACCTGTGAGCCCCGCCGGACTCGACTTCTTCGATGGCAAGGGCGTTCTGGAGACGCTCATGGAGGAGCTGGGCATCTCCGACTGGCGCTTGGTTTCCCGAGAGCATGGGTGGCTCCAGCCGGGGAGGAGCGGCGATATCGTGATCGGTGGAGATGTCGTGGGGTGGCTCGGGAATGCGCACCCGCGAGTAGAGGAGTCATTCGAGGTTGGGGGCCCTACCGTTCTGTTCGAGCTTTCCGTGGAGCGGCTGTTCGCTGCCACTCCATCGCTCAAGCGGTACTCGGACATCCCGAGATACCCCGCAGTGCGGCTGGATGTAGCATTGGTGGTGCGGGAGGGTGTTGAAGCAGCGCAGGTCGAGGAGGCTTTCGCGACTAGCCGTACGCCGTTTCTCGAGTCATTCCGCCTGTTCGACGTGTACACCGGGGAGGGGTTGCCGAAAGGCACTCGCAGTCTGGCATTCGCCATAACCTATCGACACTCGGACAGGACGCTCACCGACGAGGAAGTGGTGCCAGTGCATCACGATCTGGTGCAGGCCGTATGTGCCGCCGTAGGGGCCGAGGTCCGCGAGTAGGCTCCCGGGATCCCTCGGTACGATCGCGAGGTGAGTCGGCTCCCGAGCGGGCTACACTAACTAATGCATGCAGGTTGACCGATATGCGTAGTTACGCATATAGTACGCACAACCCCACACAGGCAGGTGATACGACCATGGCTCAAGTCGCGATCATGGGTGCTGCGGGCTACGCTGGCATCGAGCTCGTCAGGCTCGTGCTCGGCCACCCCAGGATGAAACTCTGCCACGTCACCTCCGAGACCGATTCGGGTCGCCTTGTCTCCGAAGTCTACCCCGCACTCGCGGGTGTCCAGTTGGCCTTTCAGCCCCACGACCCGGAGGCGCTGGGGGACGATGTCGATGTCGTCTTCCTCGCGGTCCCGCACACGGCGGCGATGTCTGTCGTTCCAGGGCTGCTGGCTCGGGGCATGACGGTGGTCGACGCCTCTGCTGACTTCCGACTTCGCGACGCGGGAACCTATGCACAGTGGTATGGCGTCGAGCACAGCTGTCCCGAACTGCTGGACGAGGCGGTCTACGGTCTGCCCGAGATCGCCCGGGAGCGCCTGTCCGGCGCCAAGCTCGTGGCCTGTCCCGGCTGCTATCCCACAGCTGCTCTACTGGCGGCAGTTCCCGCCCTCGAAGCAGGGGTCGTGTCGGCCGACGGCATCGTGATCGACGCGAAGTCAGGTGTATCGGGGGCCGGGCGGACGCCTTCTGCCGGAACCCACTTCACGACGGTCAATGAGTCTGTCAGCCCCTATGCGGTCGGGACGCATAGGCACACGCCTGAGATAGAGCAGTTGCTGTCGGGTGTCGCGGGCACCGATGTTCGTGTGACGTTCGTACCGCACCTCGTCCCGATGAGCAGGGGTCTTCTCGCCACCGTGCGGCTTGCGGCCGAGAAGGGACTCACCGCCGAGCGGGCACACGCGATCTATGTCAAGCGTTTCTCTGCCGAGCCGTTCATCACCGTTCACGCGGCGGGGAGGATGCCGTCGACCGCGGAGGTTCGCGGGTCGAACAGGGCCCACTTGGGCGTCGTCCTCGACGAGAGGAGCGGCAGCCTGGTCGTCGCCTGTGCGATAGACAACCTGGTGAAGGGCACTTCCGGGCAGGCGCTGCAATGCGCGAACCTCTCGCTCGGCTTTGATGAGACGGAAGGAATCGACGCCCTGGCGCCGGCCGTCTAGGGGGAGATACCCACAGATGATCACTCAGGTTTCATACGTCGACGGAGGCGTGGTCGCACCCAAGGGCTTCCTCGCCGCCGGAGTGCCTGCGGGGCTGAAGCGCTCGGGCAACCGGGATCTTTGCCTACTGGTGAGTCAGAGGCCGGCCGAGTGTTCGGCCGTGTACACCACGAACGCCATGGCCGCCGCGCCGATCGGCGTCACTCGTGAGCACCTCGCGGACGGCAGGACCCGGGCGGTAGTCATCAACGCGGGCAATGCGAATGCGTGCACGGGCGCAGCGGGCGCGAATGACGCGCGGGCGATGGCGGCTGCGACAGCGTCTGCACTCGCTCTTGAGGCTCATGACGTGGGGGTGGCGTCGACCGGCGTGATCGGCGTGCCCCTGCCGATGGAGAAGATCCTCGCTGGCATCGCGGCGGCTGCGAATGAGCTGGACAACGCATCGGGAGATGCTGCTGCCGAGGCGATCATGACTACGGACACGTTCTCCAAGCAGCTCGCGGTCCGGGTCTCCGTCAACGGACGCGAGTACACGGTGGGAGGGATGGCGAAGGGATCAGGGATGATCCGTCCGGACATGGCCACGATGCTCGCCTTTCTCACCACAGACGCGCCGCTCTCTGCCGCAGCGTGTCGTGCTGTGCTGACCCCTGCGGTCAGCGCGTCATTCCACAGGATCACTGTTGACGGCGAGACATCCACGAACGACATGTGCATGCTCATCGCGAACGGAGCCGCAGGCGGGGACGCGCTCGGTCCCGACGATCCGGGATTCGTGGAGCTGGCCGGCGCCATCACGCATGTGTGCGAAGAGCTTGCGCGAATGATCGCGCGCGATGGCGAGGGCGCGACGAAGCTCGTTACTGTGACGGTAACGGGGGCGGCCTTCGAGGAGGACGCCTGGCGCGCTGCCATGGCTATCGCCGAATCGCCGCTAGTGAAGTGTGCGGTGTTCGGTTCCGACCCCAACTGGGGCCGAGTGATCTCGGCGTTGGGGGCTTCGGGGGCTCACCTGGATCCGTGTGGTGTGTCCGTCTCTCTTGCGGGGTTTGTCACGGCCAGAGGTGGCACAAGGGTGGACTTCGATGAAGCAGCCGCCGCAGCGGCGCTCGACGCAGATGAGGTGGAGATCGATGTCGACCTGGGCGTCGGAGACGCGCGCGCTTCGGTTTGGACCTGTGATCTCACCTACGACTACGTCCGCATCAACGCTGAATACGACAGGCTGAGACTGTCGGGTGCCCCTGCGGTGCCAGCGAGTGAGGAGAGATGATGGAAGACCTGCTCGCCAAGGCGGAGACCCTTACCGAAGCGCTCCCGTGGATCAAGTCCACGTGGGGCAAGACCGTCGTGGTGAAGTACGGCGGGGCGGCCATGACCGAACCTGGGCTGCGCGAGATGGTCGCCGACGACCTGGTGCTGATGAAGCTCGTAGGGATCAACCCTGTGATCGTTCATGGCGGCGGTCCGGAGATCACCGGGTTCATGGAGAGACTGGGAATGCCGGTCGAGTTCCACCAGGGATTCCGCGTGACGGATGACTCCGCGATGGAGGTCGTCAAGATGGTCCTCGTGGGCAAGGTCAACAAGGAGCTCGTGGCAGCGATCAACAGTCACGGCAGACTGGCGGTGGGGATCGCCGGCGATGACGCCAACTTGATCAAGGCCCGCCCCATATCCGAGAAGCTGGGGCGTGTGGGCGAAGTCGATGCCGTCGACAAGACCGTGCTCGTGAAGCTGATCGAGGACGGCTTCATCCCCGTTGTGGCGACAGTGGGCTATGGGGAGGATGGGGGCAGCTACAACATCAACGCCGACCTCGTCGCGGGGGAGTTGGCCGCCGCGCTGGGAGCCGAGAAGGTGATCTTCCTGACCGACGTCGACGGCCTTCTGGCCGACGTCGATGATCCCGGCTCGCTGATCAGTGCCCTCTCGGTGGACGAGGCGGAGACGATGATCGCCGAGGACAGGCTGTCCAGCGGCATGATCCCCAAGGTCACTGCCTGCGCTCGGGCGCTGCGTTCGGGGGTGCGCAGGGCGCACATCCTGAACGGCACAGTCCCGCACGCGCTTCTGCTCGAGGTCTACACCGACGAAGGTGTAGGCACGATGCTGACAACCCCGTCGCCAGCAAGCCAAGACGATCCCTGCGGAACTCCGAGCGGACCCGAGGAGGTCTAGGCGTGGGCGAGCTGCTTGAGCGGGCGAGAGAGCTGGATACCACTTATCACATGGCTACGTACGCTCGTAAGCCGGTGATGTTCTTGCGTGGCGAGGGGATGCGCCTGTTCGACGATGAGGGCAGGGAGTATCTCGACTTCGTCTCGGGCATAGGAGCCGTCAACCTGGGTCACGCTCACCCGGCAGTTGCCGCCGCGGTCAGCGACCAGATGGGTCGGCTCGTCCACGTCAGCAACCTGTTCCACGTCGAGCACCGTGCAGAGCTCGCCGAGGAGCTCAGTGCACTCCTAGGCGGGGAGCGCAAGGCGTTCTTTTGCAACTCGGGCGCCGAAGCGAACGAGGCAGCCATCAAGCTTGCCCGCAGATGGGGGAAGCTGAACAAGGGATCCGAGGCATTCGGCATCGTCACTGCCGAGCGAGGATTCCATGGACGGACACTCGGTGCCTTGGCGGCCACCGGTCAGCCCGCGAAGCAGGAGGCCTTCGAGCCGCTGCCCCAGGGCTTCTCTCACGTTCCCCTGAACGACATCGACGCACTCGATGCCGCGGTCGGTGGGTCCACGTGCGCGGTCATCCTCGAACCGATCCAAGGAGAGGGTGGGGTCTTCCCCTGCGAGCCGGGGTACCTCGGCGCCGTCAGAGATCTCTGCGACGATCGCGGAGCCCTCCTGATCGTCGACGAAGTCCAGACCGGGTTCTACCGCACGGGACCGGCGTTCGCATTCCAGGAGCACGGCATCGTTCCCGACGCGATTGTTCTGGCCAAGTCGATGGCGAACGGGCTGCCGATCGGCGCGTTGGTGGCCAGCGATCATGTCGCCCAGGCATTTGGTCCGGGTGATCATGGCTCCACCTTCGGTGGAGGGCCCGTCATGTGCGCGGCCGCTCGCGCCACCATCGAGGCGCTGGCTGACGAGCAGCTTGGCGAGAACGCGCGGCTGGTCGGGGCGCACATGAAGGCAAGGCTCGAAGAGATCAGCGCGCTCAACGACTTCGTGTCCGAGGTGCGGGGCGTGGGTCTGATGCTGGCCGTGGAGTTCGCCCAGCCGATTGCAGCCGAGATCGCGGCCGATGCGCTGGAGAGAGGCTTCGTTATGAACAACATCGGGGACAGAGTGCTCCGGTTCCTGCCGCCGCTGGTTTGCGGGATCGATGAGGCGGACGCGCTGATCGAGGTCCTCTCGGAGCTGTCGGCACTTCGGCGGGAGGTGTGACGAAGGCGATGCTGAAAGGCAGCGATCTGCTAACGTTGGCGGAACTCTCCCCCGACGACCTGCGGGCCATTCTGGACCGGGCCAGTTCGGTGAAGACGGCTTGGCGGCAAGGGACGGCTGTCCCTCAGCCCAGTGGCCGAGCTGCAGCGTTGGTGTTCATGAAGCCATCGCTTCGCACGAGGGTCTCCTTCGAGGTGGCCCTGGCTCGGATGGGCATGCATCCGATCAGTCTCGGCCCAAAGGACGCGTTCTCCAGAGGCGAGACGGTGAGCGACACAGTGAAGGTGCTCGAGCGCTACGTGGACGTGATCGTGGCGCGCACATTCGAGCAATCGCTCCTGACCGAGATCGCCGATGCCGCCTCCGTACCTGTAGTGAGTGCTCTGTCCGACGACTACCATCCTTGCCAGGTTCTTGCCGATCTGCTGACCATCGAGGAGGCGAAGGGCAAGCTTGAGGGCGTCAGGTTCGCCTATGTCGGCGATGGCAACAACATGGCGAACACCTACCTCATCGGCGGTGCACTCGCGGGTATGGAGGTCCGGGTTGCCACGCCGCCCGGTTTCGAGCCGCTGCCGGAGGCGGTAGACAGGGCTCGCTCGATCGGCGGTCTCACCGGCGCATCGGTCATGCTGTCGAACGATCCTGGCGCCGCAGTTGAGGGAGCTGACGTTGTGGCCACCGACACATGGGCCTCGATGGGTCAGGAGGCTGAGCACGCCGCGAGAGTCGCAGCGTTCGCAGGCTGGACGGTCGACGGTGCGATGATGGCTCATACCGCCGAGGACGTTATCTTCTTGCACTGCCTGCCGGCACACAGGGGCGAAGAGGTCACCGACGAGGTGATCGACGCCGGCTACTCGGCGGTCTTCGATGAGGCCGAGAACCGCCTTCACGCGCAGCAGGCCTTGCTGGAGCTGCTGCTCGGCTGATGCTGGGAGCGAACACGGGGGTGTTGTCGTCGTGAGAAGAAGAGCCCAACGGCAGGAAGCGATCCGAGAGGTCGTTCGTTCGAGCCAGGTTCGCACGCAGAACGAGCTCGTCCAGGTGCTCCGCGCACGCGGCTTCGAGTGCACGCAAGCTACGGTTTCCCGGGATGTGACCGACATGGGCCTCAGCAAGGTGTCAGGCGGCGCCTACGTGCTCGCCGAGGATCTGCACCTTCGCAGGATGATCGAGGACTTGGTCGTGGACATTGTCCGCTCGGACAACCTCGTCTTGGTGAAGGCCTCGACCGGAACCGGGCCCGGGGTTGGCGCGGCTCTCGACGCAGCGGGCCTGGACGGCGTGCTCGGCTCGATCGCGGGAGACGACACGGTACTGCTCATCGCCGAGTCGGCCACGGCCGCCGATGGTCTCGTGGGAGTGCTGGGCAAGTTCAGGCGGCAGCGCTAGGCAGGCCCGCCGCGACGATATCGCAGCCGACCCGGCGGTGTCGGTTCGGCTCCGCGGGAGACGAAGGTACGGGCTAGGAGAGGACGACAGGTGGATCGGGACAGATGCGTGTTGGCATACTCCGGCGGCTTGGACACGTCGGTGGCCATCCAGTGGCTACGGGACGAGAAGGATCTGGACATCGTGGCCCTCGTCGTCGATGTGGGTCAGGAGCGCCAAGACCTCGAGTTCGTCCGGCACAAGGCCCTCGACATCGGCGCGGTCGAGTCCGTGTGCAAGGACGTCCGGGAGGAGTATGTCGAGGAGTTCTTGGGCAAGGCGCTCAAGGCGAACGCGCTCTACGAGAACAAGTACCCGCTCGTCTCCGCGCTGTCTCGGCCGATCATAGTGAAGCACCTCGTGGAGGAGGCGCACCGGTGTCGCGCGCGCTACATTGCCCATGGATGCACCGGGAAGGGCAACGATCAGGTCCGGTTCGAGGTGGGTATCGCCGCACTCGATCCTGACCTGGTGGTGCTGGCGCCCGTACGCGAGTGGGATCTGAAGACGCGCGAGCAGGAGATGGAGTACGCGGAGACCCGCGGCATACCGGTACCCACCACCAAGGACTCCCCCTACTCTATCGACGACAACCTGTGGGGCAGGGCCATCGAATGTGGCGTGCTCGAGGATCCGTGGGTGGAGCCGCCCGCCGACATCTACACGCTCACCAACGACGCCAGGGGCGATGCCTGCGGCGACCCTGAGTACGCGGTGATCTCATTCGAGCAAGGCCTGCCTGTCGCCCTCGACGGCGAGCTGTGCAGCTTCCACGACATCATCGAGCGGATGAACGACCTCGCGGGACGGCACGGTTTCGGGCGCATCGACATGATCGAGAACAGGCTGGTGGGACTGAAGTCCCGCGAAATCTACGAAGTGCCCGCGGCGCTCGCACTCATCACTGCGCACAAGGCTCTGGAGGACTTGTGCCTAGAGCGTGAGCTGCTCCACTACAAGCTCGGCATAGAGCAGAAGTGGGCCGAGTTAGTCTACAACGGCATGTGGTTCTCGCCGCTGAAGGAGGCTTTGGATGGCTTCATCGAGACCACGCAGAAGCTGGTCACCGGTGACGTCAGGCTGCGGTTCTTCAAGGGGTCATGCGTCACCGTGGGCCGCCGCTCGCCGTACTCGCTCTACGACTACAACCTGGCCACCTACGACGCAGCCGACACCTTCGATCACGCGGCCGCGAAGGGCTTCATCGACCTGTGGGGTCTGCCCACGAAGGTCTGGGCGCGTGCCCGCAGGAAGGTCGGCAAGGAGGGGGAGGTGTAGAGTTGGCGGCCAAGACACCCTGGGGCGGACGCTTCACCAAGCCGCTGGACTCCTTCGTCGAGGAGTTCGGCGCCTCTCTGCCTGTGGATCGTCGCATGTGGGCCGAGGACATCCAGGGCTCTATCGCTCACGCCAGGATGCTTGCGGCGCAGGGAGTGATCTCCGAGCAGGACGCCGACGCGATAGAGAGCGGCCTGTCTGAGATCTACCGCGAGATCCGGGACGGATCCTTTGTCTTCGATGTCGCGGACGAGGACATCCATATGGCGGTAGAGCGGGCGTTGATCGACAAGATAGGACCCCCGGGGGCCAGACTGCACACCGGTCGCTCGCGCAACGATCAGGTGGCCCTAGACACGCGCCTGTGGGCGAAGCGTGCAGCGGTCCAGTTGGCGGAGAGTGCATCGGCGCTGAGATCTACCATCGTCGAACTCGCGGACAGGCATCTCGGTGCCGTCATGCCGGGATACACGCATCTGCAAAAGGCGCAGCCAGTGCTGTTCTCGCATCACATGCTGGCCTACTTCTGGATGCTGTCACGCGACGTGACCAGGCTTCGCCACGCATATGAGGCAGCGGACTCGATGCCTCTCGGGAGTGCCGCACTGGCGGGCACCACGTTGCCGATAGACAGGCGCCGGGTGGCCGAGCGCCTGGGCTTCGCCGAGGTGACCGCGAACTCAATGGATTCGGTGTCTGACCGGGATTTCGTGCTCGATCTCGCATACGCGTGCACGGTAGCGATGGTGCATCTGTCCAGGCTGTGCGAGGAGCTCGTCGTCTGGTCCAGCGAGGAGTTCGGTTTCGTGCGCATGGACGACGCATTCGCCACGGGCAGCTCCATCATGCCGCAGAAGCGCAACCCCGACGTGGCCGAGCTGGTTCGCGGAAAGACCGGGCGGGTGACCGGAGCGCTCGTGACGCTGCTGGTCGTGCTGAAGGGCCTCCCTCTCGCCTACAACAAGGACCTGCAGGAGGACAAGCGGGCCCTTTTCGATTCGGTGGACACTCTCGCCGACTGCCTCATTGCGGTAGATGGCATGGTAGCCACGATGCACATCGATCCCGCTCGCATGGCCGAGGCATCACTCGGCGGCTTCATGACGGCTACCGATCTCGCCGATCACCTCGCCGCACAGGGAGTGCCGTTCAGAGAAGCACACGAGGTCGTCGGGCGACTCGTGCTCGAATGCGAGCAGCAAGGACGCAGGCTGCAGGACCTCACCCTCGAGGAGTTGCACGGAGCGTCATCCGCCTTCGGCGACGATGCACTTGAGGTTCTGGACGTCGAGCGGATGGTTGGCAGGCGCACGAGCGAGGGGGGCACGGGTCACGAGTCCGTCAAGACTCAGCTTGTGCGCGCCCGAGAGGTGCTGAAGGCCGATGCGGCCTGGCTGGAGTCTGTCCGGCCGAGTGAGCAGAGCGGCTAGGGGCGAATCCCGCGTTGCCAGGACTCGACAACAGGACAGTTGCCACGATCCTAGAGGTCATGGCCGACCTCCTGGAGATGTCGGGTGCCGACAAGTTCCGATTCCTCTCGTACAGGAAGGCCGCACACGCGATCCGGGCATGGCCCGAGCAAGTGGGCAAGCTGGCAGATGAGGAGCGCCTGACCGAGATACCAGGTGTCGGCGCCAAGTTGTCGCGCTCCATCGGCGAGCTGTTGCACACGGGTACCTTCGCCGAGTATGAGGCGGCCAAGGCCGAGCTGCCGGAGTCCCTTGTTGAGCTGATGCGTGTGGAGGGACTCGGTCCCAAGCGGGCTAAGGCGCTCTACCAGGAGCTTGGGGTGCGGACCGTTGACGACGTGGAGCGAGTGATCGCTGACGGCAGCCTGGAGAGCCTGGCCGGGTTCGGGGCCAAGGTCATCTCCAATCTCCAGGGAGGGATCGCGCGCTACAGGAAGCATCGCGAGCGGCTGTTGCTTGCCGAGGCGCTGCCGCTCGCCGTCGGCATCGCTGAAGCGCTGCGACAGGTGCCGGGTGTCGGGGCGGCCGAGCCGGCTGGCTCAGTCAGGCGCATGAAGGAGACCGTCGGGGACGTGGACATCCTCGTGTCGTCTGATGACCCCTCCCTGGTGATGGAGGCGGTGCGACAGCTGCCCCAAGCGAGCCGAATCATCGCGAGCGGCGACACCAAGGCGAGCATCGTAACGCCCGCGGGAGTGCAGGTGGATGTTCGTGCGGTGCAACCCAGCGAGTGGGGCGCGGCACTCGTCTACTTCACTGGGAGCAAGGAGCATAACGTCGCACTCAGAGAGCGAGCCAAGCAAGCCGGGCTGAAGGTGAACGAGTACGGGGTGTTCAGCGTCAGCGGCGCGGGGGCAGTCGGCAGCGAGAGTGGGGAAGTGCGCCTGGGAGGGTCGTCCGAGGACGAGGTCTACAAGCTGCTGGGCATGGATGTCCCGCCGCCGGAACTTCGAGAGGGCGTGGGCGAAGTGGAAGCGGCGTCTGCCCGCGATCTGCCTCGCCTGCTGGAGTTATCCGACGTCAGAGGCGATCTCCAATCGCACTCGACCTACACGGACGGGGCGACGTCGCTCGAGGGGAATCGCTCCAGGGCCGCTGAACTGGGCTACGAGTACATCGCCGCGACCGATCACGCCTACGAGCTGCGGATGGTGGGCGGCCTGAGCGAGAAGGACCTCGAGCGGCAATGGGCGGAGATAGATGAGATCAACGCCCGGGGAGATGGTCCCCACATCTTCAAGAGCATCGAGCTCAACATCGGTGACAAGGGGGAGCTCGACTACCCTGACGAGCTGCTGGTCCGATTCGATCTCTGCCTCGCTTCCATGCATTCAGGGTGGGAGCAATCGGGTGCGGTGGTCACGCAGCGACTTCTCGCCGCTATCGAGAACCCGTGGGTGGACATAATCGCGCACCCCACGGGCAGGGTGCTGGGTCGACGCGATCCCATGGACTTCGACGCGGAGGAGGTATTCGCCGCAGCAGGAGAGAACGGCACCGCGATGGAGATCAACTGCTTTCCCGATCGGCTGGATCTCTCCGACACGCTCATCATGGCCGCCAGGAGGCACAGGGTGCGCTTCTCGCTAGGAACTGATGCCCACGCGGCCACACAGATGAGCTACATGCACTACGGCGTCGCAACGGCGCGACGCGGCTGGGTCACGCCTGAGGAGGTCCTCAACTGCCTGCCCAAAGACAAGCTGCTCGGCTCGCTCAAGAGGGCCCGCACGCTTGGCTCCGCCTGGGGATCAAGCCGTGACTGATGACGCATACGAGTCCGCACCACTCGACCCGGCGTTCTTCGTTCGGCCAACCGAGCAGGTCGCGAGGGACCTGCTCGGCAAGATCGTGATCAGCACGGCTGGAGGGCGTCCATCGGGCGGACGTATCGTCGAGACTGAGGCCTACCTCGGGAGCGGGGACAGCGGTTCTCACGCGTCGACGCGGGGCATCACCCCGCGCAACTCGGTGATGTACGGCCCGCCGGGCGGCGTCTATGTGTACTTCACCTACGGCAACCACCACATGCTCAACTTCGTGTGCGAGCCCGAGGGCATCGCAGGCGCCGTGCTCCTGCGTGCCATCGAGCCCTCTATCGGCATCGACATCATTCGAGATCGGCGCCGTGGCCGCTCGGACGCCGATCTGGCCTCTGGACCCGGGCGCTTGACACAGGCGCTCGGCATCGACCTCTCGGACAACCGGACCATGCTGGGAGCAGGCCGCATCACGGTGCACGAAGCGCCCGCTCCGCCGGAGCGCGTACTGACCTCCGGGCGCATCGGGCTTTCGGCGGGGCATGAAGCCCAACTCAGGTTCTTCCTCGAAGGGGAGGCGTGCGTCTCGAAGGGGAGGACGGCCCTTCGGAAGGGGCCCCGGGTCAGAGACGAGCCCGGGTCAGAGACGAGCGCCGCGACTGACCAGGCGCACCCGCAAACGAAGCCCAGTGGGAGCTAGGGTGACCCCGTATCCGGCTTCGAGGGAGGCGGCTTCTCCTTGGGAGGATCCTCCTTGGGCTTCTCGGCGGGAGGCTCAACAGGGGGCTTCGGTGTGACCGGACCGGGCGAGGCGGGCTTCTCCGGTGTCTTCGTTGCCGAGGTGCTCGGGGAGGCGGTCTCGGTTGCGGGTCGCGACCACGCTGACTTCCACGTGTACTTAGGCTTGCGCGCCTTGGTGAAGTCTAGCTTGGGCTTGCCCGCTAGAGCGGGCTTCATGAAGTCGTGCCAGATGGGGGCGGCCAGTGTCCCGCCGAAGCCTCGGCCTCCATGGACGCGGAGCATAGGCTCTTCGGACTTGTAGTGACCGACCCACACCGACGTCACCAGGTCGGGTGTGTAGCCCACGAACCACGCGTCCCGGTACTGCTGGCTCGTGCCGGTCTTGCCCGCCGCCGGTCTGCCGATCTGCGCCCGGCGCGCCGTGCCTCCGGATATTACCCCCTCGAGGACGTCGGTCGCGGCGTAGGCCACCTCAGGTGTGAGAGCACGCCGTCCCCGTGGCCGATGGCGGAAGATCACCTTGTTGTTGGCATCGACTACCTTGGTGATGAAGGTGGGCGGGTAGTGGACGCCATTGGTCGCGAGGGTTCCATATGCCGAAGCCATCTCCAGCGGGGTCACGTTCTGACTTCCGAGAGCGATGGACGGGTACGCCGGGATCTGGGATGCGATGCCCATTCGCTTCGCCGTCCTCGCCACCTTCGCCGCACCGATCTCATCGACGAGCCGAGCGAACACAGTGTTCACCGAGGAGCGCGTCGCGGATACCAGTGAGATGGGCCCTCGGCCACGACCCTCGCTGTTCGAGACAACCCAGGGTTCAGGCGTCGCATCGATGTAGGCTGGGGAAGATGAGTCGACGTAGCGATGCGGTGGCATTCCCTCTTCAAGCGCCGTGACCAGTACGAAGGTCTTGAAGGAGGAGCCGGGCTGCCTCTTGCCCTGAGTGGCGAGGTTGAACTTGTTCTTCGAGTAGTCTCGGCCGCCCACCATCGCCTTCACAGTCCCGTTGCGTGGATCGATAGAAACCAGCGCGCCGTCTGGATCGCCGGGTTCATCAAGGAAGTCGGAGACAGCTCGCTCGGCCAGGGCCTGCATCGTGGTGTCCAGGGTTGTGTACACCCTCAGTCCGCCCTTGAAGACGGCTGCTTGCCCGTACTCCTGCTGGAGCAGCTTCTTCACGTGTGCGACGAAGTAGTGCGCACGGTAGATTCCCTGCGCAGGCTGGTTGGCCTGCTTGGGCTTGATGGGTGCGTCGTCGGCTTCGTCGAACTGCTCCTGATCGATGTAGCCGTTGACCAGCATGCGGCGCAGAACCTGCGCTCGGCGAAGTCGGGCGCCCTCGGCGTTGTCGTATGGACTCAATCGGCTCGGTCCCTGGGGCAAGCCGGCGAGCAGCGCTGCTTCCGGCAGGGTCAGGTTCCGCGCCGGCTTCGCGAAGAACGTCTGGGCAGCGGCCTCTGCCCCGTAAGCGCCCTCCCCGAAGTAGACGGTGTTCAGGTACAGCTCGAGTATCTCGGCCTTGGTCCTGCGCTTCTCGAGCTCTCGGGCCAGGTACGCCTCGCGGAACTTCCTGGCGAACGAGATCTGAGTGCGCTCGTCCGACAGTACTGTGTTGCGTACGTACTGCTGCGTGATGGTCGACGCCCCTTGGCCGAGATCTCCGGCGATGATATCGCTCACTGCCGCACGCGCTATGCCCAGGATGTCGACACCCCGGTGGGAGTAGAACCGTTCATCTTCCACGGCAACAGTGGCGTTCACCAGGTCGGTCGCGATGCGCGACGTCGGCACGATGGTGCGGTTCTCAAGGTAGAGGCGGGCAAGGAGCTTGCCGTCCGCCGAGTAGATCCGGGTGGCCTGAGCGATGTCGAAGGCACCCGGCGATTCGATGTCGGGCAGCTCGCGTAGCCAGCTGTGCACAACCGCGTACGCCGACACCGCGCCGGCTCCGATGAAGATGAGAATGGTCAGCCCGACTAGGCCGAGTGCCACACCCAGCCTGCGGGGGCGTTTGTTCCGACGACGGATCCTCGATCGCCTGCTTGACATGCCCAGCCTCCGAATCCAGGCTCCTATTGTGCCCAACGGGCTAGTACTGTGCCAGCGTGCGTCTCTCTGCCAAGGCGTCCGCCAGAGTAGGCCTGCGCCTGGCCGAGATGCGCAGGGCCGAGACGCCCTTGGCGAAGATACCCTCGGCCAAGATGCCCCTGGAGCGGCCCAGTCAACCATGAGCGATAGCCCGATGCCATCGATACCGGGAGTGCCAAGACCGGAGCTGCTCGCTCCTGCGGGCAACGTCGACGCGCTGCGCGCGGCCGTCGCCAACGGGGCAGACGCTGTCTACCTGGGGTTGCGTTCGCTCAACGCCAGGCGTGGCGCCCCGAACTTCTCCTGGGACGAGCTTGGAGAGGCTACCCGCTTCGCCCACCTGCGCGGCGTGCTCGTCTACCTCACCGCCAACATCATCATCCGGGGCGACGAGATGGCCGACGCACTGGACGCCGTGGCCCGCGCCTGGGAAGAGGGAGTGGACGCGGTCATCATCCAGGACCTGGGACTGGCCCTCAATGTGAGCCGTCAGATGCCCGAGGTGCGCATACACGCGTCCACGCAGATGGACTGCTGCAACAGCCGAACGCTGAGGGTGCTCGCCGAGGCGGGCTTCTCGCGCGCGACCCTGGCGCGCGAGGTAACGATCGGCGAGATAGCGGCCCTGACCGACACGGTAGCGGACATCGAGATTGAGGTGTTCGTGCACGGTGCCCTGTGCGTCTCGCGGTCCGGCCGATGTTTGATGTCATCGATGGTCGGCGGTCGCTCGGCCAATAGAGGTCTGTGCGCGCAGCCATGCAGGCTGGCGTACTCCATCGTGGGGGCCGACGGGCTGGAGCGTCCGACATCCGGTCGTCACCTGCTCAGCACGCGCGACTTGGCGGCAGTGGATCTGCTGCCGGACCTGGTGGAGGCGGGGGTGAGCGCGCTCAAGATCGAGGGACGCTCCAAGAGCCCTGAGTACGTCGCCATCGTCACGGCTGTCTATCGAGAAGCCCTGGACCGAGCAGCGGCGGACCCCGAAAACTATCGGGTGCTCCCTAGCGAGCGTGAGGCACTGGAGGAGGCCTTCAGCCGAGGGTCTACCGAGGGTTACCTGGCGGGCATTCGTGACGGCCGGATGATGAGCTACGCGCGGCCGAGCGACAGGGGAGTGCCGGTAGGCCGAGTGACCGAGGTCCGCGGCAGCGAGGTTGCCATCGAACTGACCCGCGCCCTGGAGGCCGAGGATGTGATCGAGGTCTGGACCTCTTCGGGCCGCTTTTCACAGACCGCGGGGCAGATGCTCATGGAGGGCTCGGCCGTGCCGGTGGGCACCGCCGGGTCCGTCGTAACGGTAGCCGCTGAGGGGCGAGCCGCTCTCGGCGATCGGGTCTTTCGTGTCGAGAACACTCGTCTTCTGCAAGCTGCAAGGCGCTCCTACGCCCCAGCGCAGGGGCACGCCGCGGCCTTGGACGTCCCGGTGCGGTTCGAGGTGCGGGCAAGCCTGGGAGAGCCCCTGGAGATCCGCGTGCTCGCTAGAGGTGGGGCAGGCTTGGCGGTCGGCGGGCCCGTCGAGGCGGCGCGGACCAAGGCGCTTTCGGTTCCCGAGGTGGTGGAGCACGTGGGCCGCACGGGCGGAACGGGCTTTGCGGCCGAGTCGTGGGACATCTCCATCGAGCATGGTGTGGGCGCGAGGTTCTCGGAACTGCATGCCCTCAGGCGAGAGGCGCTAGCCGACCTGGAGCGCGCTCTTCTCAAACCGTGGAGCGGGAGGGCTCTCGGCCGAGTGGTTCCCTTGGCCCTGCCTTCGAGGCGACGGCGAGTCTCTGTGCCCGAGCTCGTGGTCGCGGTGCGAGAGTGGGGTGTGGCGCAGGCGTGTCTCGAGGCGGGCGCAGACCGGGTCTTGCTGGAGGTTGAGCCCGGGGAATCCGATCGGGAGCCCGCCAGGCGGATAGCGGAGCGCCTCCCGCGGGTGGTGAGCGATCTGGATGCCGAGAAACTCGCCAGCTTCCTGAAGCCTGGCAGGGAAGTGGCCGTTTCGGATATCGGCTCCCTCGTGCGGGCTGTGGAGGCAGGGGCTGCGGCCGATGCCGACTGGGGTCTCAACATCTGCAACGGATGGACTGCTAGCGTGCTGGCCGATCTGGGTGCGTCCAGAGTGTGGGCCTCGCCGGAGTTGTCGGGTCTGCATCTGGCGGAACTCGCCGGGTCATCGGCGGTTCCGGTCGGAGCGGTGGTCTTCGGACATGTCGAACTAATGGTGACCGAGCACTGTGCGATCTCCGCGGCGGTGGACTGCTCGACGCGGTGTTCGAGCTGCACGCACAGGCGGGGCGTCTACCGCTTGAGGGATGAGAAGGGATTCGAGTTCCCTGTCGTCACTGATGCGTCCGGTCGTTCGCACGTCTACAACCCGATACGCCTGGATCTGTCGCGCGCGCTCGATCAGGTGCTCGCGACCGGAGTGAGCGCCATCAGACTGGAACTCCCCATCGAGGATGTGTCCGAGGCACGAGAGGCCGCCTCTTGGTTCAGAGGGGCCATCGACCAAGTTGTCGCTGGTGGTCAGCCTCCGGAGCGAGCCTTAGTTGAGCCCTCAACGTCCGGCTACCACTTCCGGACTCTGCGCTGAGGGGGCACGTCTGGAGGCGAGTCAGTTCACCTCGACGGTGTGCGTGAGCGACGAGACCTGCCCGCCGCTGTCCGTGACCCAGAGCGTCACTTCGTAGGTGCCTGGCGCGAAGGTGTGGCTGACGGTCTTGCCTTCCGCCCTCGGACTGCCGTCGCCGAACTCCCATACGTAGCGAACGAGGGCCTTGTCGTCGCTCGAGGCCGAAGCGTCAAGCGATACCACGGCAGCGCCTCCACTCACCGGGCCTGCGCTTGACG
Organism: uncultured Coriobacteriaceae bacterium; assembly: GCA_964633595.1. Lineage (GTDB taxonomy): Bacteria > Actinomycetota > Coriobacteriia > Anaerosomatales > CAZWGV01 > CAZWGV01. The sequence goes on along the minus strand of CAZWGV010000017.1, from coordinate 4,495 downwards.
AGAAGGCCGCCACGGGCGGTCGGTCGGCAGCCGGTCCAGTGGAGACCACCAGGGTGACCACAGTGGACGTGTCGCCGACTGAGCCCTTCTCCGGCGTCTGCCGCACCACGATCCCCGCAGCGATCGAGGCAGATGCGCGCTCGACCACACGGGCCCCAAGGAGCAGATCGTCGAGTTGCGCGAGGGCAGCCTCCTTGGTGAGTCCTGCCAGGTCGGGTACTACGATGCTCAGAGGGTAGGTGTGTGTGTCACACGAGCCCGGTGTTCGGCCAACCAAGTACAGCCCACTGAAGGTATTCGGGCAGTATAGGGTGGCGCGAAGCCCAGTCGTGGCGCAGGTCTTCACCGTGGTGAGCCCCTTGGGCCGCACGAAGTTGGCCGAAGTCGTATCGGCAAGAGCGGCGCGCATGAACCCTCGCCATATCTCGGCAGGGATCGTGCCTCCTGTGACCCGTTCGCCGCGAACATCGGTCATTTCGCGCTGCTCATCGGGGTAGCCAACCCAAACCGCCGCTGCGAGCGCGGGAGTGTAGCCGACGAACCAGGCGTCTCGATAGCGCTGTGTCGTGCCCGTCTTCCCGGCTGCGGGTCGGCCGATCGCCGCTGCCCTTCCAGTTCCGCGTGAGATCACGCCCCTCAAGACGTCTGTGATCAGGTATGCGACGGCGGGCTGCACTGCCTGCGTGCGTTCGGGACTGGTCTTGTCGATCACTGTGCGGTCAGTGTCCTCGACCCGGGAGACCGCGTATGGCGTCATGTACTCCCCGGCGTTCGCTAATGTCGCGTATGCTGACGCCATCTGAAGGGGGGAGACACCCTGCTCGTGCCCTCCGAGCGCTATCGCCGGCACCGGCGTGATCGGGTCGGTGACGCCCATTCTTCGCGCCAGGTCGACAACCTCGCTCGGGCCGATATCGACGATGAGCTGAGCGTAGACCGAGTTGACTGACTTCTCGGTCGCTTCCCGCAGCCGCATGGGGCCCTTGCGGCCCCCGCCGGCCCCGGTGACCTTCCATGGCTTTGCGCTCCCAGCCACCTTGAGGGTCACTGGTCCGCTCTCGAAGGTCTCCTCGGGCAGGATTCCCTTCTCGAGCGCGGCTGCCAGAACGAAGGGCTTGAAGGCCGATCCCGGCTGCCGTCGCCCTTGGACAGCGAGATTGAACTGCTGGTCGGCGAAGTCGCGGCCGCCGACCATGGCGAGGATACCTCCGGTGGTCGGGTCAACAGCCACGAGAGCGGCCGCTGGATCACCTTCCTTGCCGAGCACCTTCGCGATCGCCTGCTCGGCCGCCTTCTGCATCTCCAGGTCGAGAGTGGTGCGGACTATCAGTCCTCCCCTGAAGACCGCCTCGGATCCGTAAGCCTCCGTCAGCTGCGCCTTCACGTACTCGATGAAGTGGGGGGCGACACCTGTGCGCGCGCGGAGCCCGGCGGTCTTGACCGGCACAGCCTTCGCGGCGTCATGGGCGGCGGCATCTATGTAGCCCTCGCTCCGCAGTCTGCCTAGTACGTGGTCGCGCCGCGCGACCGCCGCCTCAGGGTCTATGTAGGAGGAGTAGCGTCCGGGCGAACGGATGACTCCCGCCAGCAGCGCGCATTCCGGGAGGGACAGGTGCTTCACGCTCTTGCCGAAGTACGCTCGTGAAGCGGACTCGACACCATATGCGCCATGTCCGAAGTAGATGGTGTTGAGATAGGACTCGAGTATGCGGTCTTTCGTGTATGTCTTCTCCACGCGGTAGGCGAGCGCAGCTTCCTTGAGCTTGCGCCTGAAGGTCCTCTCCGGAGTGATGAATGCGTTCTTGACGTACTGCTGAGTGATAGTCGAGCCACCCTGCGCCTTCGAACCTTGCGCGATATCGACGAGCGCCGCCCTCGCAATGCCCAACGGATCGACGCCCTTATGTGCGTAGAAGCGCTGGTCCTCCGTGGCCACGACGGCTTGTCTCAGGGCGACGGGCATGTCCGCCAGAGGGACGTCAGTGCGGTTCTGTTCGGCATAGATCTCTGCGATCAGCTTTCCCCGGCGGTCCAGCACGCGGGTCGTCTGATCGCGGCCTTTCGCCTGTGCCGACGGATCGGGTAGCGAGCGGTAGACCGACGCCCACACTACTCCCGCCGCAATGAAGAGGCCGAGAGCCACCAGGCCGGCGACGAGAGCGATCCTGCGTAGTGCGGGGCGCCAGCGCCGCGATCCCGGACGCGGCTTTCGCGACCTCTTCGGAGCTGTGCGGCCGCCGCGCGCGGGGGGACGCGTCCCGGGCTTCCGTTTGCCCCCTGGAGCGCGAACGGACTTGATGGGTGCGGTGGCACCAGAGTCGGCGCCTGCGGCACCGGTGCGCTTCGGACGCTTGCGGGGCTGCTGGCGTGCGGGCTCTCTGCTGCCAGACGACGAGGATTCGTTCCGGCTGCGGTTGTCGCGCTTCGGCATGTCCCAACCTGATCATCGGCAGCTGGCCTGGGGCAGCACGGGGGAAATCGGCGCCGCCGGGACCGGCTCCGCCAGCGATGGGAGCGCGGTCTGCGTGCTAGTATGACTCGCAAACGTCGAGCCAGCCAGGGAGGTCCGACGCTCCGTTGACCGACATAGAGGCGCAACTCCGCATCTTAGCGAGCGGCATCGCATCGGTACACCCTAGCGAAGGTCTGAAGGACAAACTCGCTGAGGGAAGACCGCTCCGTGTCAAGCTGGGCGTGGATCCAACAGCACCCGATCTCCACCTCGGGCACGCCGTCCCGCTGCGCAAGCTGCGGCAGTTCCAGGAGCTCGGACACCAAGTGGTGCTGATAATCGGCGACTACACTGCGCTCGTGGGAGATCCCTCGGGTCGCAACTCGACACGCCCTCCATTGACGCTCGAACAGATCGAGGTCAACGCTGCCACATACATGGAGCAGGCGTTTCGCATCCTCGATCCGGAGAAGACCGAACTGCGGCGCAACTCGGAGTGGCTCGGACCTCTCGACATGCGTGAGGTGCTATGGCTCACCAGCCATGTCACGATCGCTCGCATTCTGGAGAGGGACGACTTCTCGCAACGCTATGCCGAGCAGCGCTCGATATCCCTCCACGAGTTCCTCTATCCGGTGATGCAGGCGTACGACTCGGTGATCGTCGCGGCCGACATCGAGATCGGGGGAACGGACCAGCTGTTCAACCTGCTTTCCGGCAGGGAGCTGATGGAGAAGATCGACTGGGGACGCCTTGTCGACGCGGGTCTGGCGGAGCGAGCATTGGCCCCTCAGGTATGCCTGACGCTCCCGTTGCTGGAGGGCACGGACGGCGTGCAGAAGATGAGCAAGAGCTACGGCAACTACGTTGGCCTTACCGATGCGCCGGCCGACATGTTCGGCAAGGTGATGTCGATCCCCGATGAACTGATAGCCCGGTACTTCCGCCTCGCGACCGCAGTGGATGTGGATGAGATCGACACGATCGAGTCGGCCCTGACCGAGGGCAGCGCACACCCCAACGTGGTGAAGCGGCGGCTTGCTGCGGAGATAGTCGCTCTGTATCACGGGCACGAAGCCGCGCGCTCGGCCGAACAGGACTTCGACAGGGTCTTCAAGCGCCACGAGGCGCCTGAGGACATCTCCGAGGTGTCAGTTGAGCGCTCGGACCCCGTCTATCTTCCAGGATTCTTGCGCGATGCCGGTCTGTGCACCTCTGCGTCGGCCGCCCGCACGCTGATAGACGATGGTGCGGTTCGCATCGACGGCCAGCAGATCCCGAAGGGGTCCTACGAGGTGGCTTGGTCCGAATTCGAGGGGCGGTCCGTGCAGGTGGGGAGACGTCGGTGGGCGAGGCCGGTACGTGCTCGGGCGGATTCCCCCGCAGAGTAGTCCCCGAAGGGCAGATGCCCGGGCAGGGGTGCGCACCACTTTGACCTGGCTTCCTGACCTGGAGTTTGACCTGGTTCGACGCCGGGTAGGAAGTGGTTGCGGCGGTCTGCAAGTATCGCTTGCGCGGGCATTGTGCTGGTGGTATCCTACCTTCTGCCGCTTCCGGGGTGACCCGGCAACGACTGGAGCTGTGTTGATAGAGACTACCTGGACGGAGTCGAGCGTAGCGCGGTGAGATGTCGCCATAGATGGCGGCGTTGTCCGCCGGTGCGGCGCCTCCGGACAGGGGGCGTTTTCTATGCCCCGAAGTGGTGTTCAAGTCTGTGTTGACAGCGGGAGCAACGAGGGATAACGTATCTGCCCGCTGCGCCTGAACCTTGACAACCGGATACTGTGACGAGCCAGCCGGATCCGCGTGAGCGGATCCGCAACCAAAACCCCGTCGAACCGAGAGGGTCGATCAAAGGACCAAACCGGTGAGACAACTCCAGGGCCCAAACCGTCGAGGGCTGTCCTAGCACTCGGAAGGTGGGTCCAACCGGATCGCGGAGCCGATCCGATTCTCCGCGTATCACAGGGCCTCGTGTCCTGTGACGTTTTCCACGGAGAGTTTGATCCTGGCTCAGGATGAACGCTGGCGGCGTGCTTAACA
>CAZWGV010000016.1:36370-40923 GCA_964633595.1 uncultured Coriobacteriaceae bacterium | reverse complement strand
GCCCGTTGGATTCGTCCTCTTCCTGTTCCCACTTCTCCTTGCTCGCCAGATGTACCAGCGATACCTCGGTCTTCGTGACGCGTATCGAGACACAGTCCGATCGCTCGTCGCCGCGATCGAGGCCAAGGATCCGTACACGCGCGGACACTCGGAGAGGGTCGCACAGTATGCGGTCGATATCGCCAAGCAGATGCGTCTGCCGGAGCGGACGGTCGAGAGCATCGAATTCGCTGCGCTACTGCATGATCTTGGCAAGGTAGGCATCAGCGGGCGGATTCTGGCCAAGCAAGCCGGCCTCTCGGCCGAGGAGTGGGCCGAGGTCAAGACGCATCCTGCGATCGGTGCGCGAATAGTCGAGCGAGTGCCCTACCTCGCGGAGATAGTCGATGCCGTACGCTCGCACCACGAGCGATTCGACGGCGACGGGTACGGTGACGGACTCAAGGCCGCTGGAGTGCCTCTTCAGGCGCGGATACTCGCGGTGGCAGACAGCTACGATGCGATGACGTCTGAGCGACCATACAGGCCGCCTCTGAGCCGAGAGAAGGCAATAGACGAAGTGCTCTCCGGCAGGGGGACGCAGTTCGACCCGACGGTCGCAGACGCCTTCCTGGTAACGCTCGATCTTGCGAACCGAGGGGCATACGAGGAGCCTCCTGTCGTCTCGGCTTCGTCTGTGATGGTTGAAGATGCCTAGACCTGCTGGACGATCCTACCTGGTGTTCGAGGCCCTGGTGGCGGTCTCACTCTCGCTCGCCGCAACGCAGTTGCCGACGCCGAGGGCGGGCCTTGAGGAGATACTCGGCTTCCTGCTGGTCATGACGATACTCAGCCTCTTCGATGTTTGGCTGCCGCAGGGAGATGTCGTAGACATAGTCGGCCCGCTGTCGTTCGCGGCGCTTGTGTTGAGTGGGCCCGTGGCGGCGATAGGTCTTGCCGCCGGAGCACGTCTCGTTGCGCATGTTCTCAGGTACGGCTTCGATGACACGAGCAGTCTGCTTCACGGTCTTTCGAGAAGAACGATCGTGATCGTGGGTTGCGGGCTTCTCCTTAACGAGGTGGATCACAAGTGGTTCTGGCAGCCAGTTGAGATCACGCCGGGGTTGGTTGCCGTGGCTGTCGCATTCGTCGCGGGAGACCTAGTGCTCCAGCAGGCGTATTCGGCGATGAGGCACAGGCAGTCCATTGGCGGGCTGCTGCTGGGCAACCTGCAGCTGCAGGGCCTTATGTTGGCGGCCAGCGCATCAGTCGCGTTGCTCACTGTCATGCTCTACGAGTCGATGTGGTTCTGGACACTAGTGCTCATGGGCGTGCTGCTGCTAGTGATGCGGCAGTCGTTCTCTCTGTTCATCGAAATACGGCAGGCATATCAGGCGACCATGGCAGCGATGGCTGCAGCTATCGAGGCACACGACCCACTGCGCAAGGGTCACGCCGAGCGAGTAGCCGCACTCGCCAAGGCCATCGGGAATGAGATTGGCGTCAGAGGCCAGGACCTGGAGATCTTGAGCTATGCGGCTCTTTTGCATGATGTGGATCTACTTGGTGAGACAAGCGAGGAGATTCCCTCAGCTGCGGTTGTTGAACAGGGGGGTTCGGTCTTCCTGGGGCCCGGGGCATCCAATGTACTCGCAGAAGTAGGCTTCCTCTCCGATGTGTTGCCGGTCTTGCGCCTGTGCGAAGGGGTTGACTCGGGCGAGAACCCGAACCGCGCAAGGGATGGTCTCCTTGCTTACGTTGTGTGCCGGGCGAGCAACCTCGATGAGGCGCTGAACCAACGCGGGGGAGACACCCGTGTCAGGCAGTACGGCGCCGCGCACCTTGGCGGTCTGGTCGAAGCCGAGGCGCGGGAGCGGGTTGAGGGTGCCCTTTGGAAGCTCCTCACTCCGGGCGCCAGGACGGCGTAGTGCTGGTTCTGCTCGCGATAGCGTGGGGCCTGGTGGTCGGGTGGATCCTGGGCGGGCGAGTTCGCGGTCTCGAGCAGGTAAGGCTGCGAGGGGAGTCGCTCTTCGTAATCCTTCTCGTGGCGTCAGTTCTGATTCCACGCATGGCGATGCGCTGGCTGGATCAGCAGTGGCACGAGCCACTTCGATATGCGTGGGCGGCTGTCATGGTCGTGCTAGTGGTTCTTGCCGTGCTGAACTGGCGGCACCACGGTGCTGTCCTCATGGGCGGAGGTCTTCTCCTCAACATCGTGGTCATCATGCTCAACAGTGGTATGCCGGTGGACTCCAGTGCGGTCAGAGTCCTGTCTCGCACTGCCGAGTTGCCTGACGGCGTGTCAGATGCTTTTCACCACGTTGCCTCGCCCGACACCTTGCTAGCACTGCTTGGCGACGTTGTGCCGGTGCCAGGGCCATCAGCGGTACGAGCCGTCGCCAGTCTCGGGGACGTCTTGCTGCTAGCCGGGCTGGCCCTGATCGTCCTGCAGGGAATGCTCCAAGGGAGGCAGTGGACGAGTGCCGCTCCAGATGGATAGACCAGGCGTCCTATTCCCCTAGGCCGGATGTACCGCTAGACTGGTCCCACTCTCGTATTCGGCGTGCCCCTCAGGACCTGCCAGGGGGGAGGTCCTTGTGTCAAGCAGCGACGCCGTGCGGTGCAGAGGGGTACCCGATTTCGGGCCGCTTCTCCAACGGCACAGGCTTGTAGAAGCGGTCGCAAACAGCGGCCCACGGCTCGTGCTGTTGTGTGCACCTTCGGGCTACGGGAAGACCGTACTGGCGGCTCAAGTTGCCGGCTCTGAGAGATTCCAGACTTCCTTCTGGGTACAGCTTGCGCCCCAGGCTTCTGACATCAACTCCGTGTTGTGGTCGGTCGCAGATGTCGTATCGAAACCAGTGGAGTGCTCCTCTAGCCAGAACGAGAACGCCGACGTTCAGAGGTTGTTCGAGCGGATCGAAACCGGCCTCTCGCCACACCGTTCGGGAGCGATCGCTCTTATTCTGGACGACTTTCGTGTCAATGGTGAGGTTGGGTTTCTGACACGGCTCGTAGACCTCGTTCGTACCCTGGGAGGCGATGGGAGCCTGGTCGTGGTGACGGGCCGCGACGTTCCGGCAGTGGGTATTGGCGAGGTCTGCGTATTCGAGGCTGACGACGTGCGCCTTACCGATGAGGAAGCCGCGGAATTCGTTGGGCGATTCGCGGCACTTGACCTGGACGAGACGCAGAAGCGGGCGATCATAGAGGCGTGCGGCGGCCAAGCCGCACTGCTATCCGTTCTCGCGCGACATCCGAGTGCCGTGCGCCGGGGGGCGGGTGATCGTCGAGAGCCCGCTTTCGACTTGCGGGCACTTCTCACGCGGTTGCAGGATGAGCAACTGGACGAGTCACAGAAGGATCTGCTGTTCGCCGCGACTCTACTCAGAGAGGGGACCGAGGACGACCTGCGAGGGGTGCTCGACGAAGCTTCCGTGGCAGACCTGGTGCATGTGTCGGATTGCGTACCCCTGGTCCGCATTGGCTGTGCGGGTGAAAGCACCACGATGCGCTTCAGTGTTCATGACCTGGCGGTGGACATATTCCTGCAGTCGAGGTCGGATATCGGCATGGGGGAGTTCGATCCGGGCTCCCAGGCGCTTCGAGTCCTATGCGAGCGAGGTGATTATGAGAGGGCGCTTCAGCTTGTGAGCGCATATGGAACTAAACATGAGATGGCGGACTGGCTGGAGAAACACGGGACTCGACTGGTCGAGCGCGGACGGTGGACACTCGTCAGCGACGCCCTGCACTCACTCGACTCGATAATCCTGGTGCGCCGTCCGCGACTCCTTCTCCTGCATGCGAAAGTCCTGGCGGCCACATCAGCGGTTGACGAGGCTCTGCGCAAGGCAGCGGCGGCGTCTCGCCTAGCCAGCTACGAGGGTGACACCCCGACCGCAGCAGAGGCGGAGCTCGTTATGGCCATCGTGCATCATTACGCGGGTCGCTCAGTGGAAGCCATAGAGTGCCTAAGGTCGGCCCTGCATAGCAGTGAGGAAGCATGTCTGCCCGAACAAACGCGTGTCGAGGCGCACGCAAGATGCGCAGCTGCTCTAACTCAGGTGGGTTGCCTGGAGGAAGCGTCACGCGAGTTGGAGCTTGCGAGGTCGGCAATTGCCGATCGAGATGCCTGTGAGAGCGCCGAGTGCTGCGTGGCTGTGGTTAGCATGTACCTGAGGGCTGTGCAGGGGCGCATGTCCGAGGCACTTCGCTGTCTGGACGGGTTGCCGGGAAGCAAGGGTATCGACTGTGTTCAGCGCGCGGTCGTTCTTGGCGACAAGGCCTCGCTGCTCTGCGAAACGGGGAGGATTCGTGAATCCGAGCGGCTTCTCGACCAGTGCTTCGAACTGTGTGCGAGCTACGACCTTCCTGGGATTCGGTACTCGTTCCTGGATATTCGTGCTGCCAATCTCGCGACCTTCGGGGAGTACGCTCGGTCCCGCGAGCTGTTAGAGGAATCAATAGACGGCTGCCTCAATCACGATAGACCCCTCTGGGCGCATCACAACCTCACCTACGCCTCCAGCATTCTCCGTGCGGCCGGAGATGCCGACGACGCGCTGGACGCC
>CAZWGV010000016.1:0-36270 GCA_964633595.1 uncultured Coriobacteriaceae bacterium | reverse complement strand
CTACGCCTCCAGCATTCTCCGTGCGGCCGGAGATGCCGACGACGCGCTGGACGCCGCGGAGCGGTCGATGGAGTACTTCTCGGCAGCGGGGACACCGCCGTTCGAACATCTCGCGGCCCTGGAGGTGGCGGCCAACGTGCTGGCGCTAGGTGATTCGGGCTCGGCGGTGCGGACAGCCAAGGGGGTGCGGAAGTGGGCGCATCAGGTGGGAGCTCTTCACCACTTGATCCGCGCAGATCTCATTCTTGCAGAAGCGGACAGGCGGAACGGGGACGTGGCCGCCGGCGTTGCCAGACTAACCCGCCAGCGAGAGTACATAGCGGGTGGCGATGCAACGTGGCTGATCGCCATGTACATCAGAGCATTCCCCGGACTGCTCGAGATGCTGACTGAGGCGATGGGCGAGGCGGGCGTCCCGTCTAGACTCGCGCGACTAGTGCCCGCCCACCTGCTGCTGCGAGACCCGAGCGCGGACTCGTCGCTGACAGAGGGTGCGGTGTCGGGCGAAAGCAGGTCGTCGAGGGCCGCAGTCTGTCGCGTACAATTCTTCGGTGGCCTGTCGGTCACGACCCCCGATGGCCCTGTGCCCGACCGCGCTTGGCGGAAGCGAAAGGCGCGCCTGCTGTTTGCGATGCTGGTGGCACATCGGGGCAAGGATGTCCCGCGTGATCAGATCCTGGACTACCTCTGGCCTGAGATGGAGGAAGACAGGGCACGCAACAACCTGTACGTCGTGTGGAGTGTCATGAAGCGAGCGCTGGTCCCAGGTGCGCAGAAGAGCGAGACTTGCCCGTACGTTGAGAGCGTTAGAGGTCTGTGCAGGTCTGTGACTGGCGTCGTGCAAACGGATCTCGACGAGTTCGACGATACGGTGTCGGCGGCTCGCAAGGCGGAGGCCGCAGGAGACACAGAGAGCGCGCTGAGCTGCTACGGGCGACTTAGGAATGTCTACGTCGGCGATCTCCTGCCGGGCGACGTCTACGACGACTGGTTCGCCCCTCTTCGTGAGCAGTATCGGCACGAGTTCAGCGATTGTATGCTGAAGGCCGCCGAACTACACGCAGAGCTAGGCGAGTGGGCCGAGGCGCTTGCCTGCGTGCGCAGAGCCCTCGCGTTCGACGCGTGGCGCGAGGACCTATACCAGGCGGCGATGCGGTTCCAGATACGAGCAGGGCAGCGGAGTGCCGCTGTGGAGACTTACGTCGCTTGCCGAAGTCGACTTGCCGAGGACTTGGGCCTAGACCCGTCATCGGACACAAGGCGTCTCTACGAGCAGGTGCTCGCCATGGAAGAGGCGTAGCGGCATACAGTAGCCGACCGCGGTTCAGGTTGAGGGCTGGGGCTTTCCGGCAGCCTTCCAGCAGCTATCCGGGGAAGTGCAGAAGGGCGGGACCTTTGTGGTCCCGCCCTTCTGCAAGGAAGGAAGGAGGAGGAACGAAGAAGGGTACGCGTCTTCAACCTCTCTAGGCACTGCGCCTGGCCAACCCGCCTGCCACTAGCGGGAGAGCGCTCGCGCAACGCGCATGAACTCCTCTCGTTCGATCTCGCCGCTCGCGTACCGTTGGCGCGCGATAGCGAGAGCCGGGTTCACGACGTCGGGTGCCACACCAGAGGGCGTTACGGGTCCTACTCGCTGGGGATCGCCATCCGAGTGTGCTCTGAGAACGAAGAGAGCCGAGGCTGCTACCGCCACGGCCACTGCTGCGTACTCCACGTCGCTCACCCCCTTGCGTCCAGGCTCCGCGGCTCGTGCCGCGTGTCGTTGGAGTCCTGAACGTCTACGTTGAAGATAGCCCCAGTCTGTGGTGCCTCAATGCCTCACATGTGGAGAGAGCGTGGAAGTGTCGTGCGGCCTCAAAGTGCCCGATCAGGCGTCAGCCACAAGCGGAAGAGCCGCCCGGGAGGGGGGCGGCTCTTCCGCACTACAGGGGCGCGATATCGCTGCTAGTCGGTCTCTCGGCCAAGTCGCCTCAACCCGACGCCGGCAAGGGCGGTCAGGGCCGAGACGAGCAGGAGCAGAGAGGCCTCGCCGCCGGTGAACGGCAGGAAGGGCTCGTCAACCGTCACGGTGACCCGTTCAGTAGCGCGATCGTTGTCCGGGTTGTTGTCCGAGTCATCCTCGATGACCACAACGTTGTCGACGTTCGTGGTGCCCTCGGGCATGTCGTCGGAGACGCGAACCTTGTAGACGATGGCGTCGGACTCGCCGGCGAACAGCGGTCCACCTATGTTCCAGGCTATCCTGCCATTCCTGACCACGCCTCCGCCGTCATCGATGACAGTCACGTAGCGCTCATCGAAGTCGTCGGTGATCGTGAAGTTGACCGCACCAGCCGGGCCCAGATTCTCGTAGGTGAGCGTGTAGACGATCTCATCGCCGGGCTCTGCGGTCTCCTTGTCCGCGACCTTGGTGATCGCGAGATCGGTCCCCGCAGGCAGGAATGGATTGTCCACCAGTACGGTCTCGCGTGCCGTGTTGTTCTCGGTGTTCACATCAGCTGGGTGCGCGATGGTGGCAACGTTGTCGACAGAGGTCGTGACGTTGGCGGGGAAGTCCTCGGCGAACTTGAGGCGCACAGAGTAGGTTACTGTCCGCTCCCCATCGGCCGCTGTCAAGGGACCAGGGAACGTCCAGGCGATGGTGCCGCCCACAACCGTGCCGCCTCCCGCGTCCACGACGGCGTCCACGTACGTGTCGTCGAAGTCGTCGGTGATGGTGAAGTTCTCGGCCACCGCGTCACCGATGTTGCGGTAGGTGAGCGTGTAGGCAACCGTGCCGCCGGGATCCTGCTCGTCCACATTCGCGCGCTTGGCAAGCGAGAGATCCACACTGGCGATCACGTTGACCAGAGCGCTGTCGCTGTTGTTGGCGGTGTTGCTGTCGCCTTCGGCGCTAACGATCGCGGTGTTGCCGACCGGCGTAGTTCCGGGCTGCATGATAGAACTCGCAACGGCGGTGTACGTGATCGACCAGGTGCCGCCGGCCGCCAGGCTGCCCACGTTCCAGGTGATGATGCCGCCAGCGACGCTGCCGCCGGCAGGGTTGGTGATAGTGAGGTAGCGCTCGTCGTAGTCGTCGGTGACGGTGAACGCTGGCGATGAATCGTCACCGATGTTGGTAACGGTCAGCGTGTAGCTGATGGCTTGTCCCGGCCTGACCGAAGCGGGCACCGCCGACTTGTCCAGTGCTAGGTCGAAGCGGCTCTGAACGACGATGGCCGCCGAGTCGGTGTCGTCCACAGTCTCCCCACGACGGATGACGGCCGTGTTGTTGACCGACGTATCTCCCAGCGCGAACGCATCGGTGCCCTTGAGTCTCACGCTGTAGGTGATCGAGGCCGGCACCGCGTCAGGCGCATACGGACCAGCGAAGGTCCAGGTGATGGTGTTGCCGCTCACCACACCGCCCGCTGCGTCGACGACTTCGGCGACGTAGGCGCTGCTGAAGGTGTCAGTGACGGTGAAGTTGGTCGCAGCGGCGTTGCCGATGTTGTCGTAGGTGAGCTGGTAGGTGACGGTCGCGCCCGGCTTGACCGGGGCGGGCGTCAGTACAGCCTTGTCGATCGTGAGCTTGGGAGCCGCAATCACCTGGACGGTGGCCGAGGCGGTATTGTTGGCGGTGTTGGACTCACCCGGCGCCACAGCGACGACGGTGTTCACGAGCGGAGTAGTTCCCGCGGGCATCGCCGAGGAGACCGCTGCCGTGTACGTCACTGACCATGTGCCGCCAGGCGGCAGCGCAGCTGCGTTCCAGTTGATGACTCCGCCGGACACGGAACCGCCGGCCGGGTTGGTGATGGTGAGGTAGCGCTCGTCGTAGTCGTCGGTGACTGTGAACGCCGGCGAGGTGTCGTTGCCGAGGTTCGTGACGGTAACGGTGTAGGAGATGGCGCCACCCGGCACGGATGCGGTCGGATTGGCCTGCTTGCTGACTGCCAGGTCGAAGGCGGTGTTGACGACCACCGTCGCAGAGTTGCGGTCGTGCTCGACCTCTCCGAGGCGGATGATCGCCGTGTTGTTCACGGACGTGCTGCCGAGCGGGAAGACGTCGTAGCCGCGCAGCTGCACGCTGTAGCTGATGGTCTGGGTACCGTCGGCTGCGGTGAGTGGACCCGGGAGCGTCCAAATGATCCTGCCAGCAGTCGATGTGTTCCCGCCGGCGCTGTTGGTCACTGAGGCCACCCACGCGGTCTGGTAGTCGTCCTCGATCGTGAAGTTGGTGGCGGGCGCTGTGCCGTGGTTGGCGTACCGCACCGTGTAGCTGACGATGCCGCCCGGCGCCGCCGACGCAGGAGCGCCCTTGTCCAGCCTGAGCCGCGGAGCCGCGTTCACGAGAACGCTGTCCGAGGCCGTGTTGTTTGTGGGATTCGAGTCCGCGGTGGCGTAGACAGTGGCGGTGTTGTCCACCGAGTTTGAAGTCGCGGGCATCGTCGAGCGGTACAGGAGCGAGTAGCTGAGCGTGCTCCATGTGCCGCCTGGGGCCACATTGCCGATGGTCCAGGTTATCGTGCCGGCTCCCAGATCCACCACCGGCGCAGGCGAGCCGCTTGGGAAGACGTTCGCCACATACAGCGGGTTGAACCTGTCGACGATGACCACGTCCGTCGCGTTCGTGCTTCCCTCATTGCGGTAGTCCACGGTGTAGGCGACTGTGGCGCCAGGATCGGCCGTCTCGACGGCAGCGGCCTTCCTGATCGCCATGTCCACCAGGCTGGGCTGGTTCAAGAAGTCGGCCTCTTCGCCCTCGTAGGCCTGATCGGTGGCCGGTACGGTGAAGCCTCCGGGCCAGGAGATGGCCACATACGCGGGCTTCAGCGTCTCGGTGAGCGTGTAGCTGCCGGGCAGCAGTCCGCCGAAGGAGTAGGCGCCGCTCGGGTCGGCCGTGACGGTGCTGTCGTACGCGACCCCGCCGCGCAGCAGCCGGATGGTCCAGCCCGGACCCGCCGCGTCGCCGAAGGTGAGGTCGCCCGAGAGGTCGGTGTCGATCCACTTGGCGCCCGACACCTTGCCCGCGGTGAAGGTCGTGTCGTTGGTGCGGGCCTCATCGAGGTACTCGCCCTCGTCGCTCTCGAAGGAGCGCAGCGCGACCTCGCCACCGCCGTAGCTGGCGAAGAACGTCCAGGCGTCTATGACCGTGCCGTAGGGCAGTACGCTCGTGGCCATCCACACGCCGTCACCGTCTGGGTCGGCAAGGGACTCGTCGGTCGGCTCGCCGTCCACCCAGTAGCGGACGAAGAAGCCGCTCGCCGCCGGGATGGGATCGGGGAGCGTGAGCTTCCACGTCTTGGTGATGTCGACGTCCACGTGCGCCCTGTCGACAGCCCTCACGGTGCCCTTCTCTCCGCCCAGCACGTCGACACCGGTGGCGGTGGCGACATTGGAGGTCGGGGCGGCGATGGTGACGCCCGACTTGGTGAAGGTGTGGCTAGCGCCAGGGGCCAGCTCGATGCCGCCGGGACCGGTGATCAGGCCCAGCTTGTCGTCGACCACGTTCACGGTGAGCGTGGTGTCGCCGGCGTTCCTGACCTCGTAGGTGTATGTGACGTCTCCGCTATCGGTGACCTTGGTCGGGCTCACGGACTTCGTGAGCTCGATGGCCGGGTTCAGCACGTCGAGCGTGTGGGTGGCCGAGGCGTTCACGGGCTCGAACGGGCTCGTGGCGTTCACGGACACGACGTTCACCAGCGGGTCGGGTGCGGCCTGGACGATGTGCTGCGGCCACGGATCGATGGTGAAGGAGCCACCCAGCGCGAGCAGGCCGTGGTTGTGCACCAGCCCGATGACCGGGTCGGTCACGATGACGTTGCCGAGTTCGGTGCCGCTCGTGTTCTTCACGATGATCTGGTAGAAGACGGTGTCGCCAACGTGCGCGTAGCGGTTGCCGTACTTCTCTATCTCGATGCTCACCGGCTTGGGCTGGTTCAAGAAGTCGGCCTCTTCGCCCTCGTAGGCCTGATCGGTGGCCGGTACGGTGAAGCCTCCGGGCCAGGAGATGGCCACATACGCGGGCTTCAGCGTCTCGGTGAGCGTGTAGCTGCCGGGCAGCAGTCCGCCGAAGGAGTAGGCGCCGCTCGGGTCGGCCGTGACGGTGCTGTCGTACGCGACCCCGCCGCGCAGCAGCCGGATGGTCCAGCCCGGACCCGCCGCGTCGCCGAAGGTGAGGTCGCCCGAGAGGTCGGTGTCGATCCACTTGGCGCCCGACACCTTGCCCGCGGTGAAGGTCGTGTCGTTGGTGCGGGCCTCATCGAGGTACTCGCCCTCGTCGCTCTCGAAGGAGCGCAGCGCGACCTCGCCACCGCCGTAGCTGGCGAAGAACGTCCAGGCGTCTATGACCGTGCCGTAGGGCAGTACGCTCGTGGCCATCCACACGCCGTCACCGTCTGGGTCGGCAAGGGACTCGTCGGTCGGCTCGCCGTCCACCCAGTAGCGGACGAAGAAGCCGCTCGCCGCCGGGATGGGATCGGGGAGCGTGAGCTTCCACGTCTTGGTGATGTCGACGTCCACGTGCGCCCTGTCGACAGCCCTCACGGTGCCCTTCTCTCCGCCCAGCACGTCGACACCGGTGGCGGTGGCGACATTGGAGGTCGGGGCGGCGATGGTGACGCCCGACTTGGTGAAGGTGTGGCTAGCGCCAGGGGCCAGCTCGATGCCGCCGGGACCGGTGATCAGGCCCAGCTTGTCGTCGACCACGTTCACGGTGAGCGTGGTGTCGCCGGCGTTCCTGACCTCGTAGGTGTATGTGACGTCTCCGCTATCGGTGACCTTGGTCGGGCTCACGGACTTCGTGAGCTCGATGGCCGGGTTCAGCACGTCGAGCGTGTGGGTGGCCGAGGCGTTCACGGGCTCGAACGGGCTCGTGGCGTTCACGGACACGACGTTCACCAGCGGGTCGGGTGCGGCCTGGACGATGTGCTGCGGCCACGGATCGATGGTGAAGGAGCCACCCAGCGCGAGCAGGCCGTGGTTGTGCACCAGCCCGATGACCGGGTCGGTCACGATGACGTTGCCGAGTTCGGTGCCGCTCGTGTTCTTCACGATGATCTGGTAGAAGACGGTGTCGCCAACGTGCGCGTAGCGGTTGCCGTACTTCTCTATCTCGATGCTCACCGGCTTGGGCTGATTGTAGAAGTGCTTGCCCGTGACCGCCGAGCTACCTACCGCGAAGTCGGCGTACCTCCCGCCAGCGGGCGAGAGCGCGACGTAGTTACCCATTGCGGCGATGTCTTCTTCTACGTAGTAGGTGCCGGGCAACAGCCCACCAAAGGAGTAGGTGCCGCTCGGGTCGGCGGTGACCGCGGTAGCCCAGAGGACGTAGCTGGAACCCACCTTCCGGTAGAGCTTGATCGTCCAGCCCGATTCGGGACCGTCTAGCGACGGATGTGTGAACTCGCCATCGCGGTTGCGGTCCACGAACTTGGTGCCGGACACCGAGCCGGTGTCCACGGTGAATCCGTTGGTGGTTGGATCCTCGGTCAGAGTCTCAGGTCCACCTGATCCGAGTTCGACCGTTGTCCCGCCATAGGTAGCCAGCCATGTCCATGATGTGATCTGGGTCCCATAGGCGAAGTCCTTGGTGGACTGATAGACGTTGTAGCCGCCTTCAGTGCCGGCGGGATCGAGCTTCACCGTGACCGTGTCCTCTCCGCTCACCTTGTAGCGCACGAAGAACTCGGTCCCCGGCAAGACGTCGCCGACCTTCAATCTCCACTTCTTGGTGAGGGTGTTCAAGGCATTGCCGAACGCCACGTTGACAGTCTGGTTCGAGCCCACCTGAACTGTCTGCGTTAGCTCCCAGCCTGGGGCCGAGGTCTGCTGAGTGGTCGGCATCCAGTTGGGCTGCAGCTCTTCGCCGACCTTCCAGGTGCCCGGCGGCAAAGGGCCGAAGGTGAACGAGCCCGTGCCGGCAGCCGAGGTGGCAGTGACACCGTTGAGGGGGAAGTCGGGATCTCCGTTTGCCAGGTGGAAGACCCACCCACCGAGCCCTTCCTCTCCCGCGCTCTGGGTGGTGTTCCGATCACGGTCGTGGAACTTGACTCCGTTGACATACCCCCCAGGCTTCTCGACGGCCGGCAGTGGGATGGTCGAGCCGAGCTTACCGTCGTTCCAGAGGCGTCCGTGTCCGCTGGAGCCGGTGAAGCTGCCGGCACCGCCGATACCGCGGGCGGCCCTCCAGTACACCGTGAGGGCAAGGTGTGCCTCGAAGTAGATGACGGCGTACTTCCGGCCCGCCGGTATCTGGATGCGGTTGGGATTGTAGTAGCGCCTCAGCCACTCTGCGGTGCCAAAGCCGCCATCAGGGTAGTAGTCCTGGACGTCGGGCGCGAAGGTGGGGAGTGAAGGATTGACGGGATCGTTGCCGGCGGGGGCCGCGGCAACGTGTTCAATCCTCCAACCCTTGGTCATGTCGTAGAAGACCGCGGGGTCCGGGTTCTTATCGTAGTGGCCCAGAGCCACACCGATGTCATTGGGGTAGCTGTAGGCCGCGCCGTCGGTCGGTCCGATGATCAGGCGGTAGGGTACCCAGTCGCCTTCCTGGTACGGAAAGCCATTGCCGTTTTGCCAGCCCTGGTTCCCAGGATCGGCCCTGTATGCTTCGAGTGAGACGCCCACCTTGCCCCCGGCCGCCTTCACGTCACCGGCGGCCGAGGCACTGGTGCCCGACGTGGGACGCGTCTTCCTGGGCTTGGGAGCGACGGGGGTTGCGAAGACCTCAGCCGACTCGTCCTCGGACGCGCTGTCTCTGTCGGCGACTGCATTAGGCGTCTCGGCATCCCCATCGAGCGTATCGGTGCCCGCAGCTTCGAGGGTCGCCTCCGCCTCTGCGGGCGACTGTGCTTCGGTGTGATCGCCCGTCGTGCCTTCAGGAACGGTTACGTCTGCGGTTGCAGGCGGCACTGCGGGCGCGCTCGCTACGGCGCTCGCAGTCACCTCCTGGCTCTGGACGGCCACTGGCTGCTGCGCGTAGCCGAGGGGCGTCATGGTGAACAAGAAGACGAACGCAACGAAGCTCGAGACGAGCTTCCGAGCGCCACTTCTCCTTCGAAGGGACCTAGCCATTTTGTGCGCCTCCTCCCGCGCCACACGATTCAGCCTATGAAGGTTCGCGCGGCGACCGACAAAGAAAGACCGACCCAACAGCGGGTCGGTCTCACCACTGACTCCCCGCCGAGGTAGGTGACCGGTCACCCTCGGCGGATCTCTGTCTCCCTAATGCTTCTTTGCGGCTATCAACGCTGCGCCCCTCCACAGTGTCGATACCCGAGCCTACAACGCAAAAGTGCAGCGTGGGGCACGTTTCCACCCTAATCGTCCGATGGGATGACGGGCGCTGGTACCTATGGGTGATGGGCCCTGGACAGCCCCTAGGCCGGCTCTGGGAGGCATTCTGTGCCGGTCCCTCATCGGGGCCGCGGATGGGCGACAACCCCCTGGCGCGTCGCCCGTTGGCGTGGTATAGGCATCTGGAAACGGGGTGCCACGCATTCGCTAGGCGAGAGAGGAACGATCAGATGCCTACGAAGGCGGACCCCGTCGATTTCTGGCGCGCTCTGCGAAGGGCGTGCGGCCCCCTGTCGGATCGGACGCGACGGCTCATCAAGCTCGGCGGCTACGCGGGGGAGTACGCCATCGCGCAACCCCAGGGCCGAAATCGGATAGTCGAGCGCGTGGCCAGCCATGTGGCGCGCCACCGCCGGACAGGCACTTGGCCCGGCAGGCTTGTAGCTGTGGCCCCTGAGGGACCTGGCGCCACCAATGGTCGATGGACGCTCCTTCGTGATCTCGAGCGTGCGAGGATGGCTGTTGCCGAGCAAGCCGAGCCCGGGCTTTCGTACCCGGTTGTGATCGGCGACGGGACGGGTGAGATGGCCGCCGAGGGAGCGGTCGGACGCGTCGTACTGTCGATCGACGCGCGCCTGCCGCTCGACGCACTCCAGCGCGAGCTGCGAAAGCTGTGGCCCCGCGCGCAGGAGGCGGGATGGATCCGGGGTGGAAGAGCGCTGGGTTTGCGTAAGCTGGGACTGCTGCGCTTCGTCTGTCTTGAGGCCGAGCCGGGCAGTTCGTGGCGCGCTCTGTGCGATGCGTGGAATGCGGCTCACCCGGAGTGGGCGTATAGCTCTCCCTGGGCGCTGCAGAGCGACTTCCACCGGGCCGAGGTGTCGCTGGTGGGCCGCAAGCATGGACTCGACTGGCACTACGACCCCGCAGCACGCGAGATACGCGGGATGCCTGCGCACGAGCTGGCGCGAAGAGTGCGCACGGGAGACCTTACCGGAGCCCAGAGGCGAGCGATCCAGCACAACGTCGAGTGGCTTTCGTTGGCGCTGGGATCGCAGCCGAGCGAGCTGCTGCCCGGGTCGGCAGGGTAGACTCGGCACATGACGCCATCTGCTGATAGCGCCACGCATTCCTACGAGTATCCGCGTCCTGCGCTTACCGTGGACGTCGTGCTGCTCTCAGGGGGCCCGCCTCGGCGAGAGGTACTCCTGATCCGACGGGGCAAGGAGCCCTTCCTCGGGATGTGGGCGCTGCCGGGAGGCTTCGTTGATGAGCTGGAACCTCTGGAGCGTGCGGCGAGGCGCGAGCTCTGCGAGGAGACCGGCCTAGCGCTCGAAGTGCCGCTATTGAAGGTGGGTACCTTCGGCGATCCCGGGAGGGATCCCAGGGGCTGGGTAGTGACGGCCGCGTTCGTTGCCATACTCGAGGGCGACACAGCAAGACGCCGCATCCTTGCGGGGGATGACGCGGCCGAAGCTCGCTGGCATCCAGTGGACGAGTTGCCCGAACTGGCGTCGGATCACGCAGCGATCATCGCTGCTGCACTGGAGCGTGTTGGCCGAGGCAACTGACGCTCCCACACAACTGACGCTCCCCGGTTGACAGCGCGCCACGGGCGCTCCTATGCTCCTTCGCAATCGCATATGCACTGCCGACGATGGGGATGAGTACGCGGTCCGGTAGGGCCACTAGAGAGCCGGGGTAGCTGAGAACCGGCGCCTGAGAAGCCGCGGAACATGGCCCCGGAGGCATCCGGAGGAAAGGCGCAATCGCGCTCAGTAATGCCGGACGGCCGCCCCCGATACCTAGGGCACAGGGCATGCGATCCGCGACCGAAACCCGCCCGGTCGCGCAGGATGGGTCAAGTGCGCCGAGAGGCTGGCAGCGTCCTGATGGGCGTGCCGGCGAAGTCGGGTGGTACCGCGAAGGCGAATTGCGCCTCTCGCCCTGACGACAGGGCGGGAGGCGTCTGTGTTTCTGAGGGAGGTCGAGACGATGGCCAAGACGTGGGAAGAGATCAACGAGCGCATCGCCGCCGGGGAGGCTGTCGTGATGACAGCCGAGGAGTTCTCGGCCGTTGCCGAGGCCGACGGCGTTGCCGAGGCGGCCAGAAAAGTGGATGTCGTGACAACCGGGACCTTCGGGCCGATGTGCTCGTCGGGTGCCTTCCTTAACTTCGGTCACGCCGACCCGCCCATCAAGATGCAGCACATCAGGCTGAACGATGTGCCGGCCTCGGGCGGGCTCGCCGCTGTGGATACCTACCTCGGTGCGACCGAGCCGAGCGAGACTCACGGCATCGAGTACGGTGGCGCGCACGTCATCGAGGACTTGCTGCGCGGCAAGGCAGTGAGACTACAGGCGAAGGGCCCGGGGACCGACTGCTATCCCAGGACCGAGATCGACACCTGGGTCACGCTGGAGGACCTCAATCAGGCCTACTTGTTCAACCCGAGGAACGCCTACCAGAACTACGCTGTGGCGGTTAACTCCTCGGACGAGACCCTCTACACGTATCTCGGCACTCTGCTTCCGAGGCTGGGCAACGCCACCTACTGCTCGGCGGGTGCCCTATCGCCGCTCCTGAACGATCCGACGTACCGGACGATCGGAGTGGGCACACGCTGCTTCGTGGCGGGGGCGCCAGGCTACGTGGCATGGGAAGGCACTCAGCACAATCCCAATCAGACGCGCGACGATAACGGCGTGCCCGTCGCGCCATGCGGGACTATCGCGGTGATCGCCGATCTCAAGCAGGCGTCGCCGGAGTTCTTCTCGGCGGCCACTTTCACCAAGTACGGGGTGTCGGCGTTCGTGGGCATCGGCATCCCGATCCCGGTACTCGATGAAAAGATCGCCGCGACCCTGGCGCTGACGGACGCGGATATCGAGGCGACCATCTTCGACTACGGAGTGGCGAGACGCAGCCGCCCCTCGCCGGGTCGCGTGACGTACGCGGAGCTGAGGAGCGGGGCCATCGAGGTGGAGGGCAAGGAGGTGCCGGTAGGCCCGATATCGTCGCTTCCGGCGGCCCGGCATATTGCCCAGATCGTCAAGGAGTGGGTGGCTGACGGGCGCTGGCTCCTCGCGCCGCCGCTGCAGCAGCTCCCGCAGCCAGGATCCCAGGGTTTCAAACCCCTCGAGGTGCGTTCGGAGGAGGCGGTCTAGATGGCTCGCAAGAGATTCGACCTGACGTTCCCGCCAAAGGCGGCGACCAAGCCGGTGATCTTCCACCTGGTGAAGGACTATGACCTCGTGCCTAACATCCTTCGCGCCCAGATACAGCCTGGCCAGACGGGCAGAATGCTCGTAGAGATCAGTGGCGCGAAGAAGGATTTCGATGCGGGTGTGGCATTCATGGAGACTGAAGGGGTGGTCGTCTCGCCGGCCGCCTCGGATATCTGTCTCGACGAAGACGGCTGCGTGGTGTGCGGGATGTGCACCTCGGTCTGTAAGTCTGGCGCTCTGAGTCTGGTCCCCGGAACACTCGATCTCGTGTTCGACAAGGACGAGTGCGTGTACTGTGAGGCTTGCGTGATCGCCTGTCCGAGACGCGCCATCACTCTGGAGTTCTAGGCGAGGGACGGCTCACTTGCACAACCCGCACGGGGGTGGCTATGCCGGACATCCTCAATAGGCTCGGCCGAGAGGTACTCGTCTGCGACGGAGCGATGGGTACGATGCTCCAGCGCGCTGGCGTACCGCCTGAGCAATGTCCCGAACAGCTGAATCTCACGGCTCCCGAGATCATCGAGGGTATTCACTGTGACTACGTGCTCACCGGGGCTGACTGCGTGACCACCAATACGTTCGGCGGCAATCGGCTGAAGCTCGCCGAGTGGGGACTGGCGGACGAGGTGCACGACCTCAACGTCACGGCGGTTCGCATTGCCCGTCGCGCTGGCGCCCAACACGTGCTGGGTGGGATGGGGCCGACAGGGCGCACCTTGCGGCCTCTGGGTGACACCACCTTCGACGAGATGTTCGATGTGTTCGCTGAGCAGGCGGCCGCTCTCGCCGAGGGCGAGCCCGACGCGATCCTCATCGAGACCATGTCCGACATCGCCGAGGCGCGCTGCGCGCTCATGGCTGCCCGCTCGGCGTGCGACCTGCCTGTGTTCGTGACTGTCACGTTTGGCGTATCCGGCAGGATGGACCTGTCGGGGACCGACCCGGAGGCGGCGGCCGTGGTACTCGAGGCTGCCGGGGCGGCCGCTGTGGGCATGAACTGCGGGCTGGGGCCCGAGCAGATGCTGCCGCTGGTGGAGGCCATGGCCGATGCAACAGCGTTGCCGATCATCGTGCAGCCGAACGCCGGCCTGCCGAGGCTCGAGGATGGGCGCACGGTGTTTCCCGGTACCGCTGAGGAGATGGGTGCCTTGGCGGCAAGATTCGTGGACGCTGGAGCCTCGGTCGTCGGTTCTTGTTGCGGCTCCACCCCCGCCTTCACAGGTGCCATCTCCGATGTGGCGAAGGAGCGCAGCGTGCGCACGGATCGGTCGACGCCCCCAGGCGTTGTCATCGCTGGTCCGCGGAGTGTTGTGCGCATAGGGCGTGGGCATCCTCTCGCGGTGGTGGGCGAGCGCGTGAATCCCACCGGGCGCCGCCCGCTGGCTGATTCGTTGCGGGCGGGCTCGATGGCGGTTGTTAGAGAGCTGGCCGTCGATCAGCAGGCCGAGGGGGCTCGGCTCATCGACGTGAACGTGGGCATCGCAGGCGGCGACGCCGCAGCGTTGCTCCCAGAGGCGGTGGAGGCGCTCACGGGAGTTGTGGACGCTCCGCTCGTGCTCGACGAAGCGGATCCCGTGGCGCTTGAGGCCGCGCTCCGCACCTACCCCGGTAGGGCGCTGGTCAACTCGGTCACTGGGTCAGCGGAGTCCCTGGAAACGGTGCTCCCGCTCGCGGCGCGCTACGGCGCGGCGTTGGTGGTGCTGGTTCTCGATGACGAAGGTATCCCCGCTACCGTCGAGGGACGCCTCGCGATCCTGGACCGCGTCCGGCGTGCGGCTGCCGATCTCGGACTCGGGGAGCGCGACCTGGTAGTTGACTCGCTCGTGATGACCGCAGCCACCGATCACGGTGCCCCAGACGTGACCCTAGGTGCGGTGAAGGCAGCCTCGGGGCAAGGCCTCGCTACGATCCTCGGCGTCAGCAACGTGAGTCACGGCCTTCCAGGTCGCTCCATACTGAACGCTGCCTTCCTGCGGGCGGCGGCGAGTGCAGGGCTCGACGCCGCCATAGCCGACCCGGGTGATCGGGCGGTCATGCAGGCGGTGGCCGAGGCAAACGCAGCCCGTGATGTTGGAGCTGACACCGACGCCCACGGAGAGGTCTCGGCAGCGTGGCGCGCAGCGCTCAAGGCGGCATTGACCGGGTCGATGATCGAGGCCGCCGAGGAGGCGAGCGCAGCCGTCGCAACAACGGATGTCGAGAAGCTGGCCGCAGCGGTTGCGCGGGGCGACGCGGAAGCGGCTCCAAAGCTTGTGGACAGTCTCGTGGCTGTCGGGACAGAGCCCTCCGAGGTCATCGAGGCCATCCTCACCCCCGCGATACAGCGGTTGGGAGATGCCTTCGGCCGAGGAGAGGTCTTCCTGCCACAGCTGATGGTCGCGGCTGACGCGATGAAGGCCGCCGTCGATCGAGCGAAAGGGCACCTGCCCGATGGTGGCCTCGCGCATGCAGGCCGTGTGGCGTTCGGCACAGTCAAGGGAGACATACACAGTATCGGCAAGGACATCTGTCTGAGTTTGCTCGAGAGCCAGGGGTTCGTCGTGGACGATCTTGGGGTGGATGTGCCCCTCGAAAGGTTCGTTGAGGCTGCGAACTCCGCCGATGTCGTCTGCGTGTCGGCTCTGATGACGACGACTCTGAGAAACATGGAGCAGGTTGTGGGCGCCATTGCCGAGACATCCCGCGTCCCCGTGCTCGTGGGCGGCGCAGTGGTGAACGCTGAGTGGGCCGCGTCTATCGGAGCCGGTTATGCGAGCGATGCACCCGGATGTGTCCAGGCCGTGCGAAGGGCGGTGGAGGGGAAGGACGCCAGGAGCGGCCAGGCGGACACATCTTGAGAGGTCAGGCGCGTTTCGGTCCGGTGTTTGCGGGACTAGGTGCGTCACAATGAGATTGCCCGATCCCGCAAGGAAGCGATAGCGCGTCCGCGGGCTGCGGCGGGAGACAGCGAGATGATCATAACCAAGCCCAGGGACTGGGAGCGGATCAGGCGGAATCTCGATGAGGTCGACGCCCAGCGTGTGTTCATCATGGGCTGCGGCCAGTGCGCTACCGTGGCCGGGACCGGGGGAGAGCCCGCGATCCTCAAAGCGAAGGAGATCCTCGAGGCGGATGGTCGCATCGTCACTGGCTGGGCGGTTGGCGAAGTAGCGTGCCACCTGGGCAGCACGAAGCTCGAGACCCGCAAGCGACACGGCGAGCTTGAGTCCGCAGACGCGGTTCTGGTTCTGACCTGCGGGGCCGGGGTGCAGACCGTAGCCGACGCGGTGGACAAGCCGGTCTTCCCTGGCCTGGAGTCGGCGTTTCTCGGCAACGTGATCCGGCATGGGGTGTTCGAGGAGCGTTGTCAGATGTGTGGGGAGTGCGTGCTGGACGTGACAGCAGGGATCTGCCCGGTGACCACCTGTCCGAAGGGACTCCTGAACGGTCCCTGCGGCGGGATGTGGGAGGGCATGTGCGAAGTGCTGACAGACCGCGAGTGCGCGCATGTGCGCATTCGACGTCGCCTCGCCGAGCAGGGCAGGGCGGCGGGCGGCACTATCCCGCCCAAAGACCACTCGGTCAAGCTGAAGCCCGGCTCGGTGAACCTTAGGGCTCAAGCCAAGGTTAAGGGTTCGGAGTAATGAGCCGGCTGAGCGACGCTCTGGGTAGCGGGAACTTCGTTGTCACTGGAGAGGTCGCGCCGCCCGTAGGTACTGATCTATCCGGGATGCGAAGCGCCGTGGAGATGATCGGTCCCCACTGCGACGCTGTGAATGTCACCGACAACCAGGGGGCAGCGCTGCACCTGTCGAGCCTCGGGGCTTCTTACGTCGTGCTGGAGATGGGGTTCGAGCCGGTTCATCAGGTGACCTGCAGGGACCGCAATCGCCTGGCCCTGCAGTCCGATCTTCTCGCGGCGTGGACGCTTGGGCTCGAGAACTTGCTGCTGCTCACCGGTGACGATCCGAGGAGCGGCGATCACCCCCAGGCGAAGGGCGTATTCGACCTAGACTCCACCCAGCTCATCGAGGTGGCAGCTGGGATGAACGACGGTCACGACATGCTCGGGCGGGATCTGGAAGGGGGCACCGGCTTCTGCATCGGTGCGGCGGTCTTTCCCGAGGTGGAGCCCTGGGACGCGCAGCTGGCTCGGGCGCAGAGGAAGGTGGAAGCCGGCGCGAGATTCTTCCAGACCCAGGCGGTCTTCGACATGGACAAGCTGGAGCGTTGCGTTGACGCCCTCAGGCCCACGGGGGTGAAGGTACTAGCCGGCATCCTGCTGCTTCGCAGCCCCCGGGTTGTTGACTTCATCAATCTCAAGCTGGGAGGGCTGATGGTGCCGGATGCGGTCGCCGACCGTATCCGCGGCGCGGTCGATCCCGAGGCGGAGTGCATCGATCTGGCTGCGGAACAGGTGCTCGCGTGCCGCGACATCGCCGACGGCGTGCACATCATGCCTCTCGGCCTGGATGAGGCGATACCGAAGGTACTTCGCCAAGCTGGCCTGGTCTGACCGCCACGGGTCTGGGGGGCTGGTCTCGGCGCTTCATCAAGGTTAGCGAAGAGCATCGGTTACGCTTGCCCTCACCCGCCGTAGGTCCTCAGCGGTGTGCGAGGTATCATGCTCGGGCACATACCGCTGCGAGGAGGACGACACATGCGCATCGTTGTACTCGGTGGGGGACCCGGTGGCTACTCGGCTGCATTCGAGGCGGCGCGCCTGGGGGCGGAGGTCACTCTCGTAGAGCGCGAGTATCTAGGCGGGACGTGCCTGAACTGGGGGTGCATACCCACGAAGACTATCCTCCGCTCTGCCCGCATCTGTCGTGACACTTCCATTGCCGAGTCGTTCGGGCTGCGGGCTGATCGGGCGACCGTTGACATCGAGAGCCTCATGGAGCGCAAGGAGGCGGTCGTCAGTGAGCTGCGAGGGCAGATCGAGGCGACGGCCCGGCGGCTCAAGGTGGATGTGGTCATCGGGGAGGGACGACTGACCGGCGACAGGTCCGTGCGCGTCACAACCGCCGAGGAACACGTGGACCTGGAGGCAGACGCGCTGATCCTGGCGACGGGCTCGGTTCCCCTCAAGCTCCCCACAGTGGATGACTCGCTCGATCGTGTGTGGACGAGCGACGAGGCTGTCTCGCTCGTCGATATCCCCGACCGCATCGTCATCATCGGAGCTGGCGCGATAGGGGCGGAGTTTGCCTGCGCCTATGCAGCGTTCGGGTCAGTGGTGGATGTGGTCGAGCTCCTGCCGAGTGTTCTGCCAGGCAACGACAAGCGTGTCAGCAGGACGGTGCAGACGGCACTGGAGGAGATGGGGATCACGTTCCACCTCGGGACCAGCGTCGAGACCGTTGAGGACAGGGGTCACTCAGCGGTGGCGCGTCTCGCCGACGGCACCGAGATCGAGGCCGACATCGTCATGTCGGCCGTCGGCCGCGTCCCCAACTCCGAGGGTTTCGGATTCGAAGAGGCGGGCGTGGAGCGGGACCGGGCCGCGGTGAAGGTGGACGAGTTCTTCCGAACCAGCGTGCCCGGGATCTACGCGATAGGTGACCTCATCGGTGGGATGATGCTAGCGCACGTTGCCGAGGAGGAGGGTGTGGTGGCCGTGCGCAACGCTGTTGCCGAGTTCGAGCCGGCCGAGGGCGCGAGCGGCCCCTCGCTGGCATCGGTGCGCTATGACTGCATCCCGGCATGCGTGTATACGTTCCCCGAGGCGGCGGTCGTCGGATCGTCGCGTGATTCAGCCAAGGAGCGCGGCATCGATGCCGTGCAGGCTGTCGCGAAGTTCTCGGCCAACGGCAAGGCGCTCGGGGAGGGCGAGGCCGAGGGATTCGTCCAGCTGGTGGGCGAGAAAGGGACCGGACGCATCATCGGGTGCCAGATTGTAGGGCCGCACGCGGTTGAGATCGTTCACGAAGTGGCTGTCGCCATGCGCCATGGCATTGACGCCGCGTCCCTGGCCGATACCGTTCACGCTCATCCCACCGTGAGTGAGGTCATCAGGGTCGCAGCAGCCGACTGTGCGGGCAAGTGCGGCTCGGCCTGAGCGCGCCGCAGGACACTCTCGCATGCTGGAGCCTCGAGGACCGGGCAAGGAGCGCATGCCGCGCTGGCTGCGTCGGCCATTGGCCGAGCGGGGCTCGCACGAGCGCGTGGAAGCGCTTCTCGGCCAGATGCGCCTGAACACCGTCTGTCGTAAGGCCAGGTGTCCGAATCGCGGAGAATGCTACTCATCCGGGAACGCCACCTTCCTCGTGCTGGGAGAACGGTGCACACGGGAGTGCCGCTTCTGCGCGATCCCCTCAGGCGCTCTGGCACATCCCGACCCCGACGAACCGCGCCGAGTGGCGGAGGCAGCCAAGCGCATGGGTCTACGGCACGTGGTGACGACGATGGTGACCCGGGACGATTTGCCCGACGGGGGGGCGTCACACGTTGCCGCGGTGCTCGCGGCCTTGCAAGACGCTCTTCCGGCAGCCACGAGAGAGGTCCTCACTAGTGACTTCGGCGGTGATCTTGAGGCTGTTTCCGTGGTCTTGGATGCCGGACCAGATGTGTACAACCACAACGTCGAGACGGTACCTCGTCTGTACGCGACCGTACGTCCGGGGGCGGACTATCAGCGCAGCCTGGGAGTTCTGGAGCGGGCTGCGGGGAACGAGTCCGGGGTAGTCGTGAAGTCGGGGATCATGCTGGGGTTGGGAGAGACGCGCGGCGAGGTCCGCTCGGTGATGGAGGATCTGCGCGCCGAAGGGTGCACCGCGCTGACGCTGGGGCAGTACTTGAGGCCCGGGCCAGCGTGCCTTCCGATACAGGACTTCGTCGAGCCGCGGGTATTCGAGGAGCTGGAACAAGAAGCCCTCAGCCTTGGCTTCGAGAGCGTGGCGTCGGGGCCCCTGGTGCGTTCGAGCTATCGGGCGGAGCGGATGGTAGTGGCGGCTGATGGCACCATCGGAACTGGCACCTAGCCGGCATCACCCTGCTCTGCTGAGGGCTCGGATAGTCCCACCAACGACGTCGCCCCCGCACGGTTCTTGCCCGCTTGCTTCGCCGAGTGGAGACTGCGGTCGGCGGCGGCCAACAGCTCGTCAGGCGTGCGCGGCCCGATGCTCCCCTCCGGTTCCAGCACGGCCGATCCCACTGACACCATGATCCGCACGTCGCTTCCGTCCCAGTCCTCGGCCGTGATGGCCCTTGATGTCTCCACGATGCGAGCGGCTATCTGGGCGCAAGTCGCCGCATCAGTCTCCGGGGCCAAGACGGCGAACTCGTCGCCGCCGTAGCGCGCCACCATGTCAGATGCTCTGGTGGAGTTCATGAGGACCTTGGCGGCCGCAACGAGGACCGAGTCACCAGCGGCGTGTCCGCGTTCGTCGTTGATCCGCTTGAAGTCGTCCACGTCCACCAGGATGACTGCGAGCGGCCGCTTGTAGCGCGCGGCCCAAGCGATCCAATGCCGCAGGTGGACCATCAGACCCCTGCGGTTGTAGAGCCCCGTGAGGGGGTCCCGCGTTGCCGATCTGGCCAAGGCCAAGTTGTCGTTCCAGGTTCGCTTCAGCACTCGGGCGAGAAAGCCCATCAGGGAGCCGGTGCCGAAATGGCGTTCGATCGCATCGATGAGGTGCTGGATATGTTTCTCGTGCTCGACCCTGTGCTTCTTCGCGCTTCCAGGCTCCGTAAGATCGAGCAGCTCGGCGAAGACGGGATCGAGGAGGTAGAACTCCAGCTTCGCGGCCACCTCGAGGATCTCGCCCTCGCTCATGCCGCCGAAGTCGGCCGGAACGGAGGCGTGGAGGTCGGACAGCAGCCCGCGCATCTCCCAAGCGAGGTTCTCGGCGTCGTTCACTATGTCCGGGACGAGCCCCTGGTCCCATGCCTCGATCAGCTGCTGCCACCAGCGCTCGTGAAGTCGTTCCTCCGTGGCCATCACAGCCATGACCCTGGAAAGATCGCTGTCTTCGCATGCGGTGCACATCCGCTCGTAGGCCTCGGCGGCGAAGGCATCCATCTCAGAGCAGAGTTCCAGGATCTCGCGCACACCTACACCCCCATCGGGATCTCCGTGGCGCAACCGTCTTGTACGCTTCTTCGATGATACAGCTCTATCGGGAAGCTGACAGGCGTTGCGCGTCGGCCCAAGGGTGGGGATGATAGCGGCATGGCATACGAGCCTCGGACATATCGGCAAACGGTGGATCCAGAGGACCTCGTCTGCTTCCGGGTAGCGGTCAAGGAGACCGATCTACTCATCTGCGCAGGCGAGAATCTGAGCGACGCGGCAGGCGATCTCATCGCCCAGGCTCGCTGGGAGATCGAGGACTTCATCCGGCAGCAGCCTCGCTTCGCTGAGGCGTTCGCGCCGTTTGCGGTTCCGGACTCGGCGCCCCCGCTCGTGCGAGCGATGTCGAATGCGGCCGCCAAGGCGCGCGTCGGACCGATGGCCGCAGTAGCGGGAGTCATCGCCGAGTACGTGGCGAAGGGCCTCGCCGAGCGGTCACCGGAGGTCATCGTCGAAAACGGCGGCGACATCTACATCTGCGGCACGAGGGATCGGACCATCGCACTGTCGGCGGGAGCCTCGCCGCTTTCTGAGCGCGTCGGCCTTGTAGTCCGCGGCGGGCTCATGCCGGTCGCGGTGTGCACCTCATCCGGCACGGTTGGGCACTCGACGTCCTTCGGCGCCGCCGACGCTGTCACCGTGCTCGCGCGGGACGGGGCGCTCGCCGACGCGGTCGCGACTGCCCTCGCGAACCGGGTGAGGGACTGTAGCGAGATCGACCGTGCGATCGAAGCCGCTCGGCAACTGACCGGGGTGCTGGGCGTGGTAGTAGTGGTTGCCGGCAGCATCGCGGCATGGGGAAACGTGAGGCTGGTGCCTCTCGGCGGCGAGAAGCCGACCGCAGAGGCCGGGTAGCAGCCGGTCCGCAAGATCATTCGCGTGAGGGGAGAGGGTCTGTCGGATGGACAGCATCGACGAGCTTGACATGTTCGAAGCCGAGCGAAGGCTCGCCCTGTACAACGAGTACCGCGACGCGGTCCGGGTGTTCAACTTCTACGTGGAGACTGAGCTCAGGGCGTACCTTGCCAACGAGGCCGAGGTAGAGCCTGTTGTGGTGCCCGGTGGCGCGTACTTCAAGGTCACTCTTCGGGACGTGTGGATCTACGAAGCCGAGAGGCTGAATCGCTTCGTTCCCGAGGTCGTCATCCACTCCGTGAACGACGTTCACGTCCAGCGGCTCAAGAGCGACGAGGAGTAGCTCGGCTGATGGAGGCCCCGACGGATCGCGACGCCGCGGCCAACCGCGCCCATGCGCTCCGAGCTGAGATAGCCCATCACGACTACCTCTATCACGCTCTCGATACGCCCGAGATCTCAGATAGCGCGTACGACGCTCTCGTTCGGGAGCTGCGCGTCATCGAAGAGGCGCACCCCGAACTTGTGAGCGCAGACTCGCCCACTCAAAGGGTGGGTGCGCCACCCTCTGAGGCATTCGCGCCCATCCGGCATTCCCAGCGTATGTACTCGTTGGACAACGCCATGTCCCTCGAGGAGCTGGACGCCTGGTTCGAGAGGGTAGAACGTGAAGTTGCAGGCAGGGACTGCACCTTCATCGCAGAGCTCAAGGTCGACGGCTCGGCCATCGCCCTCACCTACGAAGACGGCGTGCTCGCGCGAGCCGCCACGCGTGGGGATGGAGTGACGGGCGAGGACATCACGGCGAACGTGCGCACCATCAAGAGCGTGCCGTTGCGGTTGCGAGAAGATGCCGCCACAGGGGTAGAGGGACCTGCTGATTCGGTCGCTGGCCCGGTCGCTGGCCCGGTCGCTGGTCCGGTCGCTGGTCCGGTCGCTGGTCTGGCCCCCTCGGCATGGCCCCCAGTCGAGGTGCGAGGCGAGGTCTACATGCCCAAGGCCTCATTTGAGCGGCTCAACGCCGAGCAGGACGAAGCCGGGCTGCCGCCGTTTGCGAATCCGCGGAATGCGGCAGCGGGGTCGATGCGCCAGAAGGACCCATCCGTCACTGCGGCCCGCGACCTGTCGACGTTCGTCTACCAGGTGGCCGACCCCGCCCCCCTCGACATCAGCACCCAGTCGGAGGCTCTGGAGTGGCTCCGCAAGGTCGGCTTCCGCGTCAATCCGGACATCGTGTCATGCGCGTCGGTCGACAGCGTGCGCACCTTCTGTCGCGCGGCGCTGGAACGCAGGCACGACCTGCCCTACGAGATCGACGGGGTGGTGGTGAAGGTCGACTCACTCGCCTTGCAGGCCGAACTCGGCCACACCTCCAAGGCCCCGCGGTGGGCTGTGGCCTTCAAGTTCCCTCCCGAGGAGAAGACCACCAAGTTGCTCGACGTGCAGGTGTCGGTGGGCCGAACGGGCGCAATGACCCCATACGCCGTGCTCGAGCCGGTCTCAGTTGCCGGATCCACCGTCGCCCGGGCGACCCTGCACAACGAGGACGAGGTTGCCAGGAAGGGACTGCGAGTGGGTGACACAGTCATCGTGCGCAAGGCCGGTGACGTGATCCCGGAAGTGGTGGGCCCCATCCCCGGGCTTCGCGACGGTACCGAGCGCGAGTTCAAGATGCCCGGCCACTGTCCCGCGTGCGGAGCGGAAGCCTGGCGCCCACCCGGGGAGGTGGTAACGCGCTGCACCAACGTGACTTGCGCAGCCCAACGCCACGAGCGGTTGCTGCACTGGGCAGCTCGGGGAGCGATGGACATCGACGGCCTTGGAGACCAGATACTGCTCCGGCTGGAGGAGAGCGGTCTCGTATCCGATTCTGCGGATTTCTACAGCCTGGACGCCGAGAGGCTGGCGACGCTGGAACTCGGTCGGACGAAGCAGGACGGGACGCTGCAGGTGCTAGGGCCGGTGGTCGGCGAGAAGCTCGCCGCAGCCATCGACGCGAGTCGCAGCCGCCCGCTCGCACGCCTCTTGTACGCTCTCGGCATCCGTCACGTCGGAGCCACCGTTGCCGAGCTGCTGGCGAGAGAGTTCGGTTCCGTGGAGGCGCTGGACTCGGCCAACGAGAATGAGATAGCGGCTGTGGACGGTGTCGGACCCGTCATAGCTGCGTCGGTGCGACACTTCCTCGACGCCGAGGAGAACAGGCGTGTTCTGGAGAAGCTGGCGGCGGCGGGTGTCCGAATGGCCGAAGCGGGCCCCATCGCGCGCGGCCCGGGCCCGCTGACCGGCCTCACCTTCGTGCTCACTGGGACCCTCGGAGCATTCACACGAGACGAGGCGGGCGCTGCCCTCAAGATGCTGGGCGCCAAGGTCTCCGGGTCCGTCAGCAAGAAGACGTCCTTCGTGGTTGCTGGGGCCGATGCCGGCAGCAAGCTCGACAAGGCGCTCGAGCTAGGCATTCCGGTACTGGGCGAGGAGGACCTCGTGCGGCTGATCGAGACCGGCGAGCCGCCCGGTCGCTCGTGATGCCGGGCGAGGGCTCGGAGACGGCCGCCCATCGCCGCAGCAGGGCAGCGCGAGGAAACCACTCGCCCGAGGTCGCCCTGTGTAGCGACGAAGCGAAGTCCAAGCCCCAACCTCGCGAGCCGACTCGTTGGACGGGCGACGTCCGTTGGAGTCCGGCAGAGGCCATGGCTGTCCTCTCGGTGACCCTTGTGCTCTTCTTCGTGAACGACGCGATCGTGAATTCCGGATTCGCGAGGGGATTGAGCGTGCGTCGCTTCGTGCTCATGCGAGCGGCGGTTCTCGGCGCGTACTATGCAGCCCAGATCGGGTTGCTGGTCCTTCTCGTGCGGCTGAGGGACGCGCCATTCGCAAGAGCATTCAGGCTGAAAGGCTCAGGGGGGACGATCGCGGGTGCGATGGCGTCGAGTGCTCTAGTCATGGGGTTGCTGGTGGTGACACGCCTGTTCGCGACGGCGTACGGCGCCGTAGCGCAGGGTCTTGGATGGGAACCTCCTGCTCGCTGGAACACGAGTCTCACCGACGTGTTCGGACCGGATCTCCTGGGTCTCGTGCTGAGCGTCGCGATGGTCGTGATCGTCGGTCCTGTTGTGGAGGAACTGGTCTTCCGGGGTGTGGTCCTGGGCGGGATTCGCAGCCGTCTCGGCACTCGCGCGGGGATAGCGGGCTCTGCGGTGCTATTCGGCATATCGCACTTCGCCTTGTGGACGCTTGTGCCGGCCGTTGCGCTCGGAGTGGCGCTGGGATGGCTCGCCGCCAGGAGATCGAGCCTCTGGCCCACGGTGGCGCTGCACGTATCGTACAACGCTGTTGCCGTGGCCGCCGCATTCTACCTCTCCGGGCAGGTAGGCTAAGCAGTCCGAAGGCACGCCGTGTGCTAGAATCGTGCGGCTAACGGGGGGTCGGAACGCAGTCGTAGGGCAGACCGAGCCCGTTGGCGCAAGATCCGGAGGGTGTTGAATGGCCAACCTGCTGGGCAAGCTACTCACTCTGGGTGAGGGCAAGCAGCTCCGCCAGTTCGAGGATGTCGTAGGGCGGATCAACGACCTCTCGGCTACTTACGAGAGTGCTTCAGACACCGACCTGCTCGCCAAGACCGATGAGCTGCGATCTCGCGTCGTCGACGGTGAGTCGCTCGACGACGTTCTTCCCGAGGCCTTCGCGAACTGTCGCGAAGCAGCGACGCGCGCGGTCAGCATGCGCCATTTCGACGTTCAACTCATCGGCGGCATGGTCCTGCACTCGGGCATGATCGCCGAGATGAAGACCGGTGAGGGGAAGACCCTGGTTGCCACGCTGCCGGTCTACCTGAACTCGCTGACCGGTCAGCCGGTCCACGTTGTGACGGTCAACGACTACCTCGCTAAGCGTGACAGTGAGTGGATGGGCCGAGTCTACAGAACGCTGGGAATGGACGTTGGCCTGATCCAGTCACAGATGGAGCCCGCCCGCCGGATCCCCGCGTATCAAGCGGACGTCATCTACGGGACGAATAGCGAGTTCGGGTTCGACTACCTCCGTGACAACATGGTCGTGCGACCCGGTGACCGCGTCCAGCGCGGTCACCGCTACGCGATCGTGGACGAGGTGGACTCGATCCTGATCGACGAGGCCAGGACACCGCTCATCATCTCGGGCGCGGGCACCAAGTCGGCCGACACCTACAAGCAGTTCGCCAAGGTGGTACCCCGCATGAAGCGGGACTCCGACTTCGAGATGGACGAAGCCAAGCGCACTGTTGCCGCCACGGAATCCGGTCTACACAGAGTCGAGCAGATGCTGGGGATCGAGGACATCTACTCCGACCCCTCAGGGCAGCTGGTGAACCACCTCCAGCAGGCCCTGCGCGCACAGTTCCTCTTCAAGAAGGACGTGGACTACGTCGTGACCGATGGCGAGGTCATCATCGTTGACGAGTTCACAGGGCGGCTGATGTACGGAAGGCGGTACTCGGAAGGACTTCATCAGGCCAT
Source organism: uncultured Coriobacteriaceae bacterium (assembly GCA_964633595.1). Taxonomy (GTDB): domain Bacteria; phylum Actinomycetota; class Coriobacteriia; order Anaerosomatales; family CAZWGV01; genus CAZWGV01. Next base: position 10,362 of record CAZWGV010000016.1, on the reverse strand, counting down.
CGAGGCCAAGGAGCGTGTCCGTGTGCGCGAGGAGAACCAGACGCTCGCCACCATCACGCTCCAGAACTACTTCCGCCTCTACGACAAGCTCGCTGGGATGACCGGCACCGCGGTCACCGAGGACTCCGAGTTCAGGGAGATCTACAAGCTGCCGGTTATGGTGATCCCCACGAACATGCCGATGGTCCGGCTGGACGACAACGACCTCATCTACCGGACGGTCGAGTCGAAGTTCGCTGCTGTTGTCGAGGACATAGCCGAGCGACACGCCACTGGCCAGCCTTGTCTGGTCGGCACCATCTCGATCGAGAACTCCGAGCTGCTCTCGCGGATGCTGCAAAAGCGCGGCATACCGCACAACGTGTTGAACGCGAAGTTCCATGAGATGGAGGCGCAGATCGTTGCGCAGGCGGGGCGGTTGGGTGCGGTGACGATAGCCACCAACATGGCCGGGCGGGGAACCGACATCGTACTGGGGGGGAACCCGGAGGCCCTGGTGGATGAGATACTCATCAAGCGGGGCATCAAGCCCGAGGAGGCAACGGACGAACAGCGTGCCGATGCGCTAGCCCTCGCTCGTTCGACATGCGCCGAGGAGCATGTTCAGGTAGTCAACGCGGGTGGGCTCGCCGTCATAGGGACGGAGCGCCACGAGTCGCGCCGCATCGACAACCAGCTCCGAGGGCGGTCCGGCAGACAGGGCGATCCGGGTCTTTCGTGCTTCTACCTTTCGCTCAGCGACGACCTCATGCGGCTGTTCGGTGGCGATCGCATGGACCGCATCTCCCGCTTCATGGAGCGCACCCAGATCCCCGACGACATGCCTATCGGCGCCGGGATCGTCTCAAAGGCGATCGAGAGCGCACAGCGGCAGGTAGAGGCGATGAACTTCGCGGCCCGCAAGCACGTCCTTGAGTACGACGACGTGATGAACAAGCAGCGCGAGGTGATCTATGCCGAGCGAGATCGCATACTTGACGGCAAGGACATCCACGGGCGCGTCGAGGAGATGATCGACGAGATCATCACTGCGGGAGTGCTCGAGTACTGCCCCGAGCGGACCTACTCCGAGGAGTGGGATTGGACGGGACTGACGCTCTGGATCGAGGACCTCACCGGACTCGAGGGTCTCATCTCCCGCCACTCAGAGAGCGGGGACAATCCCCATGAGCTGGCGATGGCTTTGGCCGAGGAGATCAAGGGCGCGTACGGGTCCAAAGAGGCGGAGCTCGGCGCCGAAGCACTCAGGGACCTCGAGCGACATGTGATGCTCAGGGTGATCGACGCCCGATGGATGGATCACCTCCTGGAGATGGACTACCTGAAAGAAGGCATCGGTCTCCGCGCGATGGGACAGCGAGATCCGCTGGTGGAGTACAAGCAAGAGGCGTACGAGATGTTCGGCGGGCTTGTCCAGGCGATCAACGAAGACTTCATCAGGACGATCATGCATATCGAGGTGGTACGCGAGCCCGTAGAGCAGCCGGAAGTGCGCGACATGGCCTACTCGGCACCGAGCGAAGCGAGCATCTTCGCTGGCGCCACCCAGGCAGCTTCCTCCGCAGGACCGGCGGGTCCAGCCCCCGAGGCCATCTCTGCCGCATCTGCAGCTGTCGGCGGAGGGGACCCGGCTACGGCCACTATCGTGAAGGACAAGGACGACCCCTACTCGGAGGTCGGGAGGAACGACCCCTGTCCTTGCGGCAGCGGCAAGAAGTACAAGAAGTGCCACGGTGCCGTAGCTTGACCTAGCGCTAGGTCCGCCCTTGCCGCCAGCGACCGCCTGGGTCGGGCGGCCGACGACCGGGCCGCGTGTCGAGGTGTATCATGCCGCCGGGTCGCCGTCTCATCACCCACTGTGGAGTCCATCGATGATCGAAGATCGCATCCAGCACATATCCGCGATGCAGGAGCGCCTCGAGCGCATTCGCGAGTACCTGCATCTGGATGCCAAGCGTGGTCGGGTTTCGGAGCTCGAGCAGCGCGCGGCCGAGCCGGACTTCTGGGAGGACCAAGCCGGCGCGCAATCCGTGATGGCCACGCTGGCTGAACTGCGGGACGAGATAGCTGCTACGGAAGAGGTGGCTGCGGCACTCGAGGAGGCCGAAGTAGCTAACGAGCTTGCGGTCTGTGGAGGGGACGAGGAACTAGCGCACGAGGTGGAGGAAACGATGCGCGCCCTCGGCAAGCGCATCGACGACCTCGAGGTCTCATCGTGGTTCACAGGGGAGTTCGATCATCGCGATGCGATCGTGACTATCACCCCAGGTCAGGGTGGGCTGGAGGCCCAGGACTGGGCGGAGATGCTGCTGCGGATGTATACGCGATACGCCGAGGGCCGACGCTGGAAGATAGACCTTCACGATGCTCCGGCCGGCGTAGAGCTCGGCATCGATCGCGCCGTATTCACCGTGCATGGCCGTAACGCCTACGGGGTTTTACAGTCGGAGGTCGGAGTTCATAGGTTGGTGCGCATCAGCCCGACCGACGAGAAAAAGCGTCGTCAGACGACGTTCGCCGGGGTAGAAGTCCTACCGGTTCTGCCCGAGGACGTGGAGGTGGAGATCCGCGATGAGGATCTGAGGATAGACGTTTTCAGGTCAAGCGGGCCCGGTGGTCAGTCGGTCAACACCACCGACTCGGCGGTGCGGATCATCCACCTGCCCACAGGGATCGTCGTTAGCTGCCAGAATGAGAAGAGCCAGCTGAAGAACCGCGAGACAGCCATGCGGATCTTGCGCTCCCGTCTCTTCGAGCTCAAGAAGCGGGAACGAGAGGCTGAGATCGAGGCTCTTCGGGGCGAGCGCAAGGACATAACCTTTGGCAGCCAGATACGGAACTACGTCCTCTACCCGTATCAGATGGTCAAGGACGTTCGCACTGGCATCGAGACCGGCAACGTGGACGCGGTTCTTGGCGGCACCATCGACGATTTCGTCGTCGGCTACCATCGCTGGAGGGTCGCTGCGGAGCAGGCTGTTGAGGTGAGGTCGGCGGCGGAGGGCGGAGGCCCCTCGGCCAACACGTAGGGGAGCAGGATGAACGTCTCGCTCGGACGCCTGCATCCGGGCCGGATACTGACGGCCAGGCCGATCAGGGACTACGCGTTCATGACCGCGGGCATCCTGCTCACGGCCTGGGCGCTAGACTCCTTTCTGATCCCGAACCGCCTGGCGGCTGGCGGAGTTTCGGGCCTGGCGACAGTACTTCACTACATGGCCAAGGGTCGGGGAGTCACAATCCCGGTCGGCGTCCTGATGCTCCTCATGAACGTTGGGCTACTCGCCATCGGAATTCGGGTCCGAGGCTGGCGCTACGGGGCGAAGACCGTCTACGGAGCCATCGGGCTATCCCTGGCGGTCGATCTGCTCGCGCCGTTCACACCAAACCTCGTAGCCTCCGACAACCTCCTGGCTGCGCTCTACGGAGGGGCGCTCACCGGCATCGGTATGGGGATGGTCTTCAAGTCAGGGGGCAACACGGGCGGTACCGACATAGTGGCCCAGCTGCTTACCCCGAGGATCTCCCTCGGAACGGGACAGATACTCTTTGCGGCGGATGCGCTAGTCACTCTCGCTGCGGCGGTGGTCTTGGGACCAACCCTGGCGCTGTACGGCGCGGTGGCCGTGTTCGTGAACGGTTCGGTCATCGACCTGGTACTCGAGGGAGTCGCGACGGAGAAGGCCGCTTTCATCGTGTCGCGGAACTCGCCGGAGATCGGGCAGGCTGTCCTGCACGAGCTGGGGCGGGGTGCAACGGGGATATCCGCGCGAGGGCTGTACACGGGGGAGGAGCAGGAGGTGGTCTTCACGGTGGTCTCACGCAGAGAAGTTGATGACCTCAAGCGGCTAGTGAACACCTTGGATCCCGAGGCACTGCTCATAATCTCCGACGTCCATGAGGCGATCGGGGAGGGCTTCAAGGAGTATCGCGCCAGATGATCGACAAGAACGGCTCAACCGGTCGCGCTTCCGTACCCACAGGGGTGGCGAAGTTCAATTGGGGAGCTTTCTTCTTCCCCGTCATCTGGCCATTCGTCTATCAGCTCCGCGGGTGGGCGGCGGTCGCCCTACTGAGCGGTGTCATCGTCCAGTTCTTGGGGTTGCGCCTGTCCGAGCAGTCGCCGCTGTCCGCGATACTGATCGCAAATGGGGTAGCGCTGACCGTGGAAACCGGCTTGAGGATCTACTACGGGCTCAAGATCACTGAGGCCTACTGGGAGCGCTATCCCGATCGCATGACGCCTGAGGACTACATCCGTAGGCAGCCACGCTGGATCGTCGTGGGCATGGGCTTCTTCGCGGCCACCATCATCATCAACGCTTTGATACTGTCCGACGCTCTCGGATAGGCTCACCTGGGACGTGCGGGACGCTTCTTTGCAGAGCAGGTGTGTGAGACATGGAGATACTGCGTCTACGTGGGCTTTCACTCGGAACAGCCTAGTGGTTCTGATACCATTGGGCGACGGGATTCGTGGCACGAGATGAGGCACCCCGTATGATCACCATGCAAAACGTCAGCAAGCGCTACCAGGGGACCGACAGACCGGCGCTCTCTAGCGTAGACGTGCAGATAGACGCGAGTGAATTCGTCTTCCTGGTGGGGCCGTCCGGCTCGGGCAAGTCTACCTTCATCAGGCTGCTGTTGCGCGAGATCAACCCAACCTCGGGGCGCATCGTCGTAGCTGGTCAGGAACTCGGCTCTATGCGCGGATGGAAAGTACCCTACCTGCGCCGTAACATCGGCTGTGTCTTTCAGGACTTCAAGCTCCTCCCGAACAAGACCGCGTACGAGAACGTCGCGTTCGCGCTAGAGGTCATCGGACGAAGCCGGCATGTCGTGCGCACGCAGGTTCCCGAGGTCCTCAGGCTAGTGGGTCTCGAAGACAAGGTAGACAGTTATCCGGACGAGCTCTCCGGCGGTGAGCAGCAGCGTGTATCGATCGCCCGGGCGTTTGTGAACCGTCCACCCCTGCTCCTGGCCGATGAGCCCACCGGCAACCTGGATCCCCAGACCTCGCTGGGGATCATGAGCCTGCTGTCGCGGATCAACAAGACCGGCACAACTGTGCTCGTGGCCACGCACGACAGGGAGATGGTGGACTCGATGCGTCGACGGGTCGTGGCTCTCGAGGACGGCAAGATAGTGCGCGATCAGCATCGGGGAGTGTACGGATATGGCGATTAGTCTCGGCTACTTCGTCCGGGAGTCCGCCGTCAACTTCCGGCGGAACTGGGTGATGAGCCTAGGAGCAGTCATCACCATCTACCTGTCGCTGCTCCTGGTGGGCGTGTCCTTGGCGACTGGGGCCGTGGTCAACGGCATCGTTCAGTCGGTCGAGCAGAAGGTGACCATCCAGATCTTCCTGAAGGATGGTGCGGACGCCGGGGACGTCGATGCTCTTCAGAGGTTCCTGGTGGCTGATCCCTTGGTGAAGAGCGTCGAGTACGTGACGAAGGAAGAGGCGCTCAAGCGATTCAAGGAGACGATGAAAGAGAGTCAGGACATCGTGGATCAGCTTCCTGACAACCCGCTGCCTGCGTCTTTGGACATCGATCTGGAGGATCCGCGGAACGTCCAGGTGATGGTGACGAAGATCGAGGCCAACCCCATATTTCCCAAGATCGCAGACGACCCGGGCGACCCATCCAGGTCGCTGATGTACGGTCAGAGGACTGTTGAGCGCCTGTTCGCGCTTACTCGGATCATCCGTCTGGTCGAGGCGATCTTCATCGTCATGCTCGCAGTTGTGAGCCTTATCTTCATTAGCAACACGATTCGGCTGGCGATCTACGCTCGCCGCAAGGAGATAGGCATCATGCGCCTCGTCGGCGCTTCCAACTGGTTCATCCGGACACCGTTTCTGATGGAGGGCCTGATGCAGGCACTCATCGGTGCCGTGCTCGCGATCGGCACCCTTGGCGCTGTGCGCTCGCTGTTGCTGCCCAAGGTGGGAGAGGCTCTACCCTTCCTGCCTGTTCAGCTTACGGGCGCGGCTTCAGTGCAGATAGCGCTGAGCCTGGTCATATCCGGGGTCGTGATAGGGCTCATCGGCTCGGGATTTGCTTTGAGACGCCACTTGAGGGTCTAGCCAGGTCTCCAACGGAGGATTCCCCGATGAGCGATCCCTTGCCGACCGCTAGCGGTCCCAGTCCGAGCAAGCCTTCAGCGCGCCCGAGATTGTGGCGCGCCATAGGCTTCGCTCTCGTGGCCCTGGCGTGCTTCACACTAGTCGTTCTCGCCTTCGCAGGCGGAGTAGTGTTCGAGCGGTTCGTGGTCGATAGATTGAGGACGGCGGAGTCCACCCCCACGGTCGGGTCTGTAGGGGATACCGCGGATGAGCTGCGAGCGATGCTCCTTCGCGAGGCACTGCGGCCGGCGAACGACACATCGATGACGGCGGGGGCCGTGAAGGGCATACTCGAGTCGCTCAGCGACCCCTATGCGAGCTACCTGGACCCCCAGCACCTCGGCTTCTTCAATGAGCAGAATGACGGCGAATTCGAGGGAATCGGCATCACGGTCAGCGCCAGGGAGGGCAAGCCCTACGTGGTCTCGGTCATCCCCAACACTCCCGCCGAAGAGGCCGGCCTCGAGGCCGACGACATCATCGTTAGCATTGACGGCACTCGAAGGGACGAATGGCAGCTCGAAGAGGTAGTGAAGCGAATACGCGGAGAAGCCGGAACGAAGGTGGCGCTGGAGGTCCAGCGGGGTGAAGAGGACAAGCTCCGGAGCTTCTCGATCACGAGAGCGAGCATAGACCTCCCCAACTTCGACGCTTCGCTGAAGTCGGGTGTGGGATATGTGCGCCTCTACGGCTTCAATGCTAAGGCGGCCGACGACATCCGAGAGGCCATGATGGGTCTTGAGCGCCAGGGCGCGAAGAGTTTCGTCCTGGACCTGCGCGACAACCCGGGCGGGATGCTGGAGTCCGCCGTTCAGGTGACATCGCTCTTCATAGAGGACGGCGTGGTAGTGCGCGTGGAGGAGCGGGGCAAGCCCGAGATTGTGCACAGGGCGATCGGGAAGAAGGTCATCGACGCTCCATTGATCGTTCTAATCAACGGGAACTCGGCCTCGGCGAGCGAGATCGTTGCCGGCGCTCTCCAAGATCACGGTCGCGCGAGGATCGTTGGCGACAAGAGCGTCGGCAAGGGCAGCGTGCAGACTGTGCGAGAGCTCTCAGGTGGTGGCGCAGTGAAGTTCACCATAGCCCACTACCTCACGCCCAACCGGCGCGAGATAGACGGCAAGGGCGTGCAGCCCGACGTAGTAGTGCGCATGACTGCCGAACAGCACGCGAGGTCGGGCAAGGACTTCCAGCTAGACAAGGCGATAGCCTTGCTGAACGCTCCGAGCTAGCCTAGCGCGACAGCGGCGGCGGCGGAGCCCCGTCGGCAGACCGGCTACACGTCGCCCTCGTCGTCCTCCTCGAGCAGGACGAAGGCTCCGGGGCCGAACGCGTCGTATTCCATCCTCTGCATGCCCTCGCGTTCCGCGACGCGGGCGTCGACTTCTTGGTCCGGTGTCAGCCTGAGAACGGTTCCGTCGCCGTGAAGCTCGAACGAGCAGGTTCCATCTGCGGACGTTTCGAACGTGAGATAGCGGAAGCTCCTGACGTTCAGGAAGAGGCACTCGTTCACCAGCAGGGTCGCTGAGTCATCTGCCATCAGCTTGACCAGTGCCGCGCGCCCCTCGGACATGGATTCGCCGTCAACTATCCACGCGTATGCGAGTCCCTCTAGTGTCTCCAGTGCCCTCACCATGTCGCGCGGCCTAGCAAGCGTGCCGTTGCCGATCAGGCACGGGGCGAGATGCGGGTGATGTTCCATCACGTCTCCAGTTTGGCGGGACTTGGCGGACGGTCTTCGCGCCGAGTTATCGGTGAGACCGCGCTCATTCTACCATCGTGCGGTCACGTCACTAGTCCTCCCGAGCCATTGGCCGCTGCTGCCTCGGGTATGCTCTGGGGGTCCGTCCCCGGGAGGGTCTGGAGGGCCAGCGTGCGTCTGGAGAAGCTGCTCGTGAAGGTGTTGCGGTCGGGAGCCGGGCCATTGAGTCCCACCGAGATCGAGACCGCTCTGGCCGACCGGAATGAGCGGGTCTCCCAAGATAGGCTGCAAGCGACGCTCGCGGCCATGGAGCGATTGGGCACGGTGGTGCGCGCGGCGGACGGCAGGTGGTCTGCGCTGCGCGAACGTGGCCTGGCGGTCGGTCGGCTCTCGGTCAATCGTCGCGGATACGGCTTCGTGTTGACGGCTGCTGGTGATGTCTACGTGGCGGGGCGTGACATGCTGGGCGCGCTACACGGCGACATCGTGGCTGTCCGCGTGGATACGAAGACGAGGAGCCGGGGACGCTCGGGGGTTGTGGCGCAGGTCGTGGAGAGGGCCAACGACACCATCGTCGGCCGATTCGAGCGACACGGGAAGGTCGGCCTGGTTGTCCCCACAGACCGGCGTATCAGGGCCGATGTGATCGTCGATCGGACGCCTGCCCCGCTGGCCGTGCATGCGCGCGAGCTGTCCGGGGAGCCCCTGAGCACTAGGCCCGCGGCTCGCGCTCCCGAACACGGAGACGTGGTTGTCGTTCGCCTGACTCGCTACCCGTCGCGCGACTCATCCGCGCAGGGTGTGGTGACCGAGATCCTCGGCCGAGAGACCGACCCGGGCATACACATCGAGACCATCATCCGCGAGCATGGGCTCAGGGACTCGTTCCCCGCTGATGTGGAGGCTGCGGCCGAGGGCCTAAGGCTCGATGTCGACGCCGCCCTCGCCGACCCTGACAGGGAAGATCTGCGGAATCTGTTCACGGTGACCATCGACCCGGTGGACGCGCGCGACTTCGATGACGCGATCACACTAGAGCGCCGTGAAGGCGGATTCCGGCTAGGGGTCCACATCGCCGACGTCAGCCACTACGTGCCCTGGGGAGATGCGGTCGACGAGGAGGCCCGGAGGCGGGCGACGAGCGTCTACCTGGTGGACCGTGTGCTCCCTATGCTGCCGGAGCGCCTCTCCAACGACATCTGCTCCTTGCGGCCAGGAGAGGATCGTCTCTGTATGTCGGTCCACATCGATCTCGATCGTGATGGCGTGGTGGAGGGCTACCGTCTCTCCCCGAGCGTTATCCGGTCCGATCGCCGGCTCGACTACGACTCGGTGGACGCGTGGCTCGCCTCGGGCGAGGGCTTCCCGGATCCGCAGACGCGATCGCTCCTCGATGATCTGGCTCGAGTCGCCGCCGCTGTGGGTCGTAGGCGAGTGGCACGCGGTGGGCTGGACTTCGAGACGGTGGAGGCGAAGGTCTTGCTCGCCGTGGACGGAACTCCGATCGATGTGCGCCTGCGCGAGCGCACGGTGGCCACCAACATGATCGAGGAGTCGATGGTTCTAGCCAACGAGGTGGTCGCGGGCCACATGGTGGGAGCCGGGGCACCAATGATGTTCCGCATCCACGAGGACCCCGAGCAAGATGCCCTTGCGCAGGTGGCTGCCGTGCTCAGGGAGTTCGACTATCCGATCAAGGACGTCGGCGGAGCTCGCCCCGAGACGTTCCAGAAGATCATCAAGTTCGCTCACGGCCGCCCGGAGCAGCTTCTCATCAACTCGCTGCTCCTCAGAGCGCTCGAACAGGCCCGGTACTCGCACGAACTGGTCGGCCACTTCGGACTGGCCTCGCAGACGTACTGCCACTTCACCAGTCCGATCCGCCGCTATCCGGATCTCATCGTGCACAGGCTGCTGAAGGCACAGCTTGCGGGAGCGCTGCCCGAGGAGCGAGGGGTGGCTTCCTCTGATGCCGAGGGGTACTCGGCGACGGGCGAGGGTGTTTCGGAGATGGTCGAGGAGCTCGAGTGGCTCGCCGAGCACTGCTCGGTGATGGAGCGTGAGGCGGAGCAGGCCGAAGACGAGTCGGTCAAGGTCAAACTGTGTGAGCTGATGCTGGGCCACCTTGGCGATGTCTTCGACGGCATCATCACAGGTGTGGCCCCGTTCGGGATGTTCGTTCAACTGCCCAACACCGCCGAGGGACTCGTACACGTGACCACCCTGGCGGACGACTACTACCGGCTGGATGCGGAGAGGTTCCTCATGTTCGGGGAGCGGCAAGGGCGTGTGCACAGGCTCGGGGATCGCGTCCGGGTTCGAGTCGTCGAGGTGAGCGTTGGCGACCGGCGCATAGATCTGGAACTCGCCGAGGGAGCGGACGCTGGAGCGTCGATAGGGCATCGGGTGTGAGCTCTGCCGTGCCCTTCGCGTGCTAGACTGAAGAAGAACCCCCGCTCAGCCCCATCGCTGGAGGTGTGCGTACCGTGCGTGCGGCCGTGCGCGCCAAGCTCGCCGAGTATGC
>CAZWGV010000015.1:0-41666 GCA_964633595.1 uncultured Coriobacteriaceae bacterium | reverse complement strand
GCGTGGCGATGCACGTGCGTTCCAGCTTCGGGGACGCGCCTGGAACTCTGGTCAGGGAGGCGGAAGAAGCCATGGAACAGGCGATGATCTCGGGTGTTACCCACGACACCTCCGAGGTGAAGGTAACGCTCAGAGACGTACCGGACAGGCCGGGCGTGGCGGCGGCTCTCTTCTCCAGCTTGGCGGATGTGCACGTCAACGTGGACATGATCATCCAGAACGTGTCCGAGGCGGGAACGACGGACATCTCGTTCACAGTGCCTACTGAGGACCTCGCCAGGGCCCGAAGGGCAACAGGCGAGGTGGCCGAGGCGCTGGGTGCCCGCGCCTGGTCGATCGACGAGTCGATCGCGAAGGTTTCGCTGGTGGGTGCGGGCATGAAGACGCACCCAGGTGTCGCCGCGCGCATGTTCGAGTCGCTGGCTGAAGCGGGAGTGAACATCGACATGATCTCCACTTCTTCCATCCGTATCTCATGCGTGATAGCCCGCGACGATGCGGAGCGCGCGGTTCGCGCCCTGCACGAGGCCTTCGAGCTGTCCGCCTCGGCCGTGTCGGTCGAAGTCGCCCCCACCGGAGAGGAGTGACGCCGGGATGGGATGGGCGAGGCACATGCCCGATAGGCCCGTTGTCGCCGTCGTCGGCGCCACAGGCGCCGTGGGGGTCGAGATGCTCGCGATTCTCGCACAGCGCGAATTTCCCGCTGAGCGTGTCATCGCGCTGGCCTCCTCCCGCTCGGCCGGAAAGAGGGTGCGCTTCGGCGATGACGAGCTCGTTGTCGAGGAGATGACCGAGAGTTCCTTTGCGGGTGTTGACATCGCTCTGTTCTCGGCCGGTGCCACGGTGTCCAAGACCATGAGGCCGGCGGTCGTAGGGGCCGGATGCGTGATGATCGACAACTCCTCGGCATTCCGCATGGAGGACGACGTGCCGCTGGTAGTGCCCGAGGTCAATGCCGAGGACGTGTCGTGGCACTCGGGAGTGATAGCCAACCCCAACTGCTCGACGATCCAGATGGTCGTGGCGTTGAAGCCGCTCGCTGAACTCGCACCTGTCGAGCGCGTCGTGGTCGCCACCTATCAGGCGGCTTCGGGTGCGGGCCAGGCCGCGATGGAGGAACTCTACAGTCAGACCGGGGACTTCCTTGCGGGAAGAGCGCTGCGAAGTGACGCATTCGCCCACCGGATCGCCTTCAACTGCATACCTCAGATAGATGTTGTCATGGACGACCTCTCCACCAAGGAGGAGTGGAAGATGGTCGTCGAGACGCGCAAGATCATGCACGCGCCCCAGATGCGGGTCATCGCGACTTGCGTGAGGGTGCCCGTCCTCAGATCTCACTCTGAGGCAGTGCACGTCGAGTTCGCCGCTCCGGTCGAGCTGGATCAGGTTCGCGCTGCCCTCGAGGCGTTTCCCGGCGTGGAAGTGCTTGATGACGCCGCCGCTGGTGTCTACCCGATGCCCGCCATGGCCGAGGGTAGGGACGAAGTGTTGGTCGGTCGTTTGCGGCGAGACGCTTCCGTGCCGCACGGCATAGCGATGTGGGTCGTCGCCGACCAGCTCCGCAAGGGAGCGGCCCTCAATGCGGTACAGATAGCCGAGCTGCTGTGTGGCGGGTAGTATTGGGGGAGTGGCGACCCAAGGGCCGTGCGGCTATCCGCCGTTGCTAGGGTTCACCATCGACAGTCCGGAGGGGCAGTGCCTGAGGCGAGCATACTCGTAGTTGAAGACGATGCCACTATCGCTCGCCTCATCGAGTTGGAGCTGACTCACGCGGGGTTCGATGTGAGAACGGCAGCAGACGGCGAGGCCGCACTGAGTGAGGCGGCCGAGAGCGAGCCGGACCTCGTGATACTCGATCTCATGCTTCCCAAGGTCGACGGTATGGATGTGGCCCGCCAGATACGCGGGGGAGGGTCAAAGACGCCCATTCTCATGCTGACGGCTCGCGCCGAGACACGCGATGTGGTCGCCGGCTTTGATGCCGGGGCTGACGACTACCTGCGCAAGCCCTTTGAAGTACCCGAGCTGCTCTCCCGGGTGCGCGCTCTCTTGAAGCGGACCGAGCGGGACCGGCAGAAGACCGTATTCACCGCGTCTGGTGTGGAGGTGGACACCGGGAGGCGCGTGGCCACGATGAACGGAGAGAAGCTCGAACTCACGGCCAAGGAGTTCGACCTGCTCTCTTATCTCGTCACGCACGCCGGGAGAGTCATCGCAAGAGACGAGATCCTCGAGACCGTTTGGGGCGGGCAGCATGCCACGGACAGTAACGTGATCGAGGTGTTCGTCTGCCACCTGCGCAACAAGATCGGGGATCGGGACAACCGCATCATCCAGACGATCAGGGGTGTCGGGTACTTCTTCGCCGGAGAGTAGATGGGCCGTTCCTCGCTCCGAACGTGGTTGCTCGCACTCTCTGTCGTCTTCGCCCTTGCTCTCGTCGGCTCGGTCACCGTGACCACCTTCTTCGTCGTGTCTCAGACGATGAGACAGGAGGCGGGCGAGACGGCGGTGCGCTTGTCGGTTCTCGCCATGGCCGAAGTCCAGCACGCGGTCGTTGAGGCGAGACTCGAGGCGGAGGAGTTCGGCCTTGAGGGGCAGCGGCTCGAGGGTGAGACTGAGAGGCGCTTCCTTCGGGGTGTCCCGGATGTCTTCGGCAGCGGAACGCTGCTAGGAGGCGAGTTCGCGCTGTACGGGGAAGATGGCGCACTGATCTGGACAACCAGCCGGAGAGCGCAGATGGACCTTTCTGACGCGCGTGACCGTGCGCTCTTCGATGAGCGAGTCGTCGAGTCGCGGGTGGGCGGTGGAGGTGTCTTCTCGGGCTTCGCGGGCACTGCGGAGCTGGGCTCCTTCGTAGTGCATCTGCCACTGACCCTGCCCGCCGGCAAGCGGGCGGTACTCGATGTGGTATACGAGCCCAAGCGCGAGGAAACCGTCATCGACAACATAAGAGGGCCGATGGCCGCCCTGGCCACGGTCGCGATGGTCGCCACTGTCTTGATGATGCAGCTCTCGATGGGGTGGGTTCTCGCGCTCGTTGACGAACTGCGCCGAGCGGCAGACTCCATCGACGCCGGTGAGCTGGATATGAGGCTGCCCGAGCTCGGCGATCATGAGGTTGGGTACTTGGCCCGTTCGCTGAACCGGCTCATCGGCAGATTGGGGCGCCGCGCGGAGGCACAGACACGCTTCGTCGCGGACGCGTCGCACGAACTGGCGACTCCCGTGGCGGGCATCCGCGGCTACGTCAACATACTGAGGGCATGGGGGGCCGAGGACCCGGAGGTGCGCGGCGAGGCCATCAATGCCATCGACCGCGAGTCCCGGCGGATGGCTCGGCTGACCAATGATCTGCTGCGACTTATCCGGAGTGGCCATGAAGCCGAGTACCGTCGCGACAGATTCGACGTGAACGCGGGGGCCAGAGAAGTGTTGGCAGCTACCGCTACCCGGTATCGGGACAAGAGCCTGGAGTTCGTGGGTCCGGAAGAGGGCCCGCTCTATCTAACCGGAGATCCCGACCGTATCGAGGACGCGATGATGATCCTCGTGGACAACGCCGCGAAGTACACACCCGAAGGGGGCCGAGTCGAGCTCAGGACACGACGTCGGCGGGATGTGGTGATCATCGAGGTTAGCGATACGGGGGTGGGGATCCCGCACGATGAGCTCGAAGACGTGTTCGAGCGCTTCTATCGCAGCGACGCCTCGCGCTCCAAGGAGACGGGCGGCTTCGGCCTTGGCTTGGCGATCGCCAAGCACATCGTGGAGTCGAGCGGGGGGACTATCGATGTTCGTAGCGTCATGGGCGTTGGGACCATGTTCACGATACGACTGCCCAGTGATCCGTTGTGATGCCGCTCGCCTTCTCCAGATAGCTGGAGAACAGGGCCTCTCTGGCATTCAAGGACCGCTCGCGGGTGTCCGATACCAATCTTGGGACGGACCTGGTCGTGCCCGGCATGATGCTGCCCCGCGAGAGGTGCTCGGTGGAGACAGGCGACGAGTTCATACGGGACGTGTTCCGCTCGTCCTCCTGGCGTGAGGTGACTGAGGGTACGTTCGACGCCCTCGGCGTCTCGGTGCTCGTCCTCGACTCCGAGTTCTCCTCAGTGATCTGCGAGGGCCCGAAGATCGGGTATTGCGAGGCAGTGCTCGGGGAGCGAGGGACCAGCGGAGGAATCTTCTCCTGCTTCAAGCCCCCCGTCGGGATCGAGACGACGGGTCGCGAGGTGGCCGAGTGCCGCGCCGGACTGCCTTGTTCGGTAGTCGCGCTCCAGCACCAGGGTCGGACGGTATGCCACCTTGTCGTCTCCGGTTTGGTCAACTCCTCCGGTGACCGTGAGCGCCTACTGGAGCGAGCGATAGCAGCAGGGGTTGACGATGATCGCGCGCGTGTGCTGGTCGGCAAGCTCCCGGCCTACGGCCAGCGGCGATCCCAGGCCATCGCCCGCATGGTGTCAGCTCAGGCTCAGGCCATCTTGAAAGCCGCGGAGTCACAGAGCCGCGCAAGGGGAAGGGCCGCCAAGATCGAGGCACTCGTGGCGGCCAGTCAGGATCTGTCCGACCCGGCATTCGAAGCGGACGTTCTGCCCGACACGATCCTGGTCCGGGCTGCTGATCTTGTGAGCGCGGATGGCGGGTCGATCATGCTGTTGCGGTCCGGCTCCGACATCATGGATGTGGTGGCCTGTATCGGTACGGCGTGCGCAAGGGCCGAGGGCCGATCATGTCGGGTTGGTGACGGTGTCGCCGGTCACGTGGCCGCGAGCGGCCAAGCCGTCCTCGTGATAGGCGACAGAGTCTCGGGCGCGGCCGACGACACGAGGAGCTCCCAGCGGGGAACAGGGCTCTGTGTCCCTCTGCGCACAGCCGACGCGCTCGTCGGCGTGCTCAATCTGGAGCGAGCGGACGAGACGGAGGCCTTCTCGGCGGCGGATCTCGGCATCGCCGAGAGATACGCTTCCTTTGCGGCTGCCGCTCTGCGGGTCGCGATGTTCCACGGGGAGACCCAGCAAGAGATCCTAGAACTCACACAGCTGAACGAGGTCGCGACCGCGCTGCACGCCGGAGTGGGGCTCGACGACCTCGCCGCGCATGTTGCGAGTGTTCTCGAGAAGTCGTTCTCGTTCGTCATAGGCGGAGTGATCCTGAGCGGGTTCGGTCACGACGCTGGCGCGGTTGTCATTTGCAGCGACGTTACTGCCCCAGACGTGTCGCACGTCGTCGGTGAAGCTGTCGGTGTCGAGGACGGCGAGGAGTTCGACATCTCGTCCTTCGTCATCTCGACGCACCTTGCCGAGCTGGTCGAGGGCTCCCCACGAGATCGTGCGGACTGGTGCGTGATGAGCGTTGAGCTTATGGTGCGAGATGTTGCGGTCGGTTGCCTCTTCGTCGCATCTCCCGAGCAGGGGACATTCCGGCACACAGATGCGCGAGCCCTGCGCCGCGTAGCCGCCCATGTCGCCCTCGCGTTCGACCGGGCGGCTCTTCTGGAGCGGACCAGAAGGGACTTCGCGAAGACCATCGCGGCCCTCTCTGCGGCCCTCGACATCGGTGAACGCATGACCCGGGGGCACACCGACAGGGTCGTGGAGTACGCGACCGCGATCGGCCAGGAGATGGGACTCGGCTTCGAGGACATCGAGATACTGCGCTTTGCCGGCGTCTTGCACGACGTGGGCAAGGTGGGTCTGTCCGAGGAGATCCTCCTGAAGCCGGCCGAGCTGACGGAGGACGAGTGGGCGAGGGTCCGCCGCCACAGCGAGATCGGCGCAGGGATAGTGAGCGAGATACGGTTCCTCAATGCGCTCGCGCCGGTGATCCTGCATCATCATGAGCGCTGGGACGGCGGGGGATACCCGATGGGTCTCTCGGGAGCCCAGACACCCCTGCTCGCTCGCATACTGGGCGTGGCCGACGCGTACGACGCCATGAGGTCCGATACTCCCTACCGCAAGGCGCTCTCCGCTGCTAGGGCCAGGGTCGAGCTGGAGGAGGGTGCGGGGAGCCAGTTCGATCCTCAGGTGGTCAGTGCTCTGCTCGACGTTCTCGATCGGCAGACAGCGGCTGGCGCCACCGGGCTGCTCGGCCAGGTGCACGAAGACGGCGACCAACTGCCCGCGTAGGGCCGGGCGTTGCTCTCGGCACCTACGTGCTAGAATCCCAGGTCCTCTTGGCCGCGTTTGGGGAAGGCGGGCAGCAGACTCATGAAGACCGCCAGATACGTGGCGCAGGCGGGTGTTGTGGCTGCCGTCTACGGCGGCCTCACTCTCTTGGCGGTGCAGCTGCCGGGGCAGCTCGGGTGGGGGTTGATCCAGTTCAGACTGAGCGAGGCACTGACAGTTGTGGCTTGCTTCACGCCGGCTGCGGTGCCCGGGCTCTGGCTGGGATCTGTCGCAGCCAACTCGACTCTGATCGCGCAGCTGGGTCCGATCGCGCTCTGGGATGTAACACTCGGATCTCTGGGCAGCTTGTTGGGCGCGGCCTGGACGTGGCGTCTTCGATCTCGACCGCTACTGGCGTTGGTGGGGCCGGTGGTAACCAACGCGCTCATAGTGCCGGCCTACCTGCCGTTGCTCCTCAAGGGCCTGGGGTTGTTCCGCCTTCCGTTGATCGGCCTGGACCTCGAGGGCGCCTGGCTGCCGATGTACCTGTTCGGCGTGGTCAGCGTGGCCGTCGGTCAAGCGGTCGTCGTCTATGGGCTGGGTTGGCCGCTATACTCAGCTATGAGGCGGCTCGGAGCCGACGCACTACTCGGGGAGAAGCCCCGCGAACTGGTGGCGCGCGAACGCTGAGCCGCGAGAGGTGAAGCGATGGACCGCCCGGTCGAAGACATGTTGCATGGTGAGCCTGGTCAGAGTGACGAACGACCTGCGCGGCCGGAGGGATTCCTCATCCAGTCTGCGAGGTCGAACTGCAGCGAGTGCTGGGGGTGCGTCCGCCACTGCCCCGCCCGTGCACTTCGCGTCGTCGATGATCGCACAGAGGTCATCGAGGAGAAATGCGTGAAGTGCGGCCTGTGCGTGTCCGAGTGCGGCAAGGCGTCCCATCTGGTGAGAGACGACACCGATCTGGTAATAGAGCTGCTCGCTGGAGACCGCCCGGTTGTCGCTATCCTCGCGACCGAATTCGTAGCGGCGATGCACCCCATGACGCCGACTGAGGTCGAAAGGGCACTCGAAGGGATCGGGTTCTACGCGGTCGAGAGCACGCTACTCGGCGAGGAGGCCGTGGCGCTCGAGTACGAACGTCTGCATGCGCGGGGGACGTCCGCTCTGGTACTGAGGTCTACGTGTCCGGTCGTGGTGTCCTGGGTGCAGAAGTTCCACGCCAGCTTGGTGTCTGCGCTCGCGCCGATAGTGCCCCCCTACGTGGTTCAGGCCAGGCTGGTGAAGGAGCTCTATCCTCCGCAAACCGCTGTCGTCTACATCAGTCCCTGCTACGCGCGAAAGGACGAGGCGTACGATCCGCAGTTCGAGGGCGCCATAGACGCGGCCATCGACTTCGAGGAGCTCAAGAGACTGATAGCTCACATCGGTTCTCGGGCAGCCGCGATGCCACAAGGGGTCGCCGGGGCTCGCCGCCCCAGTCCGGTCAAGGAGATCTCGCTCACCGACGGTTTTCCCAGGCGCACTGCGGCGGAGCGCGACATGACCGACACTGAAGTCCAGGTCATCAGGGGATTGCACAAGCTCGACCGGCTGCTCGCGGCTATCGAAGCCGGGGAGTCGGCTCCCCTGATCGTCGACATGCTGAACTGTGAAGGGTGCATAGACGGGCCATCTGTACGTCCGGGACTGTCGCTGTTCGCCAAGCGCAATATAGTGGCTGCAGAGCGCCGAAGCAGCGCGATGTCCGCCGTGAGTACCCGCGAACTCCTGGGACACCTCCCCCCACTGGAGGTGAGGCGCTCGTTCCAGGCCCAGCCGTTCATCGTCGCACTGCCCACGGAGCAGCAGATCGACGAGGCGTTGGCCGAGGGCGAGTTCGCCTCGCGCGAGGATACCATCGACTGCGGGGCATGCGGCTACCCAACCTGTGTGGAACACGCCATAGCTGTCCTGCAGGGGAACTCGTCGTGGGAGATGTGCTTCCCGCTCCAGAAGAAGAGGCTGTCACGCAGCATCGAGGAGCTTACCGAGACAGCGGCCATCGACCCGCTGACAGGGCTGTGGAACCGGCGCGCGTTCGATGAGCGCCTCAAGGAAGAGATCATGCGAAGCGCCAGATACAGCCAGGAGGTCGCGCTGCTCATGATCGATCTCGACGGATTCAAACGTGTGAACGACCGATACGGGCATGTCGCTGGAGACAGGGTGCTGAAGACCGTGGCCGAGGCACTCCGGTCCAACCTGCGCGCGACTGACGTGCCCACCCGCTACGGAGGAGACGAGTTTGCAGTCATCCTTCCGGGGATCGGCAAGACCGAGGCGTTCGTCGTCGCCGAGAAGCTGCGCGCTGTTGTGCGCGAACGTCCCATTGAGTTGGAGTCGGAGGGCCGTCTCGATGAGCTGGGAGTGACCGCTTCCATCGGCGTAGCCTCAGCATGGCAGGGCATCTCCGAGCCGATCGCTCTGCTCGAGGCTGCCGACCAGGCCCTCTACCAGGCCAAGCAGGCTGGCAGGGACCAGGTGCGGATCGCGGCGGGCTGAGGGGGCGAGGATGCGCGAGGCGGTACTCTGGCGACCCGACGGAGAGAGAGTCCGCTGCGAGCTTTGTCCCCACGAGTGCCGAATAGCGTCAGGATCGCGCGGGGTCTGCGGGGTCAGACAGAACGTCGAGGGCAGGCTGATGGCCCTGACGTACGGCAGGATCTCGTCGATAGCGGCCGATCCCATCGAGAAGAAGCCGGTCTTCCACTACTTTCCCGGCACTTCCGCGCTCTCGCTCGGCAGTGTGGGCTGCACGATGCGTTGCGGTCACTGCCAGAACTGGAGCATCAGCAGGCTTGGCGTGGACGATGCGGAGGCAGAGCTGCACCAGCTTCCACCCGCCAGGGTCGTGGACATGGCACGCGCCTACCGGTGCACCGGCGTCGCCTTCACATACAACGAACCTGTCATCTGGATCGAGTACGTGCGTGACGTGGCACACGCGTGCCGCGAAGCTGGCATCTACACGGTGATGGTGACTAACGGCTACATCACCGAGGCGGGTCTCGATCTCATCGGTCCCCTCATCGACGTCTGGCGTGTCGACGTCAAGGCCTTCCACGACAGCACTCTCAAGGAGCTGTGCAAGGTTCCCAGCGGCGAGCCGGTCTTGCGCATGGCCGAGCGCGCCAAGCAGCACTGGCACATGCATGTCGAGGTGGTCACCAACGTGATTCCGACCGTCAACGACGACTTGTCCGAGCTGACCGGGATCGCCGAGTGGATCCGGGACGGCCTGGGGCCCGATACGCCCTGGCACGTGACCCGGTTCCAGCCCTATCTCGATCTGGGACACCTGCCGCCCACTCCGGTCGAGACGCTTCGGACGGCCAGACGCGTCGGCTCCGAGGCCGGCCTGCACTTCGTCTATCTCGGCAATGTGGCTGAGCCTGGTGGGGAAGATACCGTATGTCCGAGCTGCGGCGCCGTAGCCATCAGCCGCTCAGGCTTCGAGGTGCTCCGAATGCGCACGCAGTCAGGGGAGTGCGCGCGTTGTGGAGCGGCGTTGAATCTGGTCGAGTGACGGGAGTTGTGCTTGCCGAACGAAGAGCCACCGGGCGCTCCCGCCGAGGAGTCCGCCGAGGCAACTCCGCCTCGCGTGCTGCTCTTCTTCGACTACGCTTGACCGTTCTGCTACATCGACCTGTACCGGTTCGAAAGGCTGAAGTCCGAGGTCGAAGTGGATGTGGTGCTGGTGCCTTTCGAGCTCAGGCCCAACATGCCGCGCGAAGGTCTCTCGGCGAAGAGGAGCGGACTGGGCCATCCGGAGAAGGTTGATGAGCATATGCTGCGCATCGCTCGGACCGAGGGATTCCCCATGTCGCTCCCTGACCACATTCCTCACACACATGCGGCCATCGTGATGGGTGAAGTGGCGCGAGACGTCGGTGCCGAGACGCACTGGCGCACTCACGAAGCCATCTTCCGTGCATACTACGGCGAGGGCAGGGATATCGGAGCCCAGGACGTGCTCCTCGACGTGGCCGAGAGCATCGGGCTCGACACGGTCGCTGTGGCCGCGGCGTGGCTCGAGGACACCTATGAGGAGCGCCTGCATGCCTTCCGCCACTTCGCGATGCACGTTGGCATCGATGCCACCCCGGCAGCCATGATCTGCAACGAGTTGCTGATCGGGTCGAGACCCTATGCTGTGATGCGGGATACCCTGGACAGGTGCTTGGTCACCAAGGAGAACGCCGAGAGGGCGGCGACTGAGACCGAAGGCTCTGAGGCAGTGGGCGCGTTCTCGGCCTCGGGCGATGAGGACACCGGCATCCTCGCCGATGAGTCTGCGGTGGAACAGGACTGAGGGCCTCAGCCTGAAGGAGTATGATTGTCCTCGCGCTCACTCCTGGGCGCAGCCGATATCCGCGAGGTGCGCACATTGGTCCCGTGCATCGTCATACCGACTTTCTGGTGTCGCAGCCGCGAACGTGTGCGCGGGCGCTTGCGCGCTGTCTACGACCATCCGACGCCTCTTGACGGCGAAGGGACGTTGGCTGCCTGTCTGGCCTCGTTCGAGCACCTCGATCGTCTCGGCAAGGTTGTTGTGGTGGCCGCCGCGACGGACCCGGCTATCGAGCACGCGGCCGAGGACCGCGTTCAGGGCATAGTCTCCGAGTTCCCCGGCCTCGACGCGCTGGTCTTCGGTCAGGCCGAGCTCGGATCGCTCCATCGCAGGCTCGAGCAGTTGGAGTTCGCCGACATGATCGAGGGCGTCAGCCTGACGGGCTACGGTGCGGTCCGGAACCTGGGACTCATGGTTGCGGCTGTTCTCGGGTGCGAGACAGTCCTCTTCGTAGACGACGACGAAGTAGTGAACGATGAGAGCTTCCTCGATCGGGCGCTCGAGGGATTGGGCAGCCGGACGGAAGACGACAGGTTGATCCTCGCCAAGAGCGGCTTCTATGTAGATCAGGAGGGCCGCCATCAGACTCTCGAGGAGCCGCGCTGGACCGATGCCTTCTGGCGTATCGCGGACGCCTACAACCAGACCTTGTCGATAGTGGACGCGCCCCCCAGGCTCAAGCCGAGCCCCGTGGCTTTCGGGGGCTGTCTGGTGCTTGAGAGAGACATGTACTGCAATGTGTCGTTCGATCCGTGGGTGGTACGCGGGGAGGACGTGGACTACGTCATCAACGCGCGAATGCACGGCGGCGACGTCTTCCTTGACGGCGAGTGGTCGATCCGGCACCATCCTCCGCAGGCTCCTAGCGCGGCGATAGCTCTTAGGCAGGACGTCTACCGCTTCATCTACGAGCATCGCAAGCTCGAATTCGCGAAGTCCCAGGTGGATCTCCGTCCCGTAACGCCGGAGTCGCTAGAGCCCTTCCCCGGGCTATTCCTGGGCTCGTCGGTACTGTGGCGAGCGGCGGTCACAGCACTGATGCACTCGGTAGTGGGCGGAGCCGAGAGGGATACGTACATTAAGGTCTTCCGAGCTGCCATCAAAGACGCATCCCGCTACGCGCGAGAGAACTGCGACAAGTACTTCGCTTTCCAGCGCAGGTGGCCGCTCATGATGGACAGGATCTGGGAGGATGTGCCCCTGAAGACTCTGTTCTCAGGAGAGCGCCGGGTTGACAGGACCGCCATCAGCGGCAGGTTCCCTGTCATCCGTCCTCAGTAGTCCGATGCCCGAAGTCGCCGAAGTGCTCACGGGCTTCGTGGCCGGGGGGCTGGCGGGTGCGTTCGGCCTAGGGGGCGGGATAGTCATGACACCGGCGATCCGCGTCCTGCTGGGCTACCCCGCGCTGATCGCGGTGGGCACGCCCTTGGCTGTCGTGTTCCCAACCGCGATGCTGGCCGCCAGCACGTACGTCAGGCGGTCTCTGGCAGATGTACGCACCGGGCTCAAGATGGGGGTAGCGGGCGCCGTTACGGCCGGTCTGGGGGCCTACTTCGCCACGGCGGCCGGGGGGCGGACTGTCCTGCTGCTGACCTCAGCTTTGATCGCTTGGTTGGCGGCGTTGATGGTCCTCCGGCGATCTGCGCGCGCCGGCAAGCCCGAGGCGAGTGGCTGGCTCAACCGATATCGTGCTGGTTCGTCTGGCACTGCGACCGAACTCGGCATCGGAGCCGCCACGGGCCTGCTCTCCGGCTTCCTGGGTCTTGGTGGCGGTTTCTTCCTGGTACCCGCTCTCGTCCGCGGGCTGGGGCTCCCGATGAAGCGTGCCGTGGGCACGAGCCTTGTCGCCATAGCCGTCCTCTCGGCACCGGGTGCGGTTGCGCATTGGGTGCTCGGCAATGTGGACGTGAGGCTGGGAGTTGCGCTCGCGGCTGGCGCCATTCCGGGAACGCTCGTCGGTGCGCGCCTCACTGCGCTAGCCCGGGAGAGGTCAGTGGAGCTGTCCTTCGCGGCATTCCTGGGCTTCGCCGCCCTCACGCTCGCCTTCACGGAGGTGTGGGGTCCCAGATGATGTCCAAGAAGCCGCTTCGGACCGCACGCAACGACGAGCTGGACAGCCTCTGGCCGACCCTCAAGGGCGCCCAGCTCTTCGACGACCCGATGTCACTCAGGGGCTTCTGGCGCGAGGCTCCCTGGAAGGTGATGGTAGCCGGGAGGCGCGAGGGTGCAGTCGTGGACAGGTGGCGCGCCGTCTCCGACATCCTGGCGATCCGCGGTATGTGGTGTCCGGATCGCAGGATTCCCGAGTTCTTGCGCAAGCTGGCCTCAGTGGCCAGGTCACACGGCTTCAGCCGCCTGCTGAGCCCGCTGGTTCCTGAGGGAGGCATCGAACCCTATACTGAAGCAGGTCTGAGACCGCTCGAGTATCTCCTCACGCTGCGACTGGACGATTTGTCAGCCGAGCGCCCCGCACCACCGCCTCCCTCCTACGGCGTGTCCGTGCGGACGGGGTCTGTGGCGGACGCTCGCGAGGTGCTCCTCGTCGACTCGGAGTGTTTCGACGACTTCTGGCGCTACGACCCGGACACCCTTTCGAGGTACTTGGTGTCTGAACGGCTCGGCATCGCCGAGGCTGCCGGTGCCGTCGTCGGCTATACTCTGTGCACCTCCAGGGAAGACGAAGGGAGCATCGGCCGCCTTGCGGTGGCTCCCGAGTGGCGCGACCGAGGCGTCGGGGCCATCCTTCTGGAGGACGCGCTAGGGTGCCTTCGCCGAGCAGGTGCCCGTCGCGTGATGCTGTGCACTCAGGAGTCGAACGCCGCCTCTCGCCGGCTCTACCTGAAGGCTGGCTTTCGCGAACTGGCAGGTCGCCTTGTGTTCCTGATGTCGGATAGCCTGGGGTGACGAGATGCCTCTGGCAGGCAGAGTGACCCTACCAAGCCGCACGGTCGTCATTGACGTGCTGCTGGTATTCACTGTCACGGTCATCGCGATCGCGGCGGTCGTGGCACTCGTCTTTCCGGTTCCCCGCTACGCGTTCGTGGCTGCAGTCTCGGGCTTGACCCTCATCGCCATCGGCAGTCTTGTGGCGCGATTCATCACTCGCCCGGACCATCTCCAGGCTCGCCAGTCGCACCAGACTCTCGCGATCGCGAATGAGACCATCACCCACCTGCGCCAGGGGCTCAGCCCCGAGACCGCACAAGCCGTCTGTCGGTTGATCCTCGAGCGGACAGAGGCGGCGGCCGTGGCGATCACGGACACCGAGTCGGTTCTGGGGTTCTCGGGTATCGGCGAGGACCACCACCACACGGGGGGTCCGCTGCTCACCAGGGCAACGCGCGACGCACTGGTCGCCAACGAACACAAGATCTTGCGCAGTCGCGAGGAGATCGGATGTACGCGGCGAGACTGCCTGCTCAAGGCAGCGATCATAGTGCCCCTCGAGATGCGAGGGAGCCCGGCCGGCACGCTCAAGTTCTACTACACCACGCCGAGGCTGCTGAATGAGACGCAGGTGGCGATGGTTGAGGGCCTCGCCCTCCTGCTGTCGACGCAGCTGGAACTCTCCGAACTGGATCGCCAGACCGAACTCGCCTGCCGCATGGAACTCAAAGCTCTCCAGGCGCAGATCAACCCGCACTTCCTGTTCAATACGATCAACACGATCGCCGCGCTCATCAGGACCGACCCCGTTGCGGCCAGACACTTACTGCGGGAGTTCGCGTTCTTCTATCGGCGAACGCTCGAGAGTGAAGACGAGCTGGTGCGCTTCGCGAGGGAACTGGAGTACGTGCGTGCGTACCTGTCCTTCGAGTGCGCGCGATTCGGAGATCGCATCCGCGTCTCCGAGGAGATCGACGCTGAGGTGCTGGAGTTGGAGATCCCTGCCTTCGTGGTTCAGCCACTCGTTGAGAACGCCATCCAGCACGGCATGCCGCCGAACGGCGGCCTGAATGTTCGCTTGACTGCACATGTCCACGACGCCACCCTGCTCGTGAAGGTCATCGATGACGGCCGAGGCATCGCCCCAGGCGATCTGCCACGGGTTTTAGAACCAGGGTTCGGGAAGGGCCTGGGGATCGCCCTGAAGAACGTAGACGACCGGCTGAAGGGGCACTTCGGGCACGGTTCGGGAGTCAAGGTCCGCAGCGAGCCTGGTTCGGGAACCGAGGTGACCCTACTGATCGTGATGGAACCGGCCGAGCGGGGTGTGGCACTCGATGCTTAAGGCGCTGATAGTCGACGACGAGGTGCCCGCGCGGGGTGAGCTCCGATACCTGCTCGACGAGATCGGTGGCGTCGAAGTAGTGGGGGCGGCTTCGGCAGCGAGCGAGGCGATCGAACTCATCAAGGCGATCGAGTACGACGTGGTCTTTCTGGACATAGACATGCCGGGCATCTCCGGCATCGAGTTGGCCGAGGTGCTGGGCAAGATGGAGCGTCCGCCGGCGGTCGTGTTCGTCACAGCCCACGGCGAGCACGCACTCAAGGCATTCGACGTGGCCGCCGTCGACTACCTGGTGAAGCCTGTCGAGGTCGACCGGCTGCGCCAAGCCATCGAACGGGTCGCGCCCCAGCGAACGATGCCTCTCGTGGAGCGGATCCCCGTCGAGAAGGGCGGCAAGAAGCTGCTGGTCCAGGTCGGCGATATCCACTACGTGATGGCGAAGGATGACTACTCATACCTCTTCACCGACGAGGGAAGGTTTCTGTCGACCGTATCGCTGGCCAGTCTCGAGGAGAGACTAGGACCCAACGGGTTCTTCCGAGTGCACCGGCGATTCCTCGTTAACCTCGCACAGGTCCTAGAGGTCGTCCCCATGTACGGCGGAACCCTGCTGCTGACCTTGCGCGACGCCGGCGGTACTCAGGTGCCGGTTTCCCGGCGGCGCGTGCCGGCCGTCAAGCGGGCGCTGGGACTCTAGCCGCAAGTGCCGAGCGCGCATTCTCCATCGGTCGGCATGCTGGTTGGCGTCCTTTCCGATACGCACGGCCGTTTGAGCGATGCGGTGGTCCGCTCCCTTTCGGGCGTCGATCACGTGATACACGCGGGAGACATCGGCTCACCCCAGATCATTGCGCGACTGACGGCCATCGCACCTCTCACGGCTGTCAGGGGCAACTGCGATCGCGATGTGGCACTCGCCGACTTGCCCCGCGTAGCCGATGTCGATCTTGCCGGCACCGGTGTCGTGGTCTGCCATCGGCTGGAGGAGCTGCTTGGAATCCGGGACCCCATCTCGGACGGCACCGGGCTTGTCGTCTTCGGACACACGCACGTCCCTTCTGTCGAGATCCGATCCGGGGTCGTATTCCTCAACCCGGGCTCGGCTAGCGCGGGTAGGGGCGGTACCGGCCGGAGCATGGCCGTGGTTTCCCTGGATCCCGGCGGTCCCGAAGTGCGGTTCGTGGGGCTCTAGCAGGGAGTACGGCCCCTATCAGGATGCGCCGGGCGCACCGTTCACCGCTGTCCATGCACCCTTCGCCGACGAAACACGCCGCTCGGTCTCAGCTGCAGCTCTATG
The DNA here is from genome assembly GCA_964633595.1 of uncultured Coriobacteriaceae bacterium. Lineage (GTDB taxonomy): Bacteria > Actinomycetota > Coriobacteriia > Anaerosomatales > CAZWGV01 > CAZWGV01. The sequence continues at coordinate 25,629 of CAZWGV010000015.1, read as the reverse complement.
CGCCGCTCGTGCGATAGCCTCGTGCAGGAGTAGGCATATCTGCGCAGGGAGGTGAATCGCATGAAGGTCTGCATAAAGGGAGCAGCCGAGGACATCAAGCTCGGGGACATCCAGGAGGTGTGCCACGAGGTCGACCGCATACTCCTGCCGGTTGACGGGTCGGAGCCCGCAGTCGCGGCGACGGAGTACGCGGTGATCCTTGCGAAGATGTTCGGCGCCGCGGTCAAGGCGATCTACGTCGACACGGGCTATGAGTCGCTGGAGTACCCCGAGGAGGTCATGTCCGAGGACGTCTACGCCGGAGTGCACGAGTCCATCAAGGGACTCGTCATCGCGAAGACCATGTGCGAACGCAACGGCGTGGAGTGTGAAGTGGAAGTGGTCCAGGGCGGCGTCACCAAGCGGATCGTCGCCACCGCCGCGGACTGGGGTGCCGACCTGATCGTCCTGGGCGACATGGGACGCACGGGACTGCGGCGTCTCGCTCTGGGCAGCGTGGCCGAGACCGTGGTCAAGGGCTCGGATGTACCTGTGATGGTCGTGAAGGCCGACTAGACGGCAGCAGTTTGTACCGGGGACGGCGACGTCCCCTCGGACGCAAAGGAGGTGCAGAGAGCATGACGAGCAGCACGGCAGATACCGCTGCGGCTTCGGTGGGTGCGCACATCCGCCACGGCGATCACGTCGACACGATCGAGAGCGTCGATCTGGTCTTCCGAATGCAGCGGCGACTGAGTTTCACATACGGTGCGATCTTCTTCATCGTGACATTGGCCATCCCGGCCCTCTCAGCGTGGGCTCCCTGGTGGTACAGCAGTGACAGTGCCATATGGGGCGGCTTCACCTTGAACTACCTGTTCGTGTCTCTGCTGTACTACGTGTTTCTCTGGGTGATGGCGTGGACGTATTCGCAGCGCGCGGACAAGCTCGACGAGAAGCTCGAGCACATGGCCGAGAAGATGACCGCCGACGTAGCGGCCGCGACTTCGGAGGAGGTGGGCTAGGCGATGGGCAACCTGAACACGCTGGCTATCGTCCTGGTCGTCACTCTGATCGCGTTCACGATCGGTCTATCGATCTTCTCCAGGCGATTCACCAGAACCACTGCGGACTTCTACCTTGCCGGGCGCAAGGTCGGCTCGTTCGCAAACGCTTCAGCGATCTCGGGCGACTATCTCTCGGCCGCCTCTTTCTTGGGGGTGGCCGCTGCGGTCTACGCATCAGGCTTGGACGGAGTCTGGTTCGCGGCCGGCTTCGCGGGTGGCTTCATGGTCGTTGTCCTCTTTATCGCCTCGGCTCTGAGGCGCTTCGGTGAGTACACGGTGCCGGACTTCGCTTTCGGCAGGTTCGGCACCACGAGGGTGCGCCTTGTGGCCGTGCTCGTGGTTCTCATTACGTGCTTCTTCTACCTCGCGCCGCAGATGTTCGGCTCAGGCACTACCTGGAAGGTGCTCGTCGGGACCGGCTATCTGGGCATGGATCCCTACTCCTCGGGCGTCGTGACCGTCTCGGCTATCATGATGTTCTACGTGGCCGTGGGAGGCATGAAGGGCACCACGCTCAACCAGATCTTCCAGTTCTGGTGGCTCGCATTCGCCATGGCGATGGTCGTCATATTCGTCTTCGCGAAGGGCTTCAGCTATCCGCAGGCGCTCGCCGATGCGTCCGCAGCAAAGCTGCAGATGACGAAGGTTGTGACGGTTGCCGAAGCTACCGCCGGCGAGCCGGGCAAGACTCCCATGGATGCGGCCAAGGGTGTCATGTCGGCTGAGACCTATGCGAAGGCGGAGGAGGTCGTGGCCGCAGGTGACCCGAAGGCTGCGGTGGAGCTGGTACTCCCGCAGAAGAACAAGCTGCATGAGACGCGCGACATGCTCTTCAACGAGCCCGGTCACCGCTACAACACCATCGATCAGTTCTCGATGGTGCTGGCGCTCGTCCTGGGCACGGCGGGATTGCCGCACATCCTCAACCGCTACTACACCAACCCCTCCGGCAAGGCCGCTCGGCGCTCGACCTTCTGGGTCTTGGTGTTCCTTGGCTTCTTCTACATCCTCGCGCCGATCGCCGGTCTGGCCGGACGCAGTTTCATCGCGGATGCTTTCAATGCCGGGACTGCGCCCACCAACGTATCCTACGTGGACGGACTGCTGGTGAAGTCGGACTCGATCATGCCCACCATCGCCCAGATCCTGGGCGGGGAGCTTCTCATGGGCATCGTCGCCGCAGGCGCATTCGCCGCGATGTTCTCGACCATCGGCGGGTTGCTCATCGCGGCTTCCGCTTCGATCGGCCACGACGTGTACGAGAAGTACATCAACCCCAACGCCTCCGAGGCCAAGAGGGTCTTCGTAGGCAAGAGCGCAGTCATCGTGATCGCACTCATCTCGCTCGCGATCGGCCTTGGTATCCCGGCGACCGGTCTGGACAAGGCCTATCCCGCGCTGATCGCGATGATGGTCACCTGGGCGTTCTCCGTGAGCGCCAGCGCCTTCGTACCCATGCTCCTCACGGGCATCTGGTGGAGGGGCACGACAGAGCGCGGCGCCATCGCCGGCATGCTGGTTGGTCTCGGCAGCGCCATTCTGATCATCCTCCTCAACATGTTGCAGCAGCTGAAGATCATAGGCACAGAGGGCCTGGTCGGTTTTCTCGGGAGCCTGACGTTCCCCGTGCTGTTCACCTTCCCGCTCGGCCTGCTCACCATCATCATCGTGAGCAAGCTCGACGGGCAGCTGCCCAAGAACGTGGACGAGATCTGGATGCGCATCCATGGTACCGCCCACGAGAGGCACGAAAAGGAGCACGGCCTGGACAAGATCGGCGGCCTTTTCACAACGGGTGCCGGAAGCAAGTAGACAGCTCATCGGGGGCTCTCACCCCCAGGAGGGCCCCATGAGGCGGTGCCGGTCCCGCTAGGCGCCAGTCACCGTGAGCAGGCTCGCGGTGACTGGCGCGAGATCGGGCAGGTCGACGCGCAGTACGCGTCCGTTGTGACCGGCCAGGGTAGCGAGGTCGCCCTCGGCCTGTGCTCGGAACAGGGCGGCCAGTGTGTAGCTCTGTCCTGGCACGGGGACATCTCGTCTGTCGCGAGCTGTGACTATCATGTAGAGGCCGCGATCGGGACCCCCCTTGTGGAGTTGGCCAGTCGAGTGGAGGTAGCGCGGGCCCAACTCGACCATGGCGGCCAGCCTGGTTCTTCTCGAGAAGTCGGCGACTGCGGCTCTGAGAGGTTCGAGGAGCGCTTCGTCCTCGGGAAGGAAGGCAAGCACCGCCAGGTAGTCCCCGGCGACGGCGGTCGAAAGCAGGGGCCTGAGCGCCCCCTCGAGGGACGTCGGCATATCACCGTCTGCGCGAGACGTTCGCCCGGCGTATGTCACCCAGTACCCGTTGATGTCCACCGAGGCCTGAGGCACCGGGAGTCCCCCTGCGAGCAGCTCGCGCGTGGCCTCCTTGGCCTCTGTGACATTGGGCTCGTCGAACGGGTTCACCCCAATGAGCGCAGCGGTCAACGCTACCGCAACCTCCCATCTGACGAACTCGGCGCCGAGGTCATAGGCGTCGTGCAGCGCGATATCGTAGACGGGCGCCTCGGCGACCGCTGCCGAAGCCTGCTCGGCCAGCGCCTCGTCATCTCGCAGCCGGAGCATGACGATCGCCCGATCAGACCCGTATCCGCCGACTCGGGCAGCGTCATGCTCGATCACGGGCACGATGCCCTTGCCTTGCTTGCCGGTAGACTCGGCGACGAGCTGCTCGGCCCACAGACCAAAGGGCGCTAGCTCGGGCGAGAGAATCAGGGTGAGCTTATCCCGCCCCCCCTCGTACGCGTCGGCGATCCAGGCGGCCAGGTGCGCTCCCGGGCTCTTGTCCGGCTCCTGCCAGCAAGCAGCCTCCATAGCCCGCGCCCGCGAGATCAGAGTTGGCATGTCGAGGCCGACCAGCGCTGAAGGCGCCAGGCCGAACATTGAGAGCGCGGAGTACCGGCCACCCACGGTTGCCGGTGCGTGCAGGGAGGTGCGCATCAGCTCGCGTCCTCGCATGGTGTCCAGTGGACTGTCCGGGTCCGTAACGGCGATGAACTGCTTGCCGGCACGCACTCTGCCGAGCGCTTGGTCAGCCCACTCGCGGAAGATGGCGTATAGCGCGAGTGGCTCGACGGTTGTCCCCGACTTGCTCGCGAGGAGGAAGAACGTGCTCTCGGGCGAGAGCGTACCGAGGAGATCCATCGTGGTGCCCGGAAACGTCGTGTCGAGAACGTGCAATCTTGGGGCTTCGGAGACCGGCTGCAACGTGCGCCACAGTACGAGCGGCGCCAGTGACGAGCCCCCCATGCCCAGCAGGACGATGTCTGTGACTCCCTCGGCGAGAAGAGAGGTCTTGAGCTGATCGAGCAGGGGCAGTCGCGAGATAGCCTTCTCGGCCAGGTCGGTCCAGCCAAGGCGGCGTATGACGGCCTGCCTTTGGTCAACGTCCGCTGTGAAGAGCGTGGGGTCTCGTTGCTCAAGGCGGCGGACGGCGTCAGTCTCGGCCAGTCGTTGGAGAGCACGCATGCACTACCTCCGGAATGGGATGCTCGGCTCTGGCTCGTTCTCTATCGTACCCAGGCTAGCCTATAGGGAGTTCCTCTGGCGCGGGCGAAGGGGCCATCCTCGCGACCACGAGCCCCGCGCCTACGATGAGAGCTCCGCCGGCCAGGGTCCGGAGCGCTAGCGGCTCACCGAGCAGGAGAGCAGCGAAAGCTATGGCGCTGACTGGCTCGGCGTATGTGAGCGCGGCGGCCCGGTCCGCCCTCACTCGGCGCAGGCCCGACAGGAACAGAAGGCCCGTGAGGGCGGTGTTCACGACTCCCAGTGCGATTACCGCGAGCCACTGGACGTGCGCGCTGGGGCCTGGCAGGAGCAGGACGGCGGGCAGCAGGATGGCCGAGGCCGCCACGCTCTCCACGAAGATGTAGACATCGGTGTCGATGCCCTCGAGCAGCCGCTTGGCGTTGATGACGAGGATGGCGTAGGTGAGGGCGGAAGCGAGGGCTGCGAGCGCGCCGAGCGACTGCCGGCCTTCCATCGTGAGCCGGACAGGGCCGACGATCAGCGCCATTCCTCCCAGCGCGAGGGCCAGCGGCAAAGCTATCCGCCGGTCGAAGGCTTCCGAGCTCATGATGGGTGTCAGGGCGGCCACTAGGACCGGCCCCGTGTAGGCCAGGAGTTCGGCCACGGCCACGTGGGTCAGCGATATCCCGGTGAAGAAGAGCACCCAGTTCAGCGCGAGCAGAGCCCCCATGCCTGCCAGCGCCAACACGGAGCGGCGCGAGAGCGCGAGCATCGCCGACATGCGCCCTCGGATAGCGAGGACGGCCAGGAGCGTCAGCGCGGACAGCGTGACACGCCAGAAGACGATCACGAGCGGGGAGGCCTCCGCGACTCGCACAAGCAGCGGGATGGTCCCCCAGATGGTGGCCGCCGCGAGTATGCGGAGGATGCCTGTCGTCTCCTCGCGTCGGGAGGAGGAAGGTTGCACGGCTCAGCAGATGCGGGGGAGCTGTTCGCCGACGAGCATGTCCATGATCCGCTTCGCACCGAAGCTTGTGTGGACGTATACCTTGCTCGGGTGCTCCTCGGACACGCTGCCCACGATCGCGGCGTCTCCCCCGTACTTGCTTGTACGCATCGCCGCGAGCGCCGCCTCCGCCTCCTCGGCGGGGACGACCGCTATCATCTTGCCCTCGTTGGCAACCTGGAAGACGTCGTAGCCGAGCATCTCGCAGGCTCCGCGCACCTGCTCGTGTACTGGAACCGTTGTCTCCTCGACGGTGATCGAGACCCCCGAGGCCGAGGCGAGCTCGTTCAGTGTGGAGGCCAGCCCGCCGCGCGTCGGGTCGCGGAAGCAACGCGTCCCCGGCGCTGCGTCCAGCACGGCGGCCACGAGATCACCCAGAGGCGCGGCATCGCTCCTGATGTCCGTGGAGAACGACAAGCCCTCTCTGCGAGAGATGACAGCGATGCCGTGATCGCCGAGGGTGCCGGAGAGCAGCACGGCGTCGCCTGGTCTGCAGTTGGAGCCCGAGAGTTCGACACCGTCTGGGATGACGCCGATCCCGGTTGTGTTGACGTAGACGCCGTCGCCGTGGCCATGCTCGACCACCTTGGTGTCCCCGGTGACGATGCGAACGCCCGCCTCTTCGGCCGCATCGGCCATAGACTCGAGGATGCGCCGCAGGTCATCCATCGGGAGGCCCTCTTCGAGAACGAAGCCCACCGACATGAACATCGGCTTCGCGCCCGATGTGGCCACGTCGTTCACGGTGCCGCACACGGCGAGGCGGCCAAGGTCGGCGCCCGCAAAGAACAGTGGACTCACCACGTAGGTATCGGTGGACATCGCGACCTTGCCAGGGGGGAGTTCGAGCGAGGCAGCGTCGTCGAGCCGCCTGAGCACCTCGTCGCCGAGACGGGCGACGAAGACCTTCTCCACGAGTTCGTGCATCATGCTGCCGCCGCTGCCATGAGCCAGCAGGACCCGGTCTTGCTCCATGCCGCCGCCCTCTTCCCGTCGCCGGCCCGACTCGCGGGCGCTAGGCCTTGCCGTAGTCCGTGTACCGGTAGTAGGCGGAACAAGAGCCCTCCGAGGAGACCATGCACGGCCCTATCGGACGCTCGGGCGTGCACGCCTTCGCGAAGAGTCTGCACTCGAAGGGAAGCGTGACTCCGCGGAGCACCTCGCCGCACTGACAGCCCGGGGTCTCCTTGGGCTCCGGTGGGCTCACAGGCACACGCTCGAGCGCGTCGAAGCGCGAGTACTCGGACCTTATCGCCATCCCCGTGCCTGGTATGACGCCGATGCCCCGCCACTCTGCGTCAGAGGGCTCGAAGACCTCCCACATCTTCCCGAGCGCCGCAGGGTTGCCCTCGGGAGGCACGCCACGCTTGTAGCCGATCTCGACGGCTGGCCGTCCCTCGGCCAACTGACGCAGAAGCATCAGTACGCCCTGCAGCACGTCGACGGGCTCGAAGCCGGTGATCACGCTTGGAACGCCGAACTCCTCGGCAAGGAAACGGTACGGCTCCAGGCCAATGATCGCTGATACATGCCCGGGGAGGATCAGTCCGTTGACCTCGACATCCGGGTCGTTAACCAGCGCCCTGAGTGCCTCGGGAACGGTCTTGTGCACCGAGAAGACCGAGAAGTTGTCGAGCCCTCGAGCTGCCGCCTGCTGAATGGCTGAGGCGATCGTGGGAGCTGTAGTCTCGAAGCCCACGCCCAGGAAGACGACGTGGCTGTCGGGAGATGAGGCGGCGATATCCAGTGCGTCCAGAGGGGAGTAGACGACGCGGACGTCTCTACCGTCGGCCTTCTCGGCGGACAGGGAGGAGTACGACCCGGGAACCTTCATCATGTCGCCGAACGTAGCCAGGATGACGCCTGGCTGACGTCCGAACTCGATAGCAGTGTCGATGTCACGATTAGCGGTGACGCAGACCGGACAACCCGGGCCAGACAGTAGAGTGACGTTCTGGGGCATCACTTCGCGGAGACCGTTCTTGGCGATCGCCACAGTGTGCGTGCCGCAGACTTCCATGAGCTTGACGGGGCTGGTGGCGGTAGCATGGATAGCCTCTATCAGACCCCGTGCTACCTCGGGGTCGCGAAATCCGCTGAGGTCCACTTAGACCTCCGAATCGACAGTGCCGGCGTCGACGATGCTCAGTTCCTGGAGCATCTCCAGGGTCTCGGTGGCGTACTCCTCATCTACGACCTGGATCGCGAATCCAGCGTGAACGAGAACGTAGTCTTCACTCTTGGCCTCGGGTACGAGGTCGAGGCTCACGTGGCGGGAAACGCCCATGATGTCGACCTCGGCCATGTTGTTCTCACCGATGGACACGATCTTTGCGGGGATCGCAAGGCACATATGCGGGATGCCTCCCTCGTCCGTTGCCGTATCGCCGGTTATATCCCATGTCGTCGTGCCCACGCAACGACGGCCTGGCCGAAAGACACCGCTCCGTCGTTCGTGGGCAGCCTCTCGTGGAGCAGTGCCTGGAGGTCAGCGTCGGCCAACTTCGGCAGAGATGACGTGACCACCAGACGATTCATCAGCACGCCGCCTGCCAACGCTACGCTTCGGATCCCCGTTCTTCCTGCCGCCAGCACGGCCGCCTCGGCGATGAGATCTGCGACTGCGGCGTGGAAGCGCGCGGAGACCAGTGCGGGCTCGGTACCCTCTGCGATGTCATCGAGAACCCCCTCGATCACCGGGAGGGGGTCGGCGACTACCGGTTCAGAGTCACTCAACGCGAATCGGTATCCGTCCGATACGCCCTGAGCGGCGATCGCCTCGAGCTCCACCGCCGCCTGTCCCTCATAGAGAGCGTCGTCGCGAACCCCACAGAGCGCGGATACAGTGTCGAACAGTCGGCCCATCGAAGACGTTGGCGGGCAGTTCACACGGCGTTCGATCATTTCCAAGAGAAGGGCCTCTTCGCCGTCCGCCAGTCGCGAACGCAAAGGCGCGGCGCCGGGATGATCCAGCAGCCCCGCGTCCAGGCCGACGAGCGTGCCGATCGCCATACGCGCGGGTCGGCGCACGGCCGCCGCCCCACCCGGCATCGGCACCTCTGCAAGGTGGGCGAAGCGCGAGAAGCCAGCCCAGTCGGCGATGAGGATCTCCCCGCCCCAGATGTGGCCGTCTGTCCCATAGCCGGTGCCGTCCAGCGCTATTCCGATCACGGGGTGCGAGTGGCCGTGCTCGGCCGTGACACTAGCGACATGCGCGTGATGGTGCTGGACGCCCACCTTGGGGAGGTCGAGGGTCTTCGCGAACTTCGTGGAGAGGTACTCGGGGTGGAGATCGTACGCCACCAGTTGGGGTGAGATGCGGAACAGCCTCTCGTAGAGTTCAAGCGTGGCCTCGTAGTGCTCGAGGGTCTTCGCGTTCTCCATGTCTCCTATGTGTTGCGAGACGAAGGCATGTTCCTTGGTTAGCAGACAGAAGGTGTTCTTCTGCTCGGGTCCGGCAGCGAGTATGTCGATGTCCGAGCTGAAGGGCAGTGTCAGCGGGTAGGGCGCATAGCCGCGGGCCCGCCGGATGATCTCGATACGACCGCCCACCATCCTCGAGACCGAGTCGTCGTATCGGGAGTGGATGTCCCGGTCGTGGAGCAGGAATGCATCGGCGATCGGGGCGAGTCGTTCGAGCGCCTCGGCGTTGCGCATCGCTATGGGCTCCTCGGAGAGGTTACCCGACGTCATCACCAGCGGGGAGCCGAAGTCCGAGAGCAACAGGTGGTGCAGCGGAGTGTAGGGCAGCATCACACCCAGCTCATGGAGTCCGGGCGCGAGCGACGGGGCGAGCGGCGGGGCGCCGTCGCGTTGGCGCAGCAGCACGATCGGCCGCGCAGGGCTGCTGAGCAGCCGTGTCTCGGCTTCGCTCACCTCGCAATAGCGGCGAGCATCTTCGATGGTTGCCGTCATGATCGCGAGCGGCTTGCCCCAGCGGTGCTTGCGCTCCCTGAGCCTGGCCACAGCCGCTTCGTTGTCGGCGTCGCACGCGAGCTGGAAGCCTCCGAGCCCCTTGATGGCGACGATACGACCCGAGCGGAGAAGGGTGACCACAGCTCGCATGATCGAATCGGAGCGCGCTCGCTCCGAGTCACGCTCGTGTTGGCTTCGCACCGCGGTCTCCACCTCAGGTGTCCACTTCGCGTCTGCGGGGAGGGATAGTTCGCTGCTTGTCCCTTCACCCGCCAAGTTGAGATAGAGCCTGGGTCCGCAGACGAGGCACGCGTCGGGTTGGGCGTGGAAACGCCGATCGCCCGGGTCGGAGTACTCGGCGGCGCACTCGTCGCACATCCTGAAGTCGCGCATGGTCGTGGCTGGCCGGTCGTAGGGGATGTCCTCGATGATCGTGAACCTCGGACCGCAGTTCGTGCAGTTCACGAATGGGTAGCGGTAGCGCCGGTCGGCGGGGTCGGCGAGTTCGCTCGCGCACGCCGCGCAAGTTGCGATGTCGGGGGAAACCAGCGTCATGGCACCCTCGGTCCGCGCCGACTCCACGATCTCGAACGATGTCAGCCCCTCGGGCTCGACCTCCTCGGCGATCACTGAGTCGATGACCGCCATGGGCGGAGCCTCCTCGCGCAAGGCCCTCTCGAAGGCTTCGATCGCCTCAGGGGGGCCCTCCACAAGACAGAAGACGCCCTCGGAGGAGTTGCGCACCCAGCCGACGAGATCGAGCCGCCGGGCGAGGTTGTACACGAAGGGCCTGAACCCCACACCCTGTACGATTCCCGTGACGTGCAGGGACAGCGCTCGAGCGGCCATGTGACTAGGCGGAATCGTGGCCCTTGGCCACGAACCTGTTGTTCATGAGCACGAAGAGCTCGTACGCCTGATCGAGCAGGGACATCGCCGTTTGGGCGGCTGAAGTGTCCAGCGTCTCCTGCGGCCCCCTGAACGGGGAGTCGTGTATGAACGCGTTGCGCGCCTCCCTTAGCTCGCGCCAGAGGTACGGGAAGTCCCTGTAGCCCACGCTCTCGGCCATGGCCTCGAACTCCTCGCCCGTGAGTTGCGGGAATAGCCGACCGATCCGGGCGCCGATCGCGCGGTGTCCATCGAGAACGGCCGCCCGTACGGCGACATCCGCGCCGCGCTCCGAGAGAATGCGGTCGATGATGTCTTCCAGCGTCGCCTCCAGAAAAGCAGCGACGAGGATGACGACGATCTCTGACTCACCGTCGCCGTGGTACTCGCGGATGCGCGCGTCAAGGCGACGGAGCCTGTCGGTGGGGAAGGCCCTGCGCATGCCGTCTACCGCTCCGCAGACGGGACAGGGTGCCTCGGCGGAGCCGAACGAAGGGTCTGCCGAGAGATACCCGCAAGCCGGGCACTCGTAGTAGGTGGGGGCCGCGCCGCGGGCGCCCGTCTGGTGGCGGCCTTCGCTGGCGCTATCGTCTCGGCGATCGGTCACGGACCGATTGTAGCAGGCAGCATGCCTGATCTCGCCGAGGCGCACGCTGGAAGTTCGAGGCCGTGGGTCTCAAGAAGAGCCTGGTCGGCCAGCAGCTCTCGTGTCGGTCCGTCGGCCACGACTCGTCCCTCGTCCAGGATGATCGAGCGACCGCACAGCTCCCACGCGAAGTCCATGTCGTGGGTTGCCAAGAGCATGGTGGCGTTGAGGCTGTTCAGCAGCTTCAACATCGCTCTGCGAGATCGTGGATCCAGATTGGACGAAGGCTCGTCCAGAGCCAGAACGGAGGGATCCATAGAGAGCACGGTGGCCAGGGCGGCTCGCTTTCTCTGACCGTAGCTCAGGTGCTGCGGTGGTCTACTGGTCTGGTCCTCAAGGCTGACTGCATGCAGGGCGTTGTGCACACGGGCATCCACCTCGGCGAGTTCGAGCCCCATATTGAGCGGTCCGAAAGCCACATCGTCGTAGACGGTGGTCATGAACAGCTGATCGTCAGGATCCTGGAACACCAGTCCCACCTTGGACCGTACGCTCCTGAGCGTCTCGGACGAGAGCGTCAGGCCGTCGACGCTGACGCTGCCCTCGCTGGGGCGCAGCACGCCGTTGAGATGCAGCAACAGCGTGGACTTGCCGGCCCCGTTCGGGCCGAGCAGGGCAACCCGCTCGCCCGCCCGGACAGACACTCGGATACCACCTAACGCGTGGGTCCCGTCGGGGTACACGTGGGACAGGCCGACTATCTCGACGGCTGGGATCTCCTCGGACGGCGTCATCCTGTGTGTCACGGCTTGCTCAACCCGTACAGGCCGAGTGCGGCCGCAGTGAGCGCAGTGACAGTGATCGCCAGCATGTCCGCTGCTCGGAATGACAGTCCCTCGGCCGTGGGCAGGGTTCCGTCGAAGCCGCGAGAGACCATGGCAGAGTGCACTCTCTCGCCGCGCTCGTAGGCGCGAATGAACATGTGCCCCGCAAGGTTGCCGAACAGCCGGAGCCGCCGCATCCCGCTCACTTCCCAGCCGCGGCTCGCCAGGGCTCGGCGCATGGAGACCACCTGCTCGCGCAAAGCGTCTGAGTACCTGTACAGGAACGACAGCATGACGACGAGCACGTCGGGCACCTTCAGAGCGCGCAGCGCCTTGAACAGCAGGGCGGGCGTGGTCGTAGACGCCAGTAGCACAAGAGTGAGCGCCGAGAGCCAGGCCGTGCTCATGATGCCCCATGCCAGAATCCAACCGCCGCCCGCATATGACTCCGCCAGCCCGGTGGGGGTGAGGGCGCCGATGTCGCCGCGCAAGGGAGCCAAGGCTGCGATCGTGCCCGCGAACGGCAGGACAAGAGCGCTCCTGGCCAGAATCCTGAGCAGCGGCAGCCCCGCTGCTATCGCTACCAGGAGCAGCACTCCGACAAGCCCCATGAACTCGGCCAGGCGTTGTGGCGCTGTGAGCACCACAACGAGGATCAGGGCCGCCGAGCAGCAGATCTTCGTTCTGGGATCGAGCGAATGCACGGGGGAGCACAAGTAGGTGAGGCTTTCCAATGACTTCCCGTGGGTGTGCTCGTGGGGAGCGGCCTCGGGAGTCTTTCGGTGATGGTGCGCATGACGGTGGAGAGCGCCTCTGCCGTGCGCGTGCGGGTGGCGATGGATGCCTTCCTCGCGCGCGGCTGGCTCGTCTGATCGCTTGCCGCTCACCGACCTCGCCTCGCGACGTCCGAGATGGCGCCCTTGCGCTGCCGAGCGCCGCTAAGGGCGGCGTAGAGCAAGACGCCTGTGAGGATCACGCCCACTGCGCCCGCCAGGAGGCCCGCGAGCATCTCGTTGGATACACCTGGCAGAACGTAGTCGGGCGCGAGTCCACCCAGCACGCGCATCGGCTCACCGACGATCTCCAGGCGCTCCGATACGTACTCGAGTCCGTCCGGTCGTGCGGACGCCAGGAACGAGACGCCCACGGCGGCAAGCGCCGCAAGACCGAAAGCGATGGCGACCCCGCGAATTCTGGTCATCTCGGGCTGCACGCGCATGATGTCGGGCCGAACTGCCAGGATGTACCCGACGAGGCCAGCGGTGATCACACCCTCGCCGATGCCGATGAGAGCGTGCCAGAAGCCCATCGAACCCATCACGAGAAGTGCAGGTGCGCGACCGGATACCCATAGCAGGACCCCGGCTGCGACTGCTGCCGCAACGGTTGCCGCCCAGGCGCTCGCGAACGACGCGACAGAAGCTCGACGCCGCGACCCGCGCGACCCTCCCAGCGCGCGAAAGACCCACCATCCCACGAAGGGAGCGATGATCGCCATGTTCAGCAGGTTTGCGCCAAGAGCGGTCACGCCGCCGTCGGCGAAGACGAGCGCCTGCACGATCACCACGGTGGACATGACAACCACGGCCGGCCAAGGTCCCAGGATGATGGCTGCGGCCGCGCCTCCCGTGAAGTGCCCCGACGTACCAGCCGCCACAGGGAAGTTGAGCATCTGGAGGGCGAAGACAAGGGCTGCCAGGACCGCCATGAGGACGATCCGTGAGTCGGAGAGGCCCCGTCTGACTGAACGCACCGCGACGCCCAACGTGCAGCCTGATGCCACCCAGGCTGTCACCCAGGTCTTGGTGTCCAGGAGTCCATCCGGGATGTGCATCGCATCTCCCCTCTACAGGTGACGTCCAGTCGAGGTCGTCACGAGTCCACCATGCTTGACACCTTTTGTGCCCAGCAGCGTATCGGCGATCGAGCGCACTTGACCGCTGGCGCCGCGGAGCACCAACACCTCCAGGCAGTTGTGCGCATCCAGATGCACGTGCATCGATGAGACGATGCGCTCGTGGTGTGCGTGCTGCATCGCATCGAGCTTGTCCGAGAGATCGCTCGAGCCGTGATCGAACACCATGGTCACGGTGCCGACGATCTCCTCGTCCGCAGACTCCCATTGCGCGTCGACCAAGGCGTCACGCACCAGATCGCGAACGGCCTCAGACCGATTGGCGGCAGATCCGCGCCTGGCCACCAGGTCGTCGAAGCGAGCCAGGAGATCCTCGTCCATCGCCACCCCGAATCGCGCCAGCCTGCCCACGCAGCCTCCTCACTCGGTAACACGAATGGGAGAAGCGTAACACGCATCGGCGACAGGTCAAGCTGCGGGGCAGTTGCCGAACCGGACGGGTGGACGCTTAGGCGGTCTGTCGCCAGAGCTCGGGGGTGGTCAGACGCGCTCCACGGTCACTGCTGAGTCGTTGCCGGCATCGAGGTCCTTGAGCGCCGCCTCCAGCTTGCCGCGTACCTCCCCCAGGAGGACCGTCGCCTGAGCGACATGGGCGCTCGCGGCCGGGGAATCGCCGTGGTCGGCGAGGTGATGAAGCTGCTCGAGCCACTGCTGGGACATGGCGAGCGCGTCATCGGCCTGACCGATGGCCAATCTGAGCTGAGCTATGTTCACACCGTGCTCACACATGCGCGTCTGACCTCCAGTATTCAGCGCCGTTCGCGTCCCCCCTAACCGACCCAGGGCGCCAGCTCATCGACGAGCCGCTTCTTGGGCATGGCCCCAACAAGCTTCTTGACGACCTGACCCCCGGAGAACACGAGAAGCGTTGGGATCGATAGGATGTCGTACTTCGTGGCCACTTCGGGGTTCTCATCGACGTTGAGCTTGCCCACGACGATCCTCTCCGAGAACTCGGTGGCTATCTCTTCGAGAACCGGCTCCATCATTCGGCAGGGACCGCACCAGGGGGCCCAGAAGTCGAGCACCACGGGCTTACCGCTCTTGAGGACGTTGTCTTCGAAGCCCGCGTCCGTCACTTGCACCAGACCCTCGCTCATCGCCCTGCTCCTTCCGGTGGCTGCCCAGTCCGGGCGGCACGGCTAGATCGTGCAGACCTTCGAATCGACATAGCGGAGCGCCTCGAACGCTGCGCTCGCACCCTTCGCCGCAGCTGTGACGACCTGCTTGAGTTCCGAGTCGGTCACGTCGCCTGCGGCGTATATCCCCGGCCACGAGGTTCTTCCGTCATGGTCTATCTTCACATAACCGGACGTGTCGAGGTCGCATACGTCCACCACGAGGCCATTCACTGGTTCGACGCCGATGAATTCGAAGACTCCCTGAAGCGGGAGTATCACTTCGGGCTCGTCCTTTGTGGAGGCAAGACGAATCCCCGAGACCTTGCCCTCCTCGCCGAGGATCTCTTTGGGGATCCGGCTCCACTGGATCGTGATCTTCTCATTCTCGAAGCAGCGCTCCTGGATGCACTTGGTGGCCCGGAGTTCGTCTCGGCGATGGATGAGATGCACGCGCGCGGCGAACTTGGTGAGGAAGAGCGCTTCCTCGACGGCCGCGTCGCCACCACCTACGACGGCGACCACCTTGTCCTTGTAGAGCGCGCCATCGCAAGTGGCACACCATGAGACCCCTCGGCCCGTGTACTCGGCCTCCCCGGGCACTCCTATCTTCTTTGGCACCGCTCCCGTGGCCAGGATCACGGCCTTCGCGATCAGCTGCTCGTCCTCGGTTACGATCACGAAGTCGAGGTCGTTGGGCGCGATCGAGTGCACCGGCGTGAAGCTCCGGATCTCGGCGCCGAATCGCTCCGCCTGGGCGATCATGAGGTCGCCGAGGTCCTGGCCGGATATGCCATCAGGGAAGCCGGGGTAGTTCTCGACCCAGTCGGTAGTGATGATCTGGCCGCCTGGTATGCCCTGCTCGAAGACGACGGTCTTCGCTCTCGCGCGCGCGGCATAGAGCGCCGCGGTGAGTCCCGCCGGGCCAGCCCCGATGATGGCGATGTCGATCTCGGTCATTGCGTTGTGCCTTCCGGCGGGATAGTCAGCAGCTCACTCGGCAGGGGCCTCCCAGCCTCCTCAGCGTCTTGGACGACCTCAGCGAGCGACTGCGCCGACTGCTGGTGCACCTGCTGCAGCTCGGAGCCGGACCCCTTCGTCAGGTCCAAGACCTTCAGGAACTGTGCCGCCGCTGACTGGTAGTCCCTGCGCCCCTGCCAGTAGAAGATGCCCAGGTTGTAGTTTGCGTTCACGTGCTCGGGTGCCTGCTTCAGCACCTTGCCGACCTCTTGTATGGCGCGGTCCGTGAGTCCGCTTTGGAAGTAGAGTGTTGCCAAGTCCGTTCGCGCTTCAGGGTTCTCCGGGCGGAGCAGCAGGAACTGCTCGTAGCGCTGTATTCCGCGCTGGAGCGAGACCGGGTCGCGCCCCCTGTTGTACAGCTCGTAGTATGCGTCGGCTATCGCTAGCAGGTTCTCCGGGCGGTCGGGGGTTCTCTCCAATGCGATGAGCGAATCCAGCAGCTGCCGATGCTGAGTGCTCAGTACGTCCCTGAACTCGGCGGGTACGGTGCCGGTCCCGGTAACCTGACGGCTCGCGCTGAACGACAGGAAGACGACGGCGGCGAACACCGCTATCGCCACGGCAAGGATGGCTAGCGGGATCCGGTAGCGCTGGAAGGGTCTGATGATGAAGCGCCGCGCGAACCGCTCCTCAGTTCCCTTCGCATGCCGCTCCACCTTGAGATCGAGAGTTTGGGCCTTGATGAGCATGTTGAGGTCGTTCGTGACCAGGGTCAGGTCGTCGCATCCGTCACGGCATACCTGGAAGGCCACTGCCAAGATGCGGTCATCGGGGTTTCTGGCCGAGAGACCCTCGGGCAGTTCGGTCTCCGCCTCAAGGGGCACGACCGTGACGCGTCCGCCGTCGGGAAGGTCTACGCCCTCAGTCAGCCGGCCCGTCTCGGACAGCTCGAAGAGCGCCCTGCTGACTTCGCGCCCGCGGAACCGCAGCTCCGGATCGACCCTGGCAGTCTTGAGCTTGTCGAGCTCGGCCAAGACGGTCTCAGGGATGATCACGTGCGCCTGAGGGAAGGCGTTCAAGGCGTTGGGGTCCGCGAGCAGAACGTTGGTGTCGAGGACTACGGTGCGCATCTCACCCATCGGTCGCGCGGCATCGCCCGCGCGGCGGGCGGATGCTCAGTTGATGTAGGCCTCTGATTCTCGCCTCAACACGTACGGTGTGTCGAGGGGCTGGCCTGAACGCCAGGCAGAGTAGGGGGCTAGCGCCCAAGTTCCAGCCACCTCCATCTCCGCCCACACACGCACGCGCTCGGTCTTCTGGTCGTAGCCCCACACTCGGGCGCCGCCGGAAGCGGCGAGAGCGACCGCGGCACTCCCGGCGACATGGCGGCTGCCGCCGGCCTCGGCTTTCTCGGCCGCCAGGCGCGCGGCAGCGTCGGTGATGTTGTCGAGGTCGTAGAGCGCAGTGAGGTATCTGCCGGCGTCGTTGACGATCGTGGCGACGACAGCTACTGCGACAATGGCTGCTACTAGCTTCTTCATCATTTACTCGGATCGAGTACGCCATCGCGGATGGACTAGGTTCCGCTTCCCTGTTCATCGTCCTGAATCGGTCTCGGCTTGATATCCGCAGCTATGACTCGTCGTCGAATGTAGACGAGCATTCCGAGCAAAGCGATGGCCACGGCGGCTACGACCGCAACTCTGTCCAAGTAGGAAGCGCGCACCCGCACCACGGTTTCGTCGAGCACGATGTCGTCGGCAATGATCGAGACGCGCAGCTGATCGCTGAGCGCAGATCGAAGGTCAACCGGTATGGTGAGCAGATTCTCGCCTGGCTCCAGAACGATCGCCCTGTCCGGCGCGCTACCGGAGTCCTTGGCCCCATTGGCGATACCAACGCCCACCCTCATCTTCTTCGGCGAGCCGTTGAACACGCTGAGCGGTACATCGCCCCTCTGCCCTGACAAGGTCACGTCCTTGCCCGTGACCGTCACAGCGTCGAGGAAGCCGCGGGCATGCCTAACCGCGGCTGCCGCGAACGTTCTCCCCCGATCAGCGAGGCTCCAGCTACGATCCGGTCCGGCCCAGCATCCGCTCTCGGCGATCATCATCGCCCAGATGGCGCTCGCGGCGTCCGGGTCGTCGGTCTCCAGGACCGAGGCTAGCGCTCGGGCGTTGGTCCGGGCGAGCGCGACGTCCTCCCAGTACGCCGAAGGAGTGCGCGTATCCGTGTTCAGCCGAGGGGGCAGCGCGACAGGTCGCCCTCTGCGCATCCGAGTCGCTTCCAGAGCAGTGACTGTCCGGGCCCACGGCGCTGCCAGGACCGGAGCGAGGGCGCGCTCGATACCTGAGGCAGTTGCGGGCTCACCCGGTCCGAGGGTGACCACCGCCACGAGCGGTGTGGTTGGCTGTGAGGATTCCAGCCTCTGGAAGACCCGGTCCAGCAGCGGAATCCCGGTGGTGTCGCCGCTCGAGAGCGCGCGCGACGCAGTCTCGTCGATGACCAGTGCGCCGATGACGCCGCCCTCCACCGCGTACGCTCCAGAACGTCGCTCTTGAACGGTTAGGGACGCGGAGGCCACGGCTGCGTAGGTGACGCCGGTCGGCTTCAGTGGAGCCAGGGCACCCTTGGGCAACCTGTTGTCGAAGAACAGAGTGCCGGCGCTCGGTGTCGTGGCGAGTGTACGAACATACGTGGACCTGCCGAGCGAGTAGTGCGCGGCTAGATCGTTAAGCCCATCTAGCCGCTGGAGACCGGCGATATCCGGGTCAGCGTAGGGCACATCGAGCAACTCCACGTGCTCGGATCGCGCCGCGCGGCCAAGAGCATCGAGTGTGTTCGCGTAGGTAAGGGCTGAGGGTGATCGGCGGGAGACCCTTCGGATCCCCGCGGGCCCGCTGATCTCGTGGTCGTTGGCTGCCCGGCTCCACTCGTCGAGCAGTACCGGAGGGATTCCCAGCGAAAGCCGAAGGCCCGTCTGGGAGTTCATGAATCCCGCCAGTTCCGCGGCCGCGTCGCGAGACTCCACATGGAGCGACGGATCCAGAACAAATCGTCCCTGCGGATCCAGGATGGGCGCACAGGAGAATCGCAGGATGACAGCCACCGGAACTTCCGGCCCGGCGCGACTGTACAGGAGTATCCGGTCTTCGACGGTGTGCTCTGTCACTGCTGAGTCGGCGAGCTGGCTCCGGACGCGCACCTGTACCGGGTAGCGGCCGGGCGGAAGTCTCAGTTGTGCCAGGTCTCTAGTGAAAGTAGTTACGTGCGAACCGGCGTTCACGTCGTGGGAGATCTCGGTCTTCTGGATCAGCACGCCGCCGGAGGGCCTGAAGACCCTGAGCCTCACCTCATGATAGGACGCTTCGCTGGGCAGGTCGGTGCGGACCGTTAGCCCATAGGCTCCGTCGGTTGGAAGGGTCGCCGAGTCGTACTCGAGCGTAACGGGTCCGCCTGCCGCCGCGACGCTCGAATAGGCGAGGTACTCTAGCCGACTTCGATCGCGGGTGTGCTCGGCCGTCGTGTAGGCTTCGGCCGGGGCCGTCGCCAACACTGCGCCGAGGGCTAGAGCGCCCGCAATGGTGCCGACGCGATGGATGATCGACATCAAGCAGCTCCCCTGGCGCCTAGTGCCCCCAACGACGCTCTGCGTCCGCCGGTATACTTACACGATGTCGGGCAAGAGTATCTCACGGACCGCTGAAAGGACGTGTGGATGTCGACACGCGGTGAACCCCAGTCTCCACCCGAGGTACTGCCGCTGATCCCGCTACGAGACCTTACGCTCTTCCCAAACCTGGTGGTGCCGCTGTTCGTCGGGCGCGAGCGTTCGATCAACGCGCTCGAGGAGGCGATGCGTGAGGATCACCTCATCGCTCTCGTCACTCAGAAGAAGGCCGAGGTTCAAGACCCGGAGCCTGACGAGCTGTACGAGATAGGTTGCGTCGCCTCCGTCCTGCAAGAACTGAAGCTCCCTGACGGCACAGCGAAGGCCCTTGTCGAAGGGCAGAGGCGAATCCGTATCGCCGAGTGGATACCCGACGACAAGTACTTCAAGGTCCGAGTGGAGTACATCGAGGAGTCCACGGAAGTCGACGTAGAGATCGAGGCGCTCATGCGTGCCCTCGTCGCCGACTTCGAGAAGGCCAGCAGCCTGGGCAAGCCCATCCCGCAAGAAGTCCTGATGGCCGCGAACTCGATCGAGGAGCCCGGACGCCTTGCGGACTTCGTCGCCTTCCACCTGAGTCTGCGAGCGGATGAGAAGCAGGAGATCCTCGAGGCGATAGGGCCGGGCGAACGACTGGAGCGTACGGCGGGATTCCTCCGCAAGGAGCTCGAGATCCTAGAACTCGGCAGCAAGATCCAGAGTCGCGTCAAGGAACAGATGACCAAGACGCAGCGCGAGTACTTCCTGCGCGAGCAGCTCAAGGCCATACAGCAGGAGCTTGGGCAGTACGACGAGGTCCAGGCGGAGATCGACGAGTATCAAGAGAAGATTAAAGCAGCGGAGATGCCCGAAGAGGTCGAGGAGAAGGCCCTGAAGGAACTCGGGAGGCTTGAGAAGATGCCGCCCGCCGCCGCCGAGACCTCGGTCATACGCACCTACCTTGACTGGCTCGTGGGGCTGCCGTGGACGACCGAGGATGAGGAGAAGCTCGACCTTGTTGAGGCCCAGCGCATCCTGGACGAGGACCACTATGGGCTGGATAAGGTGAAGGAGCGCGTCCTCGAGTACCTGGCGGTGCACAAGCTGACCGACACCATGCGGGGGCCGATACTCTGCTTCGTAGGCCCTCCGGGTGTCGGAAAGACGTCCATCGGCCGTTCCATCGCGCGGTCTTTGAACCGGCAGTTCATACGGATGAGCCTGGGCGGAGTGAGAGACGAGGCTGAGATACGGGGTCATCGCCGCACCTACGTGGGAGCCCTGCCCGGACGGATCATCCAGTCCATCAGTCAGGTAGGCACCAAGAACCCGGTGTTCATGATGGACGAGGTTGATAAGGTCGGCATGGACTTTCGAGGGGACCCGACGTCGGCTCTGCTCGAGGTGTTGGACCCCGAGCAGAACTACTCATTTCAGGATCACTACCTGGAGGCCCCTTTCGACCTCAGCAACGTCATGTTCATCACAACGGCCAATCTGCTCGACCCGATACCGCCGGCACTCCGGGATCGGATGGAGGTCATTCACTTCCCCGGCTACACCGAGGACGAGAAGCTCCACATCGCGAAGCGCTATCTGATCCCCAAGCAGCTAAAGGAGCACGGGCTCGGCCGTTCCAAACTCGAGTTCCGCGACGAGGCCATCCAGGAGGTCATCAGGAGACACACCCGCGAGGCCGGGGTTCGAAATCTAGAACGGAGCATCGCGGCAGTGTGCAGGCAGGTCGCCCGGAAGGTCGTCGAGGGCCGGCGCGGCAAGACCACTGTGAGCGGTCGCAAAGTCGGGAAGTACCTCGGTCCCCCCAAGTTCAGTTTCGGGCTGGCCGAGGCCAAGGATGAGACCGGGGTGGCAACCGGTCTGGTCTGGACCGAGGTCGGCGGCGACGTGATCTTCATCGAGGCCACGACGATGCAAGGCAAGGGCGGACTCATCCTCACAGGTCAGCTGGGGGACGTGATGCGCGAGTCCGCCATGGCTGCGGTGAGCTACATACGCTCGCGGTCCGCGCAGCTCGAGGTGCCGGATGACTTCAATGAGCATCTGGACATCCACATCCACGTTCCGGCGGCCGCTATCCCGAAGGACGGACCCTCCGCCGGTATCACCATGGCAGTCGCCCTCGCCTCGGTCCTGATCGGCTGTCCGGTACGCCGTGACGTGGCGATGACAGGTGAGATCACGCTTCGCGGACACGTCCTGCCCATAGGCGGCCTGAAGGAGAAGCTGCTCGCCGCACATCGAGCGGGCGTCGAGACCGTCGTCATCCCCAAGGAGAACGTGCGCGACCTTGAGCTGCTCCCCCAGCACGTGCTCGAGGACCTAGAGGTGGTTCCTGTCGAGACGATGGACCAAGTGCTGGAGATCGCGCTAGTTGACGAGTGTCGCCCCCGTATCCAGCGCCGAGCCCGGCGTGCCAAGAAGGTGGCTCAGCCAGAGGTCAGCAAGCAGACAAAGTCCGGGGGCCCAAAGCGCAAGTAGTAGCGCGCAAGCGATGTGGCGTCTCGCGTGCCCGAGTGGGGTTGGGCGACGTCGCATTCCTCGCAAACACATGAAGCCCCGGTCAGCCGGGGCTTCATGTGACGATCGATCGGAGAGAGGGGTGTGGATGCTGCTGCGATGGGGGGAGCATGACCTCCTAGCGGGGCGGTACGTTCTCGTACCAGTCAATGCGACCGTTGTCTCTCCAATCGATAACGTGCCAGATTTCGTGGTTGAGCAGGCGTTCTAGGCTCGACCGGTGGTTGGGGCTTATCACTATCCTTCCGCTCTTGTAGTAAGCGACTGCCTGGTAACCGCCGGGTGTCTTGCCGATGGTCACTGTCGTTCCCTTGAGGATCGGGTGCTTGCGGATCAGCCCGGCCAGGATGCTCTGCGCGCGAGCCAGATCGGTCTGACCGGAAGATGCGGAGGTCGCCGATGGCTGACTCGCTGCGGAAACCCGCGAGGCACTCTTGGGCGCTGCAGCTGTCGCGCGCCTCACCCGAGGCGCAGCAGCTGCCGCGAGCACGGGCTCTGGATCCGGGGCGGGCAGCGGCGCGAGCTGCTTGTAGGTCGGCTGGGCGTCCAGTCTGTCCGGGGACTGGGCGACTTGGGGCTCCGGCGTATCCCAGGCTCCTAGGGCCGAGGTGAACACGTAGCCGACCGTCTCGATCGGAGCTGTGGTTATCGCGGCCGCCGCAGCCACCGCTGGGGCTGTCACCGCGAGTATCAGCACAGCCGCCATGGCGGCCAGTGTGGCCCTGCCAGGTCGGCGAAGGGCAAACAGCATCACATGCTCCCCAGAACCCGACTGGTGTACATCGACCCGGACCCCTACCCTCGCTCGCGTGGGTGGGTGGAGTCGGGTCGATGTGACCCCGGACTCTGACCCGGCAGCCCGGCCGTCGTGGGAAGCCTCGCTTCCGTTAGACCCGTGGGCTTTGCGTGGCAGGCCTTTCGGCCTACCGTGCCTTTCGCGGAGAGCACGGTTCGATGTGCGCCTGTCAACTTGCCGTACACTCCCTTTATCGGCAGCCCGAGGCGGTTCATTAATGCGGCTTGAGGAGCCATCTGGTCTGATTCGGGCATGGCCGAGACCGGTCGCATCTCTCGACACGGCGCGTGCGGAGGCGGGCGGGGAGTGACGGACACCCGGAGAACACCACGGTCTTGGGCTCTCCCCTCAGGTCGCAGATGTGCGCGCCTGGCAGGGACGGTCTTTCTGGGTATGTCGCTAGGGCTACTGTCCTACCAGGCGATCACCGGTATCGTCGCTGGCCGGACGCAGTCGGAGCTCAGAGCTGAGCTGCGAGAACTCGGAGCAGTGGGAACTTCGGTGCCCGAGGTTACCGTCGATGCGACCCCCGGCGAGGAGGTACTCGACTTCGACAGCTGGAAGCTGGAGGACCGAGCGTACTGGACTCGGCTGGAGGAAGGTGGCTTATTCGGGCGCCTGGTGATAGGGCGCATCGACGTGGACTCGGCCGTGGTCAAGGGCGTGAGCCCAAACGACTTGCGTCGCGGGCCGGGCTGGATCGGCTATACGGATCTGCCAGGACCCACGGGGATGGTCGGTCTCTCCGGCCATCGCACCACGTACGGTGCGCCATTCAGGCGCCTTGACGACTTGCGTGTTGGGGATTTCGTGGACTTCTACTCCCCGTACCGCAGGTACCGTTACCAGGTCGCCGACAAACTGATCGTGACTCCGGACCGGACAGACGTGGTTGCCCACACAAAGGAGCCTCGACTGTCGCTCACGGCCTGTCATCCCCCATACTCGGCTCGCTTCAGACTCGTGGTGGCCTGCGATCTTGTCGAGGTTGTCCGGCTGAAGTCGACAACACCTGCGCCGCAGGCGGGAGGAGGAACATGACCACGCGCGTTCTCGTCACCGGCGGCGCGGGCTTCATCGGGTCCCATCTCGTTGACGCCCTGCTCCTGGCAGGACACGAGGTCGGGGTCGTTGACGATCTGTCCACAGGATCGCTCGCGAACATCCCGGCAGATGTGTGGTTGCGCGAGATGGACATACTAGATGAGGCCCTGGCCGTCGAGATGAACAGGTTTGCCCCGGAGATAGTGGTCCACTTGGCAGCCCAGTCGAGCGTGGCGGGAGCGATCAGGGATCCGCAGCGTGATCGGGCGGTGAACGTCGACGGCACGAGCGCGGTGGCACGGGCCGCCGCGAGAGCGGGTGTCCGCCTAGTCGTCTCCGCCTCCTCCGCTGCGGTGTACGGAGATCCCGCCAGTCTTCCTCTGACAGAACGTGCTCCCAAAGTGCCCACCAACCCCTACGGAGAATCCAAGCTCGAAGCCGAGCGAATCCTTGCTGAACAGCTCGCCACGACAGGAGTGGACTTCGCAAGCATGAGGTTCGCCAATGTCTATGGTCCGCGCCAGGATGCCGGCGGTGAGGGCGGTGTGGTAGCGATCTTCGCCTCGGCGATGCTGGCGGGGAGGCCGCCAGTCGTTCACGGCAGTGGAAGTCAGACCCGTGACTTCATCTTCGTGGGAGATGTGGCCCAGGCTGTTCTCTCGGCGATCGGGCGCGGATCGAG
Organism: uncultured Coriobacteriaceae bacterium; assembly: GCA_964633595.1. Classification (GTDB taxonomy): domain Bacteria; phylum Actinomycetota; class Coriobacteriia; order Anaerosomatales; family CAZWGV01; genus CAZWGV01. The sequence continues at coordinate 1,155 of CAZWGV010000015.1, read as the reverse complement.
GCTGGCCGGGGAGGGTGGAGACGACGCCGCCTACAACATCAGCACCGGCGTGGAAGCTACCGTGGAGGAGCTGCTCGGACACATGAGGTCGATCGCGCGCTACGACGGGCCCGAGCAGCGCGCCCCCGCCCGAGAGGGTGACATAGTGCGGAGCGTTCTGGATCCGAGCAAGGCTATGCAAGCACTGCGGTGGCAGGCGACCACCCCTCTGGCGGAGGGCTTGTCGGCCACATTGACGGCCTTCGCGCGCGAGGTGTAGGGGTGTCAGCCAAGGGCCCAGACGATCTGAGCTTCGAATCTCCTGACGCCGACAGCCTTGTCGGGATGTTCCGGCAGAAGGCGCTCGCTGAGCTTGGGTGCGGTTGCGAGGACGGCTCGCCCAGGTGGGCACGATGGAGCGGTGAACCCTCGGCGAGAGTGGCGGTATTCGAGTCAGTCCCGGCCGATGACTTCGAAGGGGGCGAGACGGTCTCGGCTGGTGACGTCGCCGAGGCGCTGGACAAGGCGCTCACGGCCTTGGGCTACGACGCCGAGGATACGTTTCGCTTGCACCTGCTGACCGAGAAGGGGGAGGCGGCGGCGGAAGCCGTCGTCTGCATCCGGTGGCAGATCGAGGCGGTGGATCCAAGTGTGGTCATCGCCCTGGACTCAGTGTCGGCATCCGTTGTGGCAGAGGCCCTGAGGCTGTCCCGCCTGACCCCGGGCAAGGTGGCGCACAGGGACGGGCGTAGTGTTGTGGCGGTGGACGGCTTCGCCGCCTCGCTGTCCGATCCGGCGAGGAAGCGCCTCGTGTGGCAACAACTGAAGAGCGTGTCGGCCGACACGCTCTCGCGCGCATTTAGCAGCAGGTAGCTGCTAGTCCTCCTCGATCTCCTCTATGGCCCCCATCGGACACTCCTCGACGCATGTCGAGCAGGCCGTGCAGTCGTCTTCATTCGCGACGTCGACAGTCTCGCCCGCGAGTTCCAGCACGTCCTCGGGACAGGCGTCGACGCAGATACCGCATGCCGTGCAGTCGTCCTCGCTGATAACCGGTCTTGACACTCCTGGGCTCCATCTCGTCCAGCCAGGGACGCGCCGAGCCGCCCCTGGCGCCACACGTCGGCACGTACAGTAACCAAGCTCGGCTCGCCGTGTAAAGCGTCTCTGTGCCGC
>CAZWGV010000014.1:0-43474 GCA_964633595.1 uncultured Coriobacteriaceae bacterium | reverse complement strand
GCTGATCCGCCGTGGCGGTTCCAGAACCGTACGGGCAAGATGGCACCCGAGCATCAACGCCTGTTGCGATACCCGACCATGACGCTGGAAGAGATCCTTGAGCTTCCAGTGAACCAGGTAGCCGCAGCTCAGTCTCATCTCTACCTCTGGGTGCCAAATGCTCTGCTAGCTGAGGGTTTGCGTGTCATGAAGCACTGGGGCTTCACCTACAAGACCAATCTGGTGTGGTACAAGACCCGAAAAGATGGCGGCCCGGATGGCCGCGGGGTGGGCTTCTACTTCCGCAACGTAACGGAGTTGCTTTTGTTCGGTGTTCGCGGGAACATGCGCACCCTGGCTCCGGGGCGCACGCAGGTGAATCTCATCGCTCAGCGCAAGCGCGAGCACTCTCGCAAGCCGGACGAACTGTACGACCTAATCGAAGAGTGTTCGCCCGGGCCGTACCTAGAGTTGTTCGCTCGTCATCCGCGCGAAGGCTGGAGTCAGTGGGGCAACGAGGAGGTCGAGGACCTCTCTGCCCGCCCCGTCCGCAACGGAAATCCAAACGGTCACGCTGCGACGAAACGGAAGCGCGCTCAGTAGCGGTGTCGGACTAACCCCGGCTTCCTGAAAGCGCGCCGCACAGCGTAGACTCAGGTGCAAGGCACGCGTCGGCGCGCTCCTGGTGATGCGCTCAACGTTCGACACGCCACGGCCAAGCGTCTACCCGAAGCGACCGGTGATGTAGGCCTCGGTCCGCACGTCGTTGGGATGCGTGAACATCTTCCGGGTGTCGCCGACCTCGACCAAGAACGCCGGCTCCTCGATCGTCTCGCGCAGCAGGAAGACCGTCTCGTCCGAGATGCGTGCCGCCTGCTGCATGTTGTGCGTCACGATGACGATGGTCACGTCCGACTTGAGCTCGCTGATGGTGTCCTCGATCTGCTGGGTCGAGATCGGGTCGAGCGCCGAGGCGGGCTCGTCCATCAGGAGCACCTCCGGGTGGGTCGCGAGAGCGCGCGCGATGCAGAGTCGCTGCTGTTGACCGCCAGAGAGCTCAAAGGCGTGCTTCTTGAGGTTGTTCTTGACCTCGCTCCAGAGCGCCGCGCGCTCCAGCGAGTCCTCGACGAGCGCGTCGAGCTCGGCACGGGCGCGTACGCCGTGCGTGCGCGGGCCGTACGCGACGTTGTCGTAGATCGACATCGGAAACGGGTTCGGCCGCTGGAAGACCTGCCCGACCCGCATGCGCAGGATGACGGGGTCCATGTCCTTGCCGTAGACGTCGATACCGTCGAGCAGGATGCGGCCGCTGACCCGCACGCCCCCGATCTCGTCGTTCATGCGGTTCAGGCACCGAAGGAGTGTGGATTTGCCACAGCCGGACGGGCCGATAAGCGCCGTGACCTGCTGAGGCTTGATCGACATCGTGACGCCCTGGATCACGATGTCGTCACCGTATGCGGCCGCGACGTCTGTCAGTTCGAACGCACCTTGACTGTCGAGCGCGGTCCGGACCAGCGGAACGTCGTCCGCCACGGCGATGGCCGCGGGGCGTTCCATCGTCATCTCTACCATGAGACCTTCCTCCTCTGTCGAGCGCGCCACACCGCAACCGCGAGACTGGCGGTGCTGACGATGGCTACGAGCATGAACACGGTGCCCCAGATGATGTGTGTCGGCGGGTTCGGAGCACTCGTCGCCAGGATGAACACGTGGTACGGGAGCGCCATGAACTCCGAACCGGGACCGCTCGGCAGGTTCGGCTGGAAGAACACGGCCCCCGTGAAGAGAATCGGGGCCGTCTCCCCCGCGGCGCGCGCCAGACCGAGGATCGAACCGGTGGTGATGCCAGGGGCCGCGGCGGGCAGAATGACCCGCCGTACGGTGCGCCACTTGCCCGCGCCGAGCGCGAGCGATGCGTAGCGCAGATCGCGCGGGATCTGCCCGAGGGCCTCCTCGGTCGCCGTGATGACGACCGGAAGCGTCATGCAGGCCAGCGTCAGTGACGCGGCGATGAGCGAGTCGCCGAACTGCGCGAGCAAGACGAACGCGGCCAGTCCGAAGAGGCCGTACACGATCGACGGCACGCCGGCCATGTTGGTGATGGCGAGACGGATGGACCGGGTCGCCCGGTTTCGCGACGCGTACTCGGCCAGATAGATGCCGGCCAGGATGCCCGTCGGCAGTGCGAAGGCCGCCGTGCCGAGAGCGACGTATACGGTACCGAGGATGACCGGGAAGATGCCGCCCTCGCGCATGCCCATGCGCGGCGTCTGCGTGAGGAACTCCCAGTCGATGGCCCCCGCCCCCCGGTAGGCGATCACGCCCAGGATGCCGAGGGCGACTGTGATGACGAGTACCGTCGCGACACCGGTCATCGAACGGGCAATGCCCTCTGTGACGCGTGCACGGGTGACTCGGGCGCTGCTCTCTGCGGCCATTCGAGCGGCCACCGACTCGAGGTCGACCTTCATCGGCGCCACCTCTTCCGCTGCTTCTCTAGCACCACGTTCGCCGCGAGGTTGATCCCGAACGTGATCGTGAACAGGATGAGGCCGATCGCGAACAGCGTGCTGTAGTGCAGCCCGCCCTGGACGACCTCGCCCATCTCGGCCGCGATGGTGGCGGTCATCGTGCGTACCGGCTCGAGCGGTGAAGAGGTCATGCGAGCGGAGTTGCCGACGAGCATGAGCACGGCGATGGTCTCCCCGATCGCGCGCCCAAGGCCCAACATGATCGCCGCGAAGATGCCCGACGACGCAGAAGGTACGACGACCTTGTACACCGTCTGCCAGCGCGTGTTCCCCAACGCCAGGGAGCCCTGACGCAGTTCCCGCGGTACCGCATGGAGTGCGTCCTCCGAGATGGTGATCACGGTCGGCAGGCTCATCACCCCTAGTACCAGGCCGCCGGTCAGGGCGGTCAGGCCGGTCGGTATCTCGAAGTACTGCTTGATGAAGGGCGCGAGCAGCGACACCCCGAGGAGACCGTAGACGACCGAAGGGACGGCCGCCAAGAACTCGACGATCGACTTCATGGGCTCTTTGAGGCGCCCGCTGGAGAACTCTGAGATGTACACGGCCGCCATGACACCGATGGGCACGGACACGCCAAGGGCGATCCCGGTCACGAGGATCGACCCATTGATGAGTGGCAGGAAGCCGCTCTTGGGCGGATCGCTCGTCGGGTACCACGCCGTCGTCGTGAGCATCTGGGTCAGACCGACCTCACGGATCGCGCGGAACGCATTCGTTATCAGGAAGAGGGCGATCGCCGACACAATCACGATGGCGATCCACCCGGCGGCCGTCACAAGGACGCGAATGACGGCTTCGACCGCCCGGCGTGTCGCCCGGCGGTCGAAGCCACGCCTTGTGCTTGGCAGGGAGCGCGTCGGCTTCACGTCAGGGTGTTACGGAAGGGGCACAAAGCCCTCGTCAGCGACGATCGTCTGGCCCTCGGAGCCGAGGATCCACTCGAGGTAGGCGGCCAGGAGCCCCTCGGGCTCGCCGTTCGAATACATGTACAGGTAGCGGCTGATGGGATAGGAGCCGTCCGCAGCCGTCTCGACCGATGCGGCCACTCCGTCGATCTCAAGCACCTGCACCGCCTTGCTCAGATAGCCCACGCCGCAGTAGCCGATGGCCTGCGGGTTGCCGCCGGCCTCGTCGACGATCGCCTGGTTGGACGGCAGGAGCAGCGCGTCGGTGCTGTACTCGAGGCCGGCCTCCTCGGGATCGACCACGGTCTCCTTGAAGAACTCATACGTACCGGAGCTCGAGTCGCGCGAGAGGACCACGATCTCGGCGTCATCACCACCGAGGTCCTTCCAGTTCGTGATCTCGCCGCGGAAGATCTGGCCGAGCTGCTCCATCGTCAGACTGCTCACTGGGTTGTCTGGGCTGACGACGACGGCGATCCCGTCGAGTGCGACCTTGTGCTCAACCGGGTCGACGCCGTTCGCCTCGGCATCGGCGATCTCGTCATCCTTGATATCGCGAGACGCAGTGGCGAAGTCGATCGTCCCGTTGATGAGGGAGGCGATTCCCACGCCGGACCCGCCACCCTTGACCGAGATCATGACGTCCGGGTTCTGCATCATGAACCGCTCGGCCCAGACCTGCGCCATGTTCACGAGCGTGTCGGACCCTTCGACGTCGATGGTTCCGGCCAGGCTGGCTCCATCAATCGTCCCATCGTCGGTGCCCTGGCCCGTCCCGTCGTCACCTTGGCTGCAACCGGCCAAGCCGAACACGCCGAGAGTGAGTGCGAGGACGAGCGCCAGAGACAACCACTTGCGGATGTCGCGCATCTACAACTCCTTCTGCTCCGTCATGTCTTCCTGCGTACTGTGCGTTCCGATCGCGGCCGTCACCGACCGCCACTGAGCATGCTAGGGATGGGGGCCTAGCGAGTGGTTGCAGGGATGTAACATCTGCCTCCTGAATGTGAACTCTGTGTTAAACGAATGGAAAACCGAGTCGTCCCCTGTCAGGATGGGCGCATGGCCACAGTGCTCATCGTCGAAGACGATCCCATCATCAGACAGACCGTGGACTACGCTCTTCGCCGGGCCGGGTTCGACACGCTCGTGGCCGAGCACGGCGAAGTCGGTCTCGAGATGGCCAGGATGTCGCGCCCCGACGTCATCCTGCTGGACCTGATGCTGCCTGGTCTGGACGGCTACCGCTTCGCGACCGAGTTGCGTCGAGAGGACACAGAGGTCGCGATCATCATGGTCACCGCGCTGTCGGAGGAGAGGGACAAGGTGCGGGGGCTCGACGCGGGGGCCGACGACTACCTGACGAAGCCGTTCTCGATGGAGGAGCTCCTGGCACGCGTGCGTGCGAACCTCCGGCGCGTCCGCGAACGCGAGACACTGAGCCGAGACACCGTCATCGAGATGGGCGACCTCAGAGTCGACCCTGGCGCATTCCGCGCCGAGGTCGCCGGCTCCCCAGCGCGTCTTCGCATGAAGGAGTTCCAGCTGCTCTTCACGCTGGCCTCCAATCCAGGTGTCGCGATGACGCGCCAGTGTCTTGCCGAAGAGGTCTGGGGCTACGACTTCCTTCCGAGTTCCCGGACGATCGACGTGCACATCCGCCGCGTGCGACAGGCGATCGAGGAGGCTTCCGCGTACCGTTACATCCACACCGTGCACGGCGTCGGCTACCGGTTCGAAGTCGTGCCCGCGCAAGAGAGCGACCCTACGTGAGCGGCGCCAGAGGATGGCTCTCCTCACTGCGAGCGCGGCTCATGCTCGGCTACGCCATCGTCTTGGTGTTGCTCGGAGGGGCGTGGGCGTGGAGCCTCTTCGGGCCCCTGGCCGACGTCGTCTTCGAGCAGCAGCGCGAGTCCCTCCACGGTATCGCGAAATCCGGCGTGCTCGCGCTCGATGCGGGCCTCGACCCGCAGGAGGTGGTCGACGGGCTCGTTGCCGACACCGACCTGCGGGCGACCATCGTCGCTGCGGATGGCACGGTGCTCGCCGACAGCGAGGAGCGGGCTTCCGAGATGGAGAACCACGCCGACCGCCCCGAGGTCCGGGCGGCACTCGATGGGGAGACCGGGTCGGACTCGAGACTCAGCGCGACCCAAGATGTCGCGCAACTCTACGTCGCCGTTCCTGGTCGTGACCAGGGAGAAATCGTAGCGGTCCGCGTCTCACGTCCGCTCGATAGGATCGACGCGCTCGCCGCGCGGTCCCGAGCCACGGGACTCCTGCTCCTCGCCGCCGCGCTTGCGGCGTCGCTGTTCGTGGCCTATCGAGCGTCGGTGACGTCCACGGAACCGGTGCAGCGACTCGCCGCGTCGGCTCGAGCGATTGCCGCAGGCGACGTGTCCGCACCCGTTCCGCGTGAGGAGGGCGAGCTGGGAGTCGTCTCCGAGGCCCTCGCGCATCTCCGCGAGCAGATCCGCGAACGGGTTGCGGACCTCGAGTCGGAACGCCGGGATCTGCGAACCGTCCTCAACGGGCTCTCGGACGCGGTGCTCCTCGTCGAATCGGGCACAGTGCGTCTGGCCAACCATGCGGCGACCGAGCTCTTCGGTGCTCCGACGTTAGGCTGGCGTGACACGCCGTTGGATGGGTCTCCGCTTCCCGACTCGCTGCTGGGGCAGGCTTCCGAGCGCCTGGGTGAAGGCGCCGCGGCCACATGGGATTGGGGTCCCGACCCGCGCCAGCGATACTTGCGGGCCGCAATCATCCCGCTCTCCGCCGACACTCCCGACCCGCGCGCATTGCTGGTGATCGCCGATGTGACCGAGCGACGTCGCCTCGACGACGTACGGCGCAACTTCGTCGCCAACGCCTCTCACGAGCTGAAGACACCGACGACTGGCATCCAACTGCTCGCTGAGTCGGCGCAGGCCGCCTTCGAGGACCGAGACGACGACCGGGCCGCCGGGTTCGTGGGACAGATACGGGATGAGTCCGCACGCCTGAGGCAACTGATTGAGGACCTGCTCGACCTGTCGCGCCTCGAGACGCCTGCATCCGGCGCGGTCATGACCGACGTGCGGCGAGTCATCGACGTCGCGACCGTCAGCCATCGTCCTGCCGCGCGAGCTCGCGAACTCCGCTTCGAGACCGACCTATCCGGTATCGAAGGCCAAGATGTGTTCGCCGCAGCTGACCCAACCGACGTGGCGATCGCGCTGGACAACCTTCTGGACAACGCCGTGCGATACACGGAGAGGGGATCAGTCAGGGTCGCTGTCACGACAACTCGCGAGACCGTCTCCATCGAGGTCACCGACACCGGCATCGGGATTCCCACCGACGAGCAGGACCGCGTCTTCGAGCGCTTCTACCGTGTGGACGCGGCGAGGTCGCGGGCGACAGGTGGCACGGGGCTGGGACTATCGCTCGTACGTCATGCCGTGCAGCGATCAGGCGGGTCGATCTCGCTCGAATCCACTCCGGACGAAGGCACGAGTGCGACAGTGAGATTCACGCGAGTCCTCTGAGATCTTCGGACGTGCGTGTCGAACCAGCGGATTGAGCAGACTCGGGTGCCCAGACGCTAGACTAGCTGGGAAGCGGAGCCGAGCGCCCGGCAGCTCATCCGCCCAGCGTTGATATGAGATGACCGGTCAACCCGTGATCGCTCAAGACCCTCTCTGCCGAGGGATCCCTGCAAGCGGGCGGGCACATGGGTTCGGCGCTCGACCAATGCTGATATCCGGGTGTGTGAGTTCACTACATCGCGGACAGATGTGTCGGAACATCGTGGACACCCGATCGGAGGGAGTCCGCGGTGGATCTGGCGCGCTACGTGGTGGAGGCGGTGCTCGTGGAGCGACGGAGTTACCGGGAGGTTGCCCGTGCCCACGGCATCTCCAAGAGCTGGGTGGGCAAGGTGGTCTCGCGATCCCGTGAGGGCGGCTACGCTGCGCTCGCGCCCCGTTCGCGCGCTCCGGGACACATCCCCCATCGCACGCCTGTCGACGTCGAGGAGCGCATCGTGGCGCCGCGAGGCGAGCTCGCCTCTGCCGGCTTCGACGCGGGTGCCGTCACTCTCCACTTCCACCTGAGCGAAGAGGGCCTCGGGCACGTCCCGAGCGTGTCCACGATCTGGCGGGTCCTGAAACGGCGAGGGTTCGTCTCGCCCCAGCCGCACAAGCAACCGAGAAGCTCGTGGATCCGCTTCGAAGCGGCACTTCCCAACGAGCGCTGGCAGTCCGACGTCACGCATTGGCGGCTCGCGGACGGCACGGATGTCGAGATCCTGAACTTCTTAGACGACCACTCACGCCTGACCGTCGAGAGCGAGGCGCTCTCGGTGGTGCGCGCCCCCGACGTGCTCCGCGTCTTCACGCAAGCCGCTCAAGCGTGGGGATACCCGGCATCGCTGCTCACGGACAACGGGTGTGTCTACACCGCGTGGCACCGCGGCTGGAGCAACATGGTGGAAACCGAGCTGCTCTCTCGCGGCATCGCCCATCACCACTCGCGCCCCTACCACCCGCAGACGTGCGGCAAGGCGGAGCGCTTCCACCAGACGCTCAAGGGCTACCTGGGCAAGCAGGAACCCGCGAAAGACCTCTCTGCGCTGCAGTTTTCCAGATCGACACCTTCGTCGCCTACTACAACGACGTGCGTCCGCACCGGGTGCGAGGGCGCATGACGCCGAAGGCCGCGTTCGACGCGCGGGACAAGGCGCGGCCACAGGGACCCGGGATCGACCTTCCCAAAGGGGCGCGGGTACGCCGGGACCGGATCGATGCTTGCGGCAGGGTCTCGCTGAGGTACCGCGGCCGCCTTCATCACATCGCTGTGGGCAGGGCTCACAAGCACACGCCGGTGATCATGCTCGTCGCCGATCTCGATCTCCGCATCCTGATGGAAGAGGGTGAGATGCTCAGGCACCTCACCCTCGATCCGACCAAGAACTACCAGGCCATCGGACGCTATGATCTGTCCACGATGTCCTGAGACATCACATGGCGGAGAGGGAGGGATTCGAACCCTCGATGCCGGGGTAACCGGCATAACGGTTTTCGAGACCGCCGCATTCAACCACTCTGCCACCTCTCCGCGGTGGCGCGAACCCTGGCGTGCAGGCTCAGAGCGCAAGTGCGAGTATAGCCACCCGACGTGAGCGCGGCAAAGCCGCTACCTGGACTCCGAACGGCCCGTAGGAACTCCATCTCCGCTAGGTGATCGCGCAACCTCTCCAGGGCCTCGGTCTTCTGTGCCTCGGTGATGACGCCAGATTCCACGCGACCGTCGAGGCTCTTCTCGGCGTCCGCGATCACGGCATCGATGACCTTGGCGATGTCCACGCCCTCCGCTTTGGCTATCTGTGCAAGCGACTCGCCGTTAGCGCGCCGTTCGCGGATCTCGGCCAGCTCGATGTCGGCGAGTTCAGCCAGAGCGGCCTCAGGACCGGCACCGCACATCCCCAGTATCCCCTTCCTGTCGTGCATGCCTCGGCGGGGCAGCGGCTCCGTCGAGGTCATCCTCTCGTCCAGCGACTCCTTGAACTCGTCGAGGGCTCTCGACTCCACTTCGTCGGGATCGACACCCTTGGACTTGGCGATGTCGGCGAACGACTCGCCTCCGTTCCGGCGCTCCAAGACCTCCTGCACGTCGAGGCCGGTCAGGTCGGCCACTATGGCGACCGGCCCTCCGCCAGCCCGATGCATCGCACCACCCACCCAACCGAGCGTTGTCGAGGACGCATCCTGCGAGGGCTCTCCTTACGCGAAGTCGACGCCACCTAGAACTAATCCGGTCGCCAGGGCTCCGGCCGCCACCATTGCTGCCTTCTTGCTCCTCATCTCGCAACCTCCGATCGATGACCAGGACTTCCGACCCCAGTCTGGGACTGGAGGGGCGAGAGCGAATCGGGCGACAGGACGCACTTCGACTGCGACACGAGTGTGATTGAAGGAAGGGCCGCTGCGACTCCGGTAGTACACCGAGAGGAGTGCGTGCAGCCGTCACGACCCGGGTGGGTGTGTGGCGGAGAGTCAGGGATTCGAACCCTGGGTGCGGGTTCAACCCGCACACGCGATTTCCAGTCGCGCCCGTTCAACCGCTCCGGCAACTCTCCCCGCCGACCCCGGACATAGCGGCGGCGCAGCTCGCGCGCCCAGCCCACGACGCAGGGCACAGGCGAGTATAGCGAGGACACCCACCAGCGGCAACGCAGCCCCTCGCTGCGTGTAAACTCGTTAGCGAGCACGGGCGATCCAGACGGTCGGGCGCCGGCTCGGGGTTGCCCCGTGCCCGCCTGTCGGAAGCGGGGAAGAATGAGGATGCGCACCCGCAGGATCTGGAGGCTGTCGCTGATCGCGGTGCTGCTGGTGGTGTTGTTACTGGCAGCGGCGTTTTTCGCGTGGGCGCTGACCCCACAGGGACCTGGCGAGGAAGCCCTTGCGGCCATGGAGAACGGCGACAACGTGGTCGTGGCCGAGCGTCCCGAGGGGATAGTGTTCTACCCCGACGACTACGAGCCCCACGTCGGACTCATCCTCTACCCCGGCGCCCGAGTCGAACCCAGATCATATGCCCCGCTTGCGCGCCTTGTTGCTGAGCAGGGATACCTGGTCGTCGTGGTCCCGATGCCGTTGAACCTGGCGATCCTCGACCCCGACCGTGCCGACGGCGTGATCCCCAGCTACCCGGATGTCCGAGTCTGGGCGATCGGCGGTCACTCCCTGGGCGGGGCAATGGCTGCGCGCTATGCCGACCGCAGCTCGACCCGCATCGTCGGGCTCGCCCTGCTCGCTGCCTATCCTCCGTCCAGCACGACCCTGAACGACAGCAACATGGAGGCGACATCGGTCTTCGGCACGTTCGATGGCGTCCTCAACTTCGGCGACCTCGAGCAGGCCCGCTCCCGCATGCCCACACGCACGGCGGTCGTCCCCATCGCCGGAGGGAACCACGCGCAATTCGGCGACTACGGGAGGCAATGGGGGGACAGTGACCCGGGCATCACCGCGAAAGATCAGTGGGGGGAAGCGGCACAGGCCATCCTCCGGATGCTGCTCCCCATCCGCATCAAGGCTCAGTAGTCCTCACCTGCCAGCTCTCAGGTCTTCAGGCAACCGCCCAACCTGACGATGAATCCATCGAGAGGTGGTTGCTATGCACGACATGGGCGAGTGGGGCAGTTCGCGTGCGACGGTGTCGCCGGAGCGCCGCCGGTATGTCGAGCACCTGCGGTCGATCCACGATCGCGACGGCTTCCTGAAGGCGTGCGCAGACGAGACAGTGGCCACGACCGAAGAGGTCGAGGAGCTGCTGTTCGAGGCCGAGATGCTCGCGAACTACGACGTCATCTAAACGTCGAGCGAGCAGTTTCTAGCCCAGCTTCACCTGCAGGTTGCCCGAGGTCGTGCTCCAGAACGTGATCTCCGAGGGGCTGCCAGGCTGGTAGCGGATCACAATGACCGCGTCGTTGCCCGCTCCAGGAGTGCCCCCGTCGATGATGATCATCCCGAACCGGCGTCCGCCCGCTGCATCGCCGCGGACTATGAAAAGGCCGTCCCACACCTCCACGTTGTCGATCCTTAGATCGAACGCGTATCCGGGAACGTCGCTTGAGAAGCGGGCCTGCCCCCAGGCCTCCTTGTAGCCTGTCGAGCCCGGTACGCCGCTCTCGGCGAAAGCCACGAACTCGAGCATGCCGTCGCCGGTCGCGACCGGACTGGGGTGGAACCCGTCAAGGTGTATGCCCACCGATCCGCTCGCCTTCGCGGGCGAGGTCGCCGCAGCCGACGACGGTGCGAGGCACATCGCCAGTATCAGGCCGAGCGAGACAACGAGTGACATCCTGCGCATTCTGAGAACGCCCTTGCGATCGGTACCCCCGGACGCGCTAGACCGGCAGCGCGCCCATGTCGCTTCGCCCCACGATACTACCCATCCGCGGGTACTCGGGCCGCGCTAGGCTATGTCGCGCACTCGCGCCGCTGCGGCGGAAGCGAGATCGGGGCCCACGACCAGCACTAGTGCCTCGGCCAGGTTGTCGGCAAGCCTCGGCAGATCTTCACGACCTAGCTCAACTGGACGCTTGCCGATACGTCTCGCTTCGACATCGAGCGATACGGACGCGAGGACACTGCCGATCACCGGACGAAGAACCTCCTCGATCCTGTCCGCGAGCAGGCTACTCACCCGCTGAGTCCTCCCCGCCGGAGTCAGGAGCGCTCTCGACCAGGGCGGTACGGATGTCCTCGTCGGTCGCCGTCCCGATGCCGCCCTCGTGGGCGTGTGCGAGAAGCTCGTCTCCCGAGTAGGTGTTGAGGTAGCGCGTGAGCACTCGGCGCACTCGATAGAAGTAGACGCCGAACAGGAACATGCACGCGACAATAAGAACGTCCGCGCCGAGGCGGCCTTGAGCCTCTGAGAAGACGGATGGCAGGTACCGAGCAACCCACCCCAGCACCACAGCGGCCACCAGACACACCACGCCGGCCATCACATAGGCCATGTTGTCGGCGATGGCGGCACCCTCGGCAACCCGGCGGAGAGCGAGGACGTCAAGAAGCAGCACCACCGCGACCACCAGCGCCACGATGCCCACGATGAATGTCGCGATCTCCGTACTGCGCTCGGTGTGGATAGCCCAGGCAGCAGGCGGCGCCACGAGCGATGCAAACAGGAGAACAGCGGCCAGCCGGATCGATCTTCTCGCGAGGTTCACAGCGGACCTCCTCGGTTCACTATCGACACGCTGGGCAGAGTACCATCGCAAGTGCAGAAACGCCTGCTGCTACTCCTAGCCCGCGCCGCCACCGCCGCCACCGCCGCCACCGCCGCCACCGCCGGAGAAGCCACCGCCGCCGCCCGAAGACGAAGACATCTGGCTCTGAGCGACCGACGCGGCTGAGGCGAAACCGGTTGCGACGGCGCTGACCGGCGACGACCCTCCCGGCGAGGAGTACACCCACCAGTAGGTCGTGGCGAAGGCTGTGTCTTGGACCACCTCCGGGATCCGCACACGCATCTGCTCGATCACCTGTTCGGCGATGCCGAACACCACCGCCATCACCAGGAAGTGGTTCCAGAGCTTCACTTGGGTTGGCGGCGCTTCGTTCATACGGCTGAAGTCCCGTAGGTAGTCGCGCAGGCCGCGGTACTTGGCGAAGAGTTCATTTGCCTCCCGCGAGCGGCGCGGCGCGAAGAATGCGAGGACGACCACCACTGCGGCGCAGACAACACCCACGATGGCAGGGAAGAGCGTGCCCGCGACGATGGCGCCGCCGATCCCAACCGCCCCTATCAGCACGGCCAGCATGAAGAGGCCCACCTGCGTCACTCGGCCACCCGTCTCGAAGTAGCCCTGGTCGGCCGCGGCCTCCTTCACCTGCGCCTTCCACTCACTCATGTCCGAGGAGAACGTCTGCGGATGCGCCTTCGCGTACGCCTTCAGCTCCTCGAGTGTGAGCACGTCACCTGCGGCTACAGTGTCGAAGAGGATGCTCAGCAGGGAACGGTCGAGCGGGTCGAGGCCGGCCAGTCTGGACCGATCCAAAGAGAGCCTGTATGTGGGCTCGCGCTTGGTCCCGAAGATCCCCTGCTTCTCTTCCACCGTGGGCTCCATGCGGATGACGCCCTGGTCGGCAAGTTCCATTAGGGTGGCAGCCACGTCCTGGTCCTGCACGTCGCCCATGCGCCAAAGCGCGCCCACGATCGCGGGATGCAGGTCGGCGGGAAGCTCTCGGAAGTAGCCGCCTGGGTAGGCCGAGCGGTGCTCTCGGCCAAAGCGTAGGAACAGAAAGGCCGCCAGCGCAACGCCACCGAGACCCACGAGGATCGAGCCTATCCAAGCGCCGTAATAGATAGTACGTGCGCGCTGGCGCTCGGCGTTGGCCTCCTCGGCCCAGCGAGTTTCCTCCTCGATAACCTCGTCCACGCGCGGCTCCGCGGCGATCTGGGCACCCGGGAGCGCCTCGGGCGGGTAGAGGACGCGAGCCTCCACGAAGGTCGAAGGCGGGAGGTCGTCGACGGTGAGTTCTACGGAGGCGTCATCAAGGATCGCTACCTGTCCGCTGAGTGGGCCGTGCGCCCACGCGCGCACTTCGTCGCGTGATACGCCTGCTGGCGGCTTGATGAGCACCCTGGCCGAGTCCGTCCCCACCTCCCACCCGTCTCCGATGAACTGCCAGTAGAGCTCCGACGTGTCGGCCCAGCGCAACGCCGCGCGCCCGACATGATAGGAAAGCGCGAAGGGCGCCTGGGTGTCCGAGAGCCGGAAGTATGCCACCACGCGGGTCAGGCCGCCTTCCTCTGTGACCGCGTACTTGCCGGGCGGACGGGTGTCGTCGTCGGGAATCTCGATAAGCTGGAATGGGGAGCCGTCGGGGCCGGTCAGCCCGCGCACCGTGATCGGCTGATCGGGTGCGTGCTGGAGCTCCCAGTACACGAAGGTGTAATCGCCGTCGAACGAGAAGGTGCGCTTCTCGGCCACCTCGACGCCGCCGTCGCCCAGAACTTGCGCCTCGATGTCCACCGAGGAGATCCAGTAGGACTTGGCGAGCGCCGGAGCGGGCAGCAGCGCGGCGAGGGCGAGGAGAGCGGCTGCGGTGAGGATGGGAGGGGCGGCGAGGCGGAACGCGCGCGCGAAGCGCGACCCGGTGCGCGGACGCCGATGGCGACCGCGTCCCCCTACAGGCACGGCGATCACACCGTCCGAAGTGCCGAGAAGAACTCCTGGAGCAGCTGCGCGGACTCCTCGGCCAGAACGCCAGAGGTCACCTCGAAGCGGTGGTTGAGCCTCTCGTCATCGGAGAGGTCGTAGAGTGTGCCGACCGCGCCTGCCTTGGGGTCGGCGGCACCATAGACCAGCCGCCCGATCCGCGCCTGGTGCATGGCACCCGCGCACATGGGACACGGCTCGACGGTCACGTACACGGTGCAATCCGAGAGACGCCAGCGGCCGAGGCTGCGTGCGGCGTCGCGGATGGCAAGGAGCTCGGCGTGCGCGGTGGGGTCGTGGTCGGTCTCGCGCAGGTTGTGGGCGCGTGCGACGACCGCCCCGTCGGCGACCACGAGCGCTCCGATCGGCACCTCACCGAGCTGCGCGGCCTTACGCGCCTCATCGAGCGCCATCGCCATGTATGTCTCGTCGGCGTCCACAGGCCTCCTCGCCAGGTTCGGCCCCCACGGGGCGCGCCGGTCTGCTCTGTGCCCGATTCTAGCACCTCGGCAGGCGAGAGCGCCGGTCCGGGCGACAGGAGCCCGTGGGCCGGGAGGCCTACGGGTGGCAGCTTGAGGTGGCGGCGCGCCGCGCGTTCACCGGTCGAGAGATGGCATGCTAGACTGTGCCGCGCGACTCGCCGGAGGGGTGGCAGAGTGGCTGAATGCGGCGGTCTTGAAAACCGCTGACCCGCAAGGGTCCGGGGGTTCGAATCCCTCCCCCTCCGCCATTGAACTGTATGGTCTCCAGCAGGGCGAACCGTTCCGAATACGACGAGGGGCGAGTCTTGGTAGCGCGTTCCTGTGTCTCGCTTCGAGGTCTGCTGTCCCTATCTTGTCCGCAGCGCTCCGAGAATAGGGATCCGGAGCGATTCTACGCGCTCGCCGCGCGCCTACCTTCCGCCGCCTCTTTTTGCGCCGTGAGGAAGAAGGCTAGGTGTCGAGAGTGAGCACGCACGTCGAGTAGTCGAGGCGCTCGCTCACTACCTTCACGGGTACCGGGACGCCGGGCACGAACAGTAGAGCGCTATGCGAGTGCCGCAGATCGTGGAGTCGGAGCGCGACACCACTCGCATTGCGGAAGCGCATACAGGCCTGCGAGAGCGCGGACGGGGCATGCGGCGAACCGCCCGGCAGAGCAAATACGAGGTCTAGGTCCGCGTGGGCCTTCCCCTGCGGAAGCCGCTCGCCCGTTTGCCGCTCTCTCTGTGCGCGCAACGCGGCTTAGGACGCGAGCCGTCAGCGTGATCGTACGCCGAGAGCGGGTCGTCCTGGGTCCGGTGAAGATGCGGCTGTGCTCGTGCGTCTCTTGCAGCGTCCGCACCACGCGCAGCGTACCGACGTCGAGGTCGATGTTCGACCAGCGCAGTCCCAAGCAGCTTGCCGCGCCGCAAACCCGTTCCCAGCGCGACCCCGACGGCCAGCCCCAACAGCGAGTCGTCCCCGGCAGCGAGCATGTCCCCAAGGTCGAGCGCGGCTTCCAGGTCGAGCGAGCGCATTTCGAGACGACACGGGTGCGTCTACCGCATCTGCGGAGTTCGAGTGGAAGAAGCCGGGGCGGGCAGCGCGCGTCGTGGCGACGTGAGGACGCGGTGGACGCAGGGCACGGCGGCCTCGGACATCGGCCTGCGGAGGCGTGGTACTCGTTCAGGATTGACAATCAGAACTCGCCCGGACCAGCGACGCCAAGATGGCGCATGTGGTACAACGGCGTGGTCTACAAGACGATTGACCACCAGTTCTTCATTGAGGGCTGCCCCCTCGCGTCTTCCGAGCGCTGGAGTCTCGGCGATGCCAGGTCGTACTTCAAAGAGATGAAGTATAAGGCGTCGAACGGCAACTTCTACGGTTGGAGGAACGTGCTCTACAACGACACGGACCCGCTGTACCAGCCCTTCACGGTCTCGACGATTCCGATGAACTTCTACATGAGGCTACCGTGACGTGTCGCCGGGCCTGGTGGCCGGGAAGGAGACTAGGATGAGCCTGGATCGGCCCATAATTGCGCTGGTTGCCGCAGGCCTGTGTTGTGTGCTGTCGGTGGGGTGTGCGCAGCGAGCGGGCTCCAGGAGTTCGGTCAACCGGTCGCCCTCCTCAGCACCGCGGCCAGCTCAGGGTCTAGAGGAGCTCGAACAGCACGGAACTCGAGTGTCGACCCCCAACGAGAAGCGACGGGTTTTGGGGCACAAGTTCCTCGCGCTGTCGGACTCGCTAGGTAGGGCCTACGAGGGCTCAGTCGTGACGACATATGCCGACCATGAGAAGCGCCCGGTTGTGTGGCTCAGGGACTTCTACGATGGCCTGGTGTTCACTCAGTACGCAGTCGAGAGCACAGAGGCAGCGGCTGCGATGGTCGCTTCGAGCGGGGGCGTGGACGACGCTGCTCCTGGCGAGGACTACGTGCACCATGTCAGGGTCCGGGGAAGATCAGGGCTGGCTTGGGAAAAGGTGTCCAATCTCGCTGTTCGCCGCAATGATGGGACGATGATACGTGTCAACGAGGAGAACTCCACGATCGTCTGGAGCGACGGGCCGTACATCTTCTCGATTGTCAGCGACGAGCTGGTCGGCATAGGCGACCTGGTAAGGGTCGCAGCGTCTGGCCGGTACGTCGGGGAGTAGCGGGACCCTGAAGGGGCTGGCGGGCCAGGGGGCTGAATCCTGGCAAGAACCCCTGGCGGGAGACCTAGCGAGAGGTGCGCTGCGAGGGTAGGAGGGCGCGCCACGCTTTCAGTCCTACATGTCCTTTTTGCCGACCCGCGAGAGACTCCCCACCATCCTCAACGTCCCGCCGTGCGCAACTGCGAAGGCCGCGCTCGCCGCCCGGCCGTTGCAGCACGTTTCACGGCACTGCGTCCTCTTGTGACGTTCTCCGCAGACGAGGCGCACCGCTGAAGTCATCTGGCGCGTCCCGGTCTAGGTGCTGGCCGACAGATTCTTCAGATCCAGCGTGACCGTACCCGTTCCTCGACCCGAATGACCCCGGTGAGCGGACCGTCGGCCCACGCTTGCCGGCTCGTAGACGCCGAGGAGACATACGTGGCAATGGCGCTCGCTGAGGCGCGCAAGGCCGTTCAGCTCGGAGAGGTCCCCGTTGGTGCGCTAGTCGTCGCCGATGGAGCCGAGCGCCGACCCCTGCGGGGCGCATCAATCTTCTCGGTCGCTGGCGGGGGGCAGGGATTCGAACCTCCGTGTTCTAGGAGTGCGGGTCTCGAGCTCGGCCGGATGCGGCGCGTCCAGCATTGGAGTCGCTAGCGGGCTAGCACGGCCGCTCACCCCCTCCCAGCGGGTATCTTCTCGCTAGGCACCCGGCGGCCACAGCCGCATGCACCACCCGAGGAGGTCAGAATGCCCAACGCCATCTGGCGCGGGAACATCAGCTTCGGCCTGGTGAGCATCCCGGTGTCTCTCCTTGCCGCCGAGACCCGCAACGAACTCTCGTTCCACCTTCTCGACGGCCGCGACCTCTCGCCCATCCACAACAAGCGAGTGAACGAGAGCACCGGCGAGGAGGTGGCTTGGGAGGACATCGTGAAGGGCTACGAGCGCGAAAAGGGGAGTTGGGTAGTGCTCACCGATGACGATTTCCGCGCCGCCAACGTCGAGGCCACCCAGACGATCGACGTCCTCGGGGCTGTGTGCGCATCGGACATCCCGCTCGAGTACTTCGAGCGGCCCTACTTCCTGGAGCCGATGAAAGCGGGCCGCAAGGCATATGCGCTGCTGAGGGAGACTCTCCGCCGCGCGGAGCGCGTCGCCATCGGCCGAGTGGTGGTACGCACTCGGCAACGACTGGTCGCCATCGTCCCGCACGGTGACATGCTGCTGCTGGAGATGCTCCGCTACCCCCACGAGCTGCGCGACTCGGCCCAGCTCGACCTTCCTCCGGCCGACGTCAACAAGGCCGGCGTGACCGAGGCCGAGCTCAGAATGGCCGAGCAGCTGGTCGAGGCGATGCAGGCCGAGTGGACCCCCGAGGAGTACCGCGACACCTATCGCGACGACATCCTGGCGCTCATCGAGAAGAAGGCGAAGGCCGGCCCCAAGGCAGCACCTGCGGCACCTCCACCGGAGTTCGAACCCAGTGCTGAGGTGGTCGACATCATGTCGCTGCTGAAGAAGAGCCTCGAGAAGGCCGAGACGAACGTGAGCGATAGCGGCAGAAGCGGCCGCGCGGGCAAAGGCGGACACGGCAAGACCGCGAGTGCGAAATCCGGCAGCACCCGCTCCGGAGGCGGCAAGCGCAAGCGCGCCTCGGGCGAGTAGGAGCCATAGCCCAAGTGCCCCTCGAGGACTACCGCCGCAAGCGCGACTTCGCCAAGACCCCGGAGCCTGCCGGCGGGCGGAAGCGCGGTTCGGCGAAGCGAGTTCGTGGCCCCGCCGAGGATGCGGCGGCTGGGCCCCCGCTCCGCTACGTCGTCCAGCGTCACGCTGCTCGGCGCCTCCACTACGACTTCCGGCTGGAGCTCGACGGCGTGTTGAAGAGCTGGGCTATCCCGAAAGGCCCCAGCCTGGATCCCCACGACAAGCGTCTGGCGGTCCAGGTGGAGGATCACCCGCTGGAGTACGGAACGTTCGAAGGCGTGATCCCCGAGGGCGAGTACGGCGGCGGAACCGTGATGTTGTGGGACGAGGGCACATGGACGCCCAACAAGGACCCGCAGCGCAAGTATGAGGAGGGGCTTCTCAAGTTCGGACTTCACGGCACCAAGCTCCGCGGCTGGTGGACGCTGGTGCGAATGAAGCGTCGCGAGGGAGAGAAGCAGGACAACTGGCTGCTCATCAAGGAGCGGGATGATGAGGCGCGCCCATCCGACGAGTACGACGTGCTCGAAGCCGAGGGCTTCAGCGTCGCTACCGGCCAATCGATGGCCGAGATCGCCGAGGCGGGGGAGATCGACGGCGCGGCGGACACAGATGGTGAGCCCCGCACCGAGGGCGAGTCGGAGACGGAGGCCGAATCCCACGAGCCCACCGAGCACGGCGCAAGGGCGACCGCCGCCGCGCACGGCCGCACTCGCGCGAGCCCCGCACTCGATCCGGCATCGCTCCCTGGAGCCAAGAAGGCGCCTCTGCCCCGCAGCGCCCGATTCCAGCTCGCCACGCGGGTGGAGCACCCGCCCGGGGGGGCCGAGTGGATCCACGAGATCAAGTACGACGGCTATCGCGCGCTCCTGCGGCTCGAAAAGGAGCGCGCCCAGTTCCTCGTGCGCAGCGGCGCGGACTGGACCGAACGCTTCGCCACCCTGGCCGAAGCCGCCGCCGCGCTACCGGTTGGCTGGAGCGCCCTTCTCGACGGTGAGATCGTTGTCTTCGGGCCCGACGGAGGCACCAGCTTCGGCAAGCTGCAAGAAGCCCTCTCGGCAGGTAGCAGAACCCTCTCTTTCGTAGCGTTCGATCTCCTGTACCTGAACGGCTATGACCTGCGCGGGGTCGCTCTCGGCGAGCGCAAGCAGCTCCTGGCGGCACTGTTGGCAGACGTGCCCGACTCGGCGCACATCCGCTACGCGGACCACGTGGTGGGCGACGGTGAGGCGTTCCGCCGCCAGGCCTGCGCTTTCTCACTCGAAGGCGTCGTCTCCAAGCGGGCGGACCGCCCCCACGTGGCGCGCCGAACTCGCGACTGGCTGAAGGTGCGCTGCCTGGAAAGGCAAGAGTTCGTGGTGGGCGGCTGGACTGAGCCTCGGGGGCGGCGCACGGGCTTCGGGGCGCTGCTGCTAGGAGCATCTGACCGGCCCGGCGGCGCGCTCCGCTACGTGGGCCGAGTCGGCACCGGGTTCTCGGAGAGCGACCTTCGCATTCTGAGCGAGCTGCTCAAGCCCCTGGAGACGTCCAAGCCGCCTTTCGCCAACCCCCCATCCGGCGCCGCTGTCAGGGGTGTGCACTGGGTACGACCTAAGCTGGTGGCCGAGGTCGCGTTCCTCGAGCGCACCAGCGCGGGGGTGCTACGCCAGCCCTCCTTCCTCGGACTTCGCGAGGACAAGCAGCCCAAGGAGGTCGTGCTTGACGCTGAGACTGCCGTTGAAGGCAGCTCCTCGGCCCCGGACCCCACTCCTACGATAGCGGGCGTCACCCTAACCAACCCCGACCGCATCCTCTACCCCGACATGGGGCTCACCAAGGCAGGTATCGCACGCTACTACCACGCGGTCGCCGAGCGCATGCTCCCTCACGTCGCGAACCGGCCGCTCACGGTTGTGCGCTGCCCCCTCGGCCTCGACCGTGAGTGCTTCTACCAGAAGCACTCCGACGACGGCTACCCGGCCGCTGTGAGCCGAGTCGCCCTCGCCACGCGCAGCGGTCCCAGGGACTTCATCTGCGTCGACTCCTCTGAAGGGCTCGTAGCTCTCGCCCAGATGGGCGTGTTGGAGATCCATCCCTGGAACTCCCGCGTGGGCGACGCCGAGCACCCCGATCGGATCGTGCTCGACCTCGACCCGGGACCCGGCGTCGAGTGGCCCGGGGTCGCGCGCGCCGCTCTGGTGCTCCGCGAAGTCCTCGACGGCCTCGGCCTGGTGCCTTTCGTGAAGACAACGGGCGGGATCGGCGCACATGTTGTGGTTCCCATCGAACCCCGGCAGGGATGGTCCGACGTCCGCGCTTTCGCCCGCGCTCTAGCCGAGTGGCTGGCCGCCGCCGACCCCTCCCGCTACACTTCCCGGATGCGGAAGTCCGAGCGCCCCGGACGCATCTTCGTGGACTACGTGCGCAACGCGCGGGAGGCTACCGCCGTGGCCGCGTACTCCACTCGGGCGCGAGCGGGCGCACCGGTGTCCGCACCGCTGACGTGGGAGGAGCTGGAGGCTGGCGTCGCCCCCGCGGACTTCGATGTCCTCACCATGCCCGAGCGGATCACCGCCCTCGCGGATCCCTGGGAGGGCTATCAGTATGCAGCGCGACCGATCACGCGCAAGATGCAGGCGGCGATGGGGGTCTAGTGCTGAGACCTCCTGTCGACGCTCAGCTAGACGAAACGAACCGGAGGTGTCGTGGTGAACAGGGCGAAGGTCGCGGGGTTGGTGCTTGCAGGCGCTGCGCTGGGCGCCTCCCTCGCAACAGCGATCGTTCTGATCTCGGGTGCATCCAGTCAAGAGCAGGTGAGGGCACAGGCTCAGGATGTCGCCGCAATCCAGAAGACGATCGACCGCTACCTGGGCGCGAAGAAGCTCGCATGGCCGGTGAGCATGAGGAAGGACAAGCTCCTGCCCAGCGACGTCAAAGCGGCGATGAAGACCGGCAGACAGGCAGTCACTCTCGACATCACGGACGGCTCTCTGCTGCAGTGGGAGCGTACGGTCGACCCCGGGGGAACTCTGGAGGAACTGCGATCCACTGGAACAGTGACGCTGGCGAGCGGCTACAGGATCCTGGGATTCGGTGAGACCATGATCCAACGGGATGGGTCAGCTCATCTCGTGGTCAAGATCTGGTCTTGGGGCGAGTACGCGGAGTGGGACGAGGCCTCTGGTCAAATCGGCGCTCCGTACAAGGTAGACGGGACAAGTCTGCGCAGCTACACGCTCAGGCCACGAGACGGAAGATGGAGGATCGCCGAGGAAGCGATCCTGACCGATCCGATGGACCCTGACCCTGGCACCTTCGGACCAGAGGGGTAGCACAGCAGAAGTGACAACCCCCTCTGCTGTCGTTGAATCCTCGGGGAAACCACCCGTTTGCCGCCCGAACACCCGCTAGTCGATGCACACCAGGCCGGTACGCTATCCTTGCAGCTCTCCGATGCTGGCACTTAGAATGTGTGGGCGCCTGGGCGGCTCGGGACCGCGTTCCTGGTCCGCCGAGCGCACGAACTACGGAGAGTTGGCCGAGTCGGTTGAAGGCGCTCGCCTGCTAAGCGAGTAAGGGGGAACAAACCCCCTTCGAGGGTTCGAATCCCTCACTCTCCGCCATTTGACACCTATTCCTGCAGGTGGCAGGATACACGGGCCCGAACGGAGCCAGCCGAGGCTGGAGCCCCACCCTGGGCCGGAACGCGCCCTTACCTCAGTTGGATAGAGGGCCTGACTACGAATCAGGACGTCGCAGGTTCGAGTCCTGCAGGGCGCGCCACAACACAGAAGAGGTCCCGCGCGAGCGCGGGGCCTCTTTGCGTATCGGACCTGTTCTCCTCGGTGGCCCGTACCCGCCACTGCACACCTGCAGCACGCAAGCCGCTCAGTCAGCGGTCGCGCAAACCGCTCGTCCGCCAGAAACGAGCCGCTCATCAATTCCGGCCCCAAGTGGCGCCCGGAACCCGCAGTGATGGGTATCACACTCGCATGGGGTCGGGGGCGTTCATCGTGGCGCCCTTGTGTCTAGCAAGAGAGGTGGAGCCCATGAAGGCCCGACGCTACTCGGTACCCGTGATCCTGATCCTCGCTGCGACGTTCATCGCGGCCTCGGCTGCCCACGCGCTCGCCTGGACGCCGCTGCCCGTCAAGCAGGATCCACTTGTCTTCATGCCGGGGTCACAACCCGGCGACGTCCAGAACTTCGAGAACTCAGGACGTTGCGAGAACTGCCACTCCAACTACAACCCAGCGGTGGAGCCTGGCAGCAACTGGCGGGGATCCATGATGGCGCAGGCCGCGAGGGATCCGCTCTGGTATGCGTGCCTGACCGTCAGCGCGCAGGACTCGATCTGGGCAATCGGCAATCCCAACGCCACTGACATCTGCATCCGGTGCCACACACCACCCGGTTGGCTCGAGGGCGCCAGCGACCCGACGAACACCTCTGCGCTCTCGGGCTCTCAGCTGGACGGTGTCCAGTGCGACTTCTGTCACCGCAAGATAGATGCGTTCGCCGAGAACGGGCAGCCTGATGTACCGGCCGAGACCAACTCCACTGCCATCGCAGCCGCTCAGGCAACCTACAGCCAGAACATCCTGGACCTGAGCGCTCTCAGGCTGTTCGGCGGAAACCAGCCCTTCCTCAACGCACTCACCAACCTCCCCGTCTGGTACGGGCTGTTCCCAGCCTACCGCGAGGAGGGCGCCGGTCAGTACTTCGTGGCAGCGAGCAGCGGGTCCAAGTACGGACCCTACTGGGATGCCGACGCGCGCCACAAGTTCAACTACTCGCGCTACCACAAGTCCCAGGAGTTCTGCCACTCCTGCCACGACGTGAGCAACCCCGTGCTGGCGAACCTCACGCTCGACGCTTCGGCCACCACCAAGTTCGCGGCAGCCAGCTACTTCCACGTCGAGCGCACTTCGAGCGAGTTCCTGCTCTCGGCGTACGGGTCCGGTGGCTCGGCCACTACATCGATCCCTGGCGTGCCCTACGCCAACAAGTGCCAGGACTGTCACATGCGCGACGTGACTGGCGCAGGTTGCGACAAGCGCGGCGCGCCTATCCGCTCCGACCTGCCGCTTCATGACCTTACGGGCGGAAACACCTGGATACTTGGCATCCTTGCCTCGGCCGACCCGAACTGGAGCGGTTACGACCCGTACAACTACGCGATCCTCTCCGGTGCCAAGTACGCCGGCGCCTCGGTGGATGTTGCCGGTCTCTCGAGCTACGGCGACGAGCTGGACCGCGGCGTGAAGCGGACCAACGACCAGCTCAAGATGGCAGCATCGCTCTTCGAGGTGGGCAACACCGCGAGCGACATCACCATTCGCGTGCGCAACAACACAGGCCACAAGCTGATCTCGGGCTTCCCCGAAGGCCGCCGGATGTTCCTGAATATCAAGTGGTACAACGGTGCCGACATCATCGGCGAGGTGAACCCCTACGCTCCGCTCGTCAAGCAGACAGTCGGCGGCAACGACGTCTACGTCTCCGGCGGTGACATCACGGTGAAGACCCCTGAGCTGATCTGGGAGGCTGAGATGTCGTCATCGCTGACGAGCGAGACCAAGTCGTTCCACTTCGCCCTGGCCACAAGCCGACACAAGGACAACCGAATCCCGCCCAAGGGCTTCAACACCGCGGGCATGACCGCCCGCATGACCCAGCCCGTGTGGAACGGCGCAGATGCTCCTGGCTACTTCACGGTCGCCGAGTATGCTGGCGGCTACGACGACGTGACCGTCGCGAAGCCCGCTGGGACGACCAGCTACGTGGCGACGCTCTACTACCAGACGACCAGCCGGGAATACGTCAAGTTCCTGCGCGACGAGATACAGGGCTATACGGCCCCGGACGCCGGCACTCGCACTCTCTTGGGCAATGGTGTCGCGGGCGACGCCCCGTACCGGGCGCAAACCGACCCGTTCTTCGCCAACCTCAAGGGTTGGGGCAGCGCGATCTGGGATCTCTGGGTTCACAACGGCGGCTCCGCGCCTGTGCAAATGGCGATCCTCGGCGCCTCGCCGCAGCCGCCGCAGCCGCTGACCGCGGACCCGCCGACGAACGTGCGAGCAAGCTGGAGCAGGAAGACGGGCGATATCTCGGTGACCTGGAGCGCGCCGGCCTCTGGGGCAAACGGCTTCTACGTGTATCGAGCCACGACCTCAGGCGGACCCTACACAAGAGTCGGCATGGTCACCAACGGGGCTACCACTGGCTTCACAGACTCTGGTCCCTTCACCCCCGGAACCTACTATTACGTCGTGACCACCTACAAGGTCGACAAAGCGGGCGTCACCTACGAGTCCGTCCACAGCAACGAGGCGAACACTCGGGTTAGATAGGCACAGCTAGACGACGGGCGCTGGCAATCGGTCGGAGGCCACGTGCCGCCAGCGCCCGTCGGCGTTCAGCACATGTGCCACTCGTCGCCACACGAATGGGCCCTGAGACTTCTCCCAGGGCCCCTTCGCCAGGTTGGTTCTCGGACGGCCGACCCCTCGCGCCGCGCAGCCGCCCGCGATGTGTTAGTGGTAGCTAACCACTCTCACCTTGTAGCCACGCCCCCCGCACGATGGACACGTGCGCTTCTTCTCGTTGCCGTCCGGTGCCACGACCCGGACGACCTTGTCTCCTTTGCAGCCGGGGCAGGTCTCCTTCTTGACCATCGTTGACACCTCCTCCGCCTGAGCCGCCTTCTCGCCGGTATCTGCAGCCACCATGGATATCGGCATAGGTGGACAAAGCGATAAGCATGCCGAGCACACCCTTTCCCAACACTCTCCGACGGGCGGTCACAACTGTGACCTTCGTCACACTTCAGCAGTGTGCTCATGCTATAAGGGGGACTGACGTGCGCTCCAAGGCGGGAAGGGGAGGCGGTCATGCGAATCGTTGTCGGCGTGATGGGTGGCAGCACTGCCGACTCGACCACGTCGGACATGGCATTCGCTCTGGGGAGACTGATCGCCGAGAGGGGCTGGGTTCTCCTGAACGGCGGGCGCGCCTGCGGCGTGATGGAGGCCTCGGCACGAGGGGCGCGAGAGGCGGGGGGCCTGGTCGTCGGCATCCTCCCCGACGACGACGACGCGCGGGCCAGTCGTCACCTGGACGTCGCCGTCATCACCGGCATCGGAGACGCGCGCAACTACGTGAACGTGCTCTCCAGTAGGGTCGTGATCGCAATGCGCGGCGGCGCCGGCACGCTCTCGGAGATAGCTCTCGCCCTGAAGTCAGGACGGCCTGTCATCACCCTGGACTTCCCGCTCGGCATCGCCTTCGAGGGGTACCGGGAGAGCGGGTCCCTGACCGAGACCGCGACTCCCGAAGAAGCTGTGGCGACGGCAGCGCGTCTTCTCGGCGAGTAGCTGCTCTGCGGCTGGGCGTCAGGGGGCATGCGCGAAACGCTCAGCGCTCGACCGCGAGCATGCCTCGCAAAATGCCTGCTCAACCCAGTTGACTCAGGTGCCGCGTAGGTTCATCGTTGGCCCAACCGTGGTAGCCTGCCCGATAGGGGGGATGGCAGGCAAGATGTGGTGTGAACGTGCGGATGACTGCCGGTTCTTCGACTGCACCGTGGGCTACTCGCCCGAACTCACCAAGCTGATGCGCGAGCGCTTCTGCGAGAGAAACCCGACCCCTTGCGCGCGCGCACGCGCGGCTGCGTATGTTGGCTGGGATGCCGTCCCGGCGGATATGCTGCCCACCGACGGCGACAGACTGGAGACTGTCACGAGTCAGGCTCGGTAGAGGTCTGCGCCTCGGCCTTCGTTCGGCCGAGGCCGTGCCCGCCGAACCGATCGCGAAGGGCAGTCAAGATTCGCCCCGCGTAGCTGGGGTCGCTTTCTGACTCCTCTCGGAACTCCAGTGCACCGCGGATCACTCGGACCTCTGCTCCCAGCTCCTCGGCGACGCGCACGGTCCACGCCGCCTCACCGGTGTGGCCCACGCTCCCGCTAACTCCCTCCAGCTGCTGGCCCAGCTGCGCGAAGACCTCGCCGAGCCACTCGATCAGCCGCGACTCGATCACGCTGCCGTGATCGTAGACGTCGGCGATGCGCGCCAAATCCAGGTCCAGCTCGGACAGGCGCATGATGTCGAATCCCTCGGCGATGGCCTGCATCATCCCGTACTCGATCCCGTTGTGGACCATCTTGACGAAGTGCCCAGCGCCACTGCCCTCGAAGAACTGGTAGCCGCCCTCAACCGCCAGTGCGTTCCAGAGCGGCTCCAAGCGGTCGAACGCTTCGCGCCGCCCGCCCACCATGAGACACGCTCCATCTCGGGCGCCTTCAGGCCCCCCGGACGTACCCGCATCCAGCAGCTCGATCCCCTTATCAGCGAGTCGCGTCGAGCGCCCGGCGGTGTCGCGGTAGAAGCTGTTTCCGCCGTCGATCACGACGTCCCCTTCGGACAGCAGACCGGACACTCCACCCTCCCCGTCTTCGCCAAACAGCACTCGCTCCACCGGGTCTCCCGCCGGGACCATGACCCAGACGACGCGCGGCGGCTCGAGCGCTCCGACAAGCTCCTCTAGGGAGCGGGCCACCGCCAGGCCGTCCGGCTCGAGCGCTTCGGCGACCGCTGGTGTCCGGTTGTAGCCGACGACCCGCCATCCCTGCCCGAGCAGGCTTCGGGCGAGCCCTGCCCCCATCTTGCCGAGCCCGACGAACCCGATCTCTCGCATCGCGGCGTCGGCCGCAGCGCCGCCGTCGGCAACCTCGAGCACGGCGGCCTCTTCGTGTGCGCGCAGAACCTCTTCGGCCCGCTCCGCAGCGGACCGTGTGTCGGGTGGGTACGTCTCCAATGGCACCATGTCCTCAGCCCACTCCGTAGTCACGGCATCGATGAACTCCCACATCGAGCGGACCTCGTCTGTAGAGACAAAGAGGGTCTGATCGCCGACGATGGCATCGAGCAGCAGCTTCGCGTACTCCTCGACGTACTGCGCCGTCTCCTCCTTCTCGTAGAGGAAGAAGTCGAACCGGCGCTCCTCGAGCTCGGTATCCAGCCCCGGCCTCTTGGCCCAAAAGACGATCTTGATGCTCTCGGTGGGCTCCAACGTGAAGATCACCTGGTTCTGCCTATGCTCGCCATCAGCGCAAAGGCACGGGTGCGGATGGCGGAAGGTGACAACGATCTCCTTGCGCGCCTGCCCCATGCGCTTGCCCGACTCCAGCGTCACGGGCACCCCTCGCCAGCGCTCGTCTGCGAGCGTCATTCGAAGCTTGAAGTAGGTCTCCGTAGAGCTGTCCTCGGCCACTCCCGGCGTATCGGGGTAGCCCAGGAACTGAGCGCGGTACGTCTGCGCGCGCACCTGCTCGGGCGTGAGCCTTCGCAGCCCTGCGACCGCCTCGGCCCTGCGTGACCTCACGGCAGCGGGACCGAGGCTCACCGGCTGGTCCATCGTGACCAGAGCGAGCATCTGCAGCAGGTGGTTCTGACCCACGTCCCTGAGCGCACCCACACCGTCGTAGAACGCGCCGCGGCTCTCCACGCCCAGCGACTCCAAAATGCTGATGTCGATGCGCTCGATCGCACGAGTGTCCCAGGACGTTTCGAAGAGGTTGTTGGAGAAACGGAAGTTCAAAATGCCCTGGAGCATCTCCTTCGCAAGATAGTGATCGATGCGATAGATCTGCTCCTCCCTGAACAGAGTGCCCAGCAGTTCATCGAGCGCGCGCGCGGTACTCACATCCTTGCCGAACGGCTTCTCAACCAGCACACGCGTCCATCCCTCGGCAGCGCTGCACGCCTTGGTGAGACCGGACGCGGCTAGGCGCTCGAAGATATCGCGATAGAACTCCGGCGGAACGGCCAGGTAGAAGAGCTTGTTGCCGCAAACTCCCCACTCGGCGTCTATCTCACCCACACGATCGGCGACCTGCTTGTATGCTTGGTCATCCTCGAACGTCCCCTCCTGGTAGGCGAACAGCGCGAGAAACCTGTCTCGGTGGGTACCCTCCGGCTTGGCACCGTCGTAGACGTCCAGAATGCCGGCGACATGACCTCTGAAGTCCTGATCGCTCCAATCCCGGCGGGAAAAGCCGATCACCCGCACCTGCTCGGGAAGCCTGCCTCGCATGTAGAGATACGCGAGTGAGGGCACGATCTTGCGCGTCATGAGGTCGCCGGTGGCGCCAAAGACAACAAGGATGGTGGGATCGCTGGTGGCGGTCATGTCGTTCCCCCTGCCTGTGCACACGCGCCGGGAAGCACATGGTCAAAGCCCGTACACGGTAGTTACCCATCACTAATTGGACGCCGCAGAGGAGGGCTGCTCTGGAAGCAGCCCTCCTCTGGACCCAGCGATCGATCAGGCCGAGTGTGAAGCTGACCGGCGCTACGGCTTCACGTGGTACGGGCGCATCATCTCGTTGTCTTCGTGGTCGAGGATGTGACAGTGCCACACGTAGCCGGGCTGGGCAGTCGCGTCGAACGGGAACGCGGCCGAGTCGTCGTTAGGCTTGAACCGGATGAGGAACCGTGTGACCTCGCCCGGCAGCATCCTGACGGTGTCCTTCCAGCCCCGCTCCTCGGGCGGCGCCCACATGACGGGACCCTGGAGGAACGGGGCGATGTTCGGGTTGCCGCCGACCACCGGCAGACCGGCGATGGGAGCTCCCGCCGCGTTCAGCGACAGCGCGCGCGTATACGGCGTCACACCAGTGGCGCCCGCGTAGTGCGTGCTCGCCGCAAAGCTGTTGTAGTCCGCTGGAGGCCCCATCGGCCTCATCATGGACGGGTCCATGCCACCGAAGGCCGCAACATAGGCCTTCCAGTACTTGTTGAAGTTGAAGCGCTGGCGACTGAGGAGCTGGAACTGCACCAGATGAGTGTGTATCGGGTGGGCGTCCCCCGTCAGGTTGATCAGCTCCCAGACCTCCGTGGTGCCCAGCTTTGGGAACTCGGTCTCCGAGTCGTGCATGCCCGGCATGGCACCGTGGTGCGGCCACATCGTGTTGTTGAGAGTGGCCATGAACGGGCCGAGCGGCCCCATCCACTCGTTCAGTGTGAGGCTGCGGACCTTCACGATCGGGTCGGTGCCTGCCGCCACGTTGATGCTCGGGTACTTTGGCGCCCCTGCGGCAGTGTTGAACTGCGGGTTGATCGTGACCGGGACCACCGAAGTGTCGGTCACCGGCTCCGGGTCCACCGCGAACTGCATGACCTGCCGCGTCGTCTGCGGATGCACGACCGCGCCGCCCGGCCAGGGGGAGCGACCGGTGTTGCGCATGATCAGCTTGCGGCCCGCGAAGGCGGAAAAGTCGATGACGATCTCCGCACGCTCGCCGGGACCGACGATGAGTTTCTGACCGAGCGCCGAGTCTATCGTGGCCGGACGCCCGAGATAGCTGCCATCGACGGCGATCTGGACGAACTTCGGACCCACCATCTGGGCGAGTTCATCCCACAGGTAGAGTTCGTAGAACCTGGCGTTGCTGCCGTTCAGCACCCGGAAGCGATATTTGCGTGGCTCGACGTTCAGGTTCGGCCACACCTTGCCGTTGACGAGGATGTGGTCGCCGAAGAACTCGGGCACCCAGAACGGCGTGGCGGTCGGGTTATCGGCGATGGCGGGATAGTAGAGCTGGCCGTTCACGTCGAACATCCGGTCCTGGATCACCAGCGGGATGTCGTAGGGGTTGCCGAACTTGTCGGTCTTCCCGTCGAAGAGCCACGGCAGGCCGAGCGGAGCCTCGAAGGCCGGGTCGTAGATCAGGTACGCGCCGGCCATCCCCATGTATACGTTGAGCCTGGTGATGCCAAGCGCGTGGTCGTGGTACCAGATCGTCGCCGCCTGCTGAGTGTTGTCGTATGGGTAGACGTTGGCGGCGGCGGTCGAGTTTGGGTCTCCCTTGCGCAGGCCCGCATACTTGTACGAAGGTCCCGTCTGAGCGAATCCCGGCGTCCACCACGCGT
Organism: uncultured Coriobacteriaceae bacterium; assembly: GCA_964633595.1. Taxonomy (GTDB): domain Bacteria; phylum Actinomycetota; class Coriobacteriia; order Anaerosomatales; family CAZWGV01; genus CAZWGV01. The sequence goes on along the minus strand of CAZWGV010000014.1, from coordinate 13,122 downwards.
CGGGTCCTCCGTCGGAGTACCCGCCCTGCTCGCCCCCGTGCACGTGCGGCACGATCGGGACGGTGTTCAGCGTGTAGTTGAACGTCGAGAGACCGGTGATCGGGTCGACAGGGAAGTCGTACCCGTGCGCGGCGGCCGGGTTCTTGACCGCGGGCGGCGTCAGTGCTGTCAGATCGTCCTTGAGCGGATCGGCCCAGTGGAGCGCCGGATCCACAGGCATCGGGTGCGAGATGCCCGTAAGGTTGTTGTTCCACGTCACTTCGGTCGGCTTGCCGCGCTGGATCGCGAACGACGGGCCGAGGAAGCAGTTCTGCGGCGTGGCAGGCGCCGTCCACCCCTGGGGACGATAGCTCCACACCGTCGTGCCCGCACCCGGTGCGATGGCGCTGTGCACCTGCGCCTTGAACTGGTAGATGCCCACGTTGTAGAGGTCGGTGCCGCCGGCGCTGCCGGTCGGCGAGAAGACGCCCGCGCCCTGCGTAAGCTCGGCCACGGGCAGCTGATCGACATACTTGGGCACCGCGAGCGGGTTGGCGGCAAGCGCCTGTCCCGCCAGGCTGAAGCCGAATACTCGGTCGGCCATTCCCAGCGGCAGGAGCATGCCTCCCCCCATCGCCGCACCCAGCTTCATGAACTCCCTGCGTGATATCATCCGCCTCACCCTTTCCTCCTCATTCCTCTCCTCGTGGACGGGTGAGTCGGGTGGCACCCCTCTCGGATCCGCCGGCAACTCGACCGGAAGCGGGTCGGTGTGCGGACTGCTTCCATGCCACCTGCTCGTGCGGGTAATCCCCACGTGTGGAGTGCGCATCACGCGAGTTGCGGCTGCTTCTGGCGAATGGTCGATATCTTGTGACAAGAGGTTCGCCTGAAGCCTCTCGTCGGAAGAAGGAGGCGACCCAGCCATCGCTAACGGATGACCGTTGTGGGCCAGAGACTTCAGCGGGACGCCAAGAGCTGCCGCGCGACGATCGTACGCCGGTACCGAAGCACGCTGGCTACTGATTCGCCGTGATGATCTCCACTCCGCCTACATACGGCCGCAGCACCTCGGGCACCACCACTGTGCCGTCCGCCGTCTGGTAATTCTCGATGACAGCCGCGAGAGTGCGTCCTACTGCGAGTCCCGAGCCGTTGAGCGTGTGGGCAAAGCGCGACCCTTTGAACTCGCCCGGACTGCGGTACTTGATGCTGGCGCGCCGAGCCTGGAAGTCCGTGCAGTTCGAGCAGGAGGAGATCTCCTTGTAGCCGTCGTAGCTCGGGAGCCAGACTTCTATGTCGTAGGTCTTGGCCGCGGCGAATCCCATGTCGCCGGTGCAGAGCACTATCACTCTGTACGCCAGGCCGAGAAGCTCCAGGATGCGGCAGGCGTCGGCCACCATGCCCTCCAGCGCCTCCATCGACCCTTCGGGCGTCGCGAACTTCACAAGCTCGACCTTGTCGAACTGGTGAACCCGGATCATGCCGCGCGTATCGCGACCGGCCGAGCCCGCTTCCTCCCGGAAGCACGGCGTGTAGGCACAGTAGTGCAGAGGCAGGTCGTCCGCCTCGAGCACCTCGTCCGCGTGCAGATTCGTGAGTGCAACCTCGGCGGTAGGGATGAGGTAGAGCCCTTCGCTCACCGTCTTGAAGAGATCATCCTCGAACTTGGGGAGCTGCCCCGTCCCGGTAAGCGTCTCAGCGTTCGCCAACGCCGGCGGCCACCACTCCTTGTAGCCGCGGCTCAGATGGGCATCGAGCATGAGGTTGATGAGCGCCCTTTCCAGGCGCGCCCCCATCCCGCCCAGCAGCACGAACCGGGACTTGGCGAGCTTGACGGCCCGCTCGAAGTCGATGATGCCGAGTTCCGGGCCGAGGTCCCAGTGAGCCTTGGGTTCGAAGTCGAAGGATGGGGGCGTGCCCCACCGGCTGACCTCTACGTTAGCCGTCTCGTCGGGACCGACCGGCACTCCAGCCGCAGGGATGTTGGGTACCGTGAGCAGCAGTTCGCGCGCCTCATCGTCCAGACGCTGCATATTGCCCTCGTGAGCGGCGATCTCGTCGTTGACACCGCGAACTTCGGCCTTGAGCGCCTCGGCCTCGTCCTTGCGCCCTTCGCGCATCAGATCGCCGATACTCTTGGACGCCTCGTTGCGCCTCGCCTGCAGGCCTTCGACGAGAGCGATCAGCTCACGGCGCCTGGAATCGAGCTCGAGGAAAGCGTCCACGTCCCAGTCCGAGCCACGGTTCGCCATGGCCTCCCGGACTGCGTCGGGGTCTTCCCGTACGGAGCGCGCGTCGAGCATCGGCTGCCTCCCAGAGCCGCCCCACCGGACTGGGGCAGACTAGCGGGAGTATATCGCAGCGGAATGGACGGTCAGCCAGGCGCATCCGCGTCGCAACCGGCCAGCGCAGCCCCAAGAGCACCTACCAGCTGCGGGTGCTCGGGCACCAGCACAGTGTGCGCGAACTCGGCCTCCAGCAGGGCGATCATCGCCGAGTTCTGCGCAACGCCCCCTGCGAAGACCAGCGGACCACACGCCCCCACTCTCTTGAGCGAGCCGAGTGTGCGCCTCACGGCCGCCTCATGAAGACCGCGCGCGATACGCCCACGGTCCTCGCCTCTGTGCACCAGCCCCGTGACCTCGCTCTCGGCGAACACGGTACACATGGAGGAGATACCTGCGCCACTCTCAGCCGTCAGAGCACCCTCGGCCATCTCCTGAAGCGAGTAGCCGAGCGCTGAGGCCATCACCTCGAGGAATCGCCCCGTGCCCGCCGCGCACTTGTCGTTCATCTCGAAGTCCACTACCCCGCCGCCGGGTCGAAGAGCGATCACCTTGGTGTCCTGACCCCCTATGTCGAGAACACAAGCGGCGTCCGGGAACAAGGTGGCCGCTGCCTTCGCGTAGGCCTTGATCTCCGTGACCACCGTGGCGCCCCACGTCTCTCGAGCGGAATGGCGGCCGTAGCCCGTCACCACAAGTCGATCGAAGCTTCCGCGTTCGACCAGCTCCCGCGTCACGTTGAGCGGGTCGAAGCCCGAATCCTCGATCGCGCTCTCGGCTACTCGGCCGTCGTCGAGCCATACGGCATCCACCGTGCGAGAGCCTATGTCGATGCCGAGCGTCCTCAAACAGCCCCACCTCTCTCCGACCGGTCTCGGCAGCGAAGCTGCGGCTTCACACGCGGGACGGCTCGCACACCATCTCGAGGAAGGCTTCCACGCGGGTTGCGAGCTGACCGACGTCCTCTGCGGAGTAGTCGGTGTCCACTCGGAGAACGGGGATGCCCGCTTCCTTGGCCACTTCCTCGATCCCGTGGGCCTCTATCTGGTAGGGCGCGCAGAACTGCAGAGCGTAGTGCACAATGCCGTCCGCGCCGTGTTCGCGCGCGAGACGCACTACGTCGTCCGCGCGCCCGTCGTTGGGGGTGAAGCAGGCGCAGTTGATGTCCAGGTACTTGGCGGCGATGTCATCGAGCATGCCTTCAACCGAGGTCCCGTCCTCGGCCACGAGGCGCTCATAGTATCTGGAACCGGTGCACATCTCCTCGGCCACGACGATCCCTCCGGCCTTCTCGATGATGTCGTGGACCTTCCAGTTGGGGATCGCCATCGGCGAGCCCGTGACGAGCAGTCTGGGAGCCTCGGCGGGCGCGACGCCTATGCCTTGGCGCACCCGCTCTTCGAGTTCGTCGGCGATCGCGTTCACCATCTGCGTGAATCGGGGGACGTCATCGTAGAAGGCCACCTGTACGGCAAGGAGAGCGTCCTTCCCGGAGATGGGGGCTGGTCTAGCCGCACGCGCGGCATTGAGGCGCTGCAAGGCGCGCCGCTTCCCGTTGACCTCGACTATTGCGGCGCGGAGATCCTCCGCCTTGAGGGTGTTGCCGGTAAGCGACTCAAGCCGCGATACGAGGCGGTCGATCTCAGAGCGCCACAGCGTCATGTCCTCGGGCCGCTTCATCTGTGGCAACTCCATGACGTGGAGGGGCGCCATCTCCGCGAACAGCTCGTACGCCTTCTTCTTCCCGTCGCAGGTTGTCTCGCCGATCACGAGATCGGCGGACTCGACGTACGGGCACACCCTGCCCAGCTTGAACCCCACAAAGGACTTGATGAGGGCGCAGGTATTCCGGGGGAGGATGCGCTCAACGTCGTCGTATGCCCACTCGGCGCCAGCGCAAAGCCCCACCGCTATGCCGCCAAGCGCGCGAACTATCTCCTCGGGTGCGTACAGGCAGAACGTGCCGACCACCTTGCCCCCGGCCTCCTTGTGGTCCATCAGCTCCTTGATCCGCAAGCCGTGGATCTCGCCCATGACGAAGTCGAAGTAGCCCATCCCTTCAGGGCGATGTGATTGCGTGAGGTAAGCCTGCTCGTACATGGGTGGTATCGCGTTCAGCAATGCGCAATGGGCTCTGAGGTTCAGGCCCAGATCCTCCCACATGGGTCCGTAGTCGACGCTTCCCTCAGTCATGGCTCCACTCCTCCCGACGTGATGCTGAGTCGCTATCATAACTTGCTCTTATGCGGTCTTTCAACTCCTCTTATGCGCAGTTACCCTCAGACGCTTCGGCAAAGGACGCTCTTCGACCTCGTCTGGACACGCCGAGGCGGCTGAGGCTACCTTGTTGCGCATGGCTCCCGAGACCCCTCAGCGAGACACGCTCCCTTTCTGCGGGCGGCTCAAGTCCGACATCGGCGAGTTTTTGAGACTGGAAGTCGCTGGCGCGGTCGTACTCCTGGTTGCCGCCATCACCGCGCTGGTGATCTCGAACTCGCCTCTGCACGAGAGCTTCGAGGCTCTCTGGCACACCGAGATCGGCATCGAGGCCGGTGCATGGCACTTCAGTCAGTCGCTCCTGCACTGGATAGACGACGGGCTGATGGCCTTCTTCTTCCTGGTTGTAGGACTCGAGATCAAGCGCGAGCTGCTGGTGGGCGAGTTGTCGAGTCCGCGCAAGGCCGCACTGCCGATAGTAGCGGCGCTCGGCGGCATGCTCCTTCCCGCCGGTCTGTACCTCGCCCTGAACGCGTCGGGTGAGGGTGCCCGAGGGTGGGCAGTGCCGATGGCGACCGACATCGCCTTCGCTCTGGGCGTGCTGGCGCTTCTGGGCAAGCGGATACCCACCAGTCTGAAGGTCTTCATCACCGCGCTGGCCATCGCCGACGACATCGGTGCGGTGCTCGTGGTCGCCCTCTTCTACACCTCGGGGATCGAATGGGGGTGGGTTGCGACCGCCGGGGGGCTACTGGTGGTGCTGCTGGCCTTCAATCGGGCGAGACTGGACAGCCCCATCCCCTACGTGCTCGTGGGCGGCGTCCTGTGGTTCGCGTTCTTGAACTCGGGCATCCATGCCACCATCGCTGGAGTGCTTCTCGCGTTCGCGATCCCCACGCGCTCGCGCCTGATGCCCCTCGAGTTCGTCGAATACGCGAGGTCGAAACTCGACGAGATCGAAGAGTACGAGGTGCCAGGCGCACACGTCTTGGAGGATGACAGGCAGCAGGAGCGCGCGTTCGAGTTGCGCACAGCGGCGCGGTTCTCGGCAGCCCCCTTGCAGCGCCTCGAGCACGCCCTTCACCCGTTCACCTCCTTCGTAGTTCTGCCTCTATTCGCGCTGGCGAACGCAGGCGTAAGGTTCGTCGACCACGACCTGGGAGGCATACTCGGGCAACCGGTCACGCTGGGGATACTGCTCGGCCTCATCGTCGGCAAGCCTGTCGGAGTTCTTTGCGCCACGTGGCTCGCGGTGCGTCTTGGAGCTGCGGACCTGCCCACGGGCCTTGGCTGGAACCACATCATCGGCGGAGGCACGCTCGCGGGCATCGGGTTCACGATGTCGCTGTTCGTGGCGGGGCTCGCGTTCGGCGGCAATGAACTGCTCGCCGAGGCGAAGCTCGCGATCCTGCTCACATCACTGCTGGCCGGCGGCTTGGGCTACGCGCTACTGCGCGCTACGACCGCGCCGCCGGCGAGTGAGGCCGACGAGATGTCGTTGGGGACCGCGGCGTAGCCCCACCCGGCACTCAAGCGGCCCGGCCCGACAACAGGGCGGCTCGACGCGAGTCGCGCCCGAAGCGAGCGGGCGCGTCGGCGGGATGCCGGGCCGACTACCGTGCCCTCGGATAGCTGCCGAGCACCTTCACTTCGCGCAACTTGAGCCTGAGGCAGTTCAGAGCGAGGGCGACATGCTCGTCGTGCAGATGTCCCTCGAGGTCAACGTAGAACATGTACTCGCCGAGCGCGCGCTTCGTGGGCCGCGACTGGATCTTGGTGAGGTTCACGTCCCCGTACGCGAACTCCGAGAGGATCATGAGCAGCGCTCCCGGCTTGTCGTGGTGCAGGAAGAGGGCGAGTGATGTCTTGTCGCTGCCCGTAGGCGCGTTGATGCCGCGCCCGATGACCACGAACCGTGTCTGATTGCCGGCGAAGTCCTCGATGGACTCGTGGAGGATCTCGCCACCGCGCGTCTTCGCCGCCAGCACCGTCCCCACAGCCGCTATCCCCGGTTCCGCCACCGCGCGCTGCACCGCCTCAGCGGTGGAGTTGGCAGCCAAGATCGGGCGGTCCGGCAACCGCTGGGACAGCCACTTGCGGCACTGCGCGGTGGCGTGCGGATGGCTCACTACCCCTGTGATGTCGCGGTCGGTGACCCCGGGTGCAACGATCAGGGAGTGCCGGATGTCGCGCACCAGCTCCTGCTGAATGGCCAGGTCGAACCCGAACGCCAGGGCATCCAGTGTGGCGTTCACGCTGCCCTCGACAGAGTTCTCTATCGGGACGACTCCTCGCTGTGCGTGTCCGCCGTCCACCGCCGCGAACACCTCATCGATGCTGTTACACGGCAGTGATTCGAGGTCCGGCAGCTCGAGACTGCGCAGCGCCTCCTCCGTGAACGTCCCGGGCGGCCCCAGGAAAGCGTGCCTCACGCGAAGTCCTCCGCGGCCGAGGCACCGCCCTCGCTCTTCTCACCGTGCGGGCGGCCCTGGATGACCGTGAGCCTGCTGCGCGGGGATCTCACGCGATCCTTGCCCGAGTGCTTCGCCTGATAGAGAGCGTCGTCGGCCTGCCTGAGCAACGACTCCTTGTCGTGTGAGTGCGCGGGGAACGTGCTGAAGCCGACGCTAACGGTCATCCGTATCCGCTTGGCGCCGTCCGCATCTCTGAACCTGTGACGCGCCACAGCATCCCGGATCTTCTCGGCCACGACGAAGGCGCCAGCGGCGTCCGTCTCCGGAAGCAGCACCGAGAACTCCTCGCCGCCGTATCGCGCGACAACATCGACCTCGCGGACGTGGGTCAGCAGCAGCTCGGCGAGTTCCCTGATCACCGAGTCACCCGCGATATGCCCGTGGCTGTCGTTCACGTCCTTGAAGTCGTCCACGTCCAGCATCAGCAGCGACAGGTGCTTTTCGTACCGCTTCGACCTCTCCATCTCGTCATCCAGCCGCTGCTTCAGGTAGCGGTAGTTGTGCAGGCCGGACAGCTCATCTGTGATCGCCAGAGTCCTCGTGAGCTTGTACAACTGCGAGTTCTCTACGGCCACCGCGAGCTCGCTGGCTACAGCCTGCAGCACCATGCGATCGTCGAAGGACAGGTGCTCGACCCTGTCGCTTTCCGCGCAGAAGGCGACCATGATGTCGTCGTGCTCGAGGATGGGAATGCAGGAGAAGTGGCTGTCGAGTCCTCCACCACCGCCCGCCGTATCGAACAGAACCGGACGGTCGTACAGGCGCGACGCGCCCCCAAGCCCCGAGCTGGACGCCATGAAGATCGTCTCGCCTTTCACTTTGTCCATGACGAAGATGTGGGCGAGCGGCACGTCGAGCACCTTCTCCAGTATCTGGATGATGAACGGCCCCACGTGGTCGAAGTCGAGATCCGAGTGAATAATCTCGCTGATCTCAGAGACAGCCTGCAGCTCGGTCACCTTCTGCTGCAGCTGCGTGTTAAGTTCCTCGGCGCGCTCCCGTGCCTGAACGACGTTGCGTTCGCTCGTCACGAGCCTGTCGAAGCCGTCCGCGACTATGTAGGTGACGATGACGATCGCAAGGCTGCTCACAAAGTGGAAGTAGCTGACGATCGGAAGATCGGCACCCGCCGCGGCGATCGCCTGTCCAGCCACATACACGACCGCGGTCGCACCCGCGACCATCCACGCCGGACGTCTTCTCACCACGCTCGCGTACACCACCGGTATGGCGAACGCGATGGTGTACCCGGCCCCGGCGAACTCGGCGGGACTAAGGGCCAGGAGAAGGACCGTCACCAGATCGAAGGGCAGCGCCAGCCACACGGCGGTGGCAGGCCACAGCCCGATGAAGTGCACTGCGCCGAGCATCGCTGCCCCGCCCACGATGCTCAAGATGATCGCAGCGACCACGGTGGCCGGCAGCGGCTCACCGGAGGGTGCAGACACCAGCCAGACGGCGAGGATACCCGGCATGATGACCGTGTAGGCCAGCCGACCTATCAGATACGCCTTCTCGCTGGACGTTAAGTCCGAGATCCTCGAGCCCCGGCCCACCGCGCCTCCCGTCGACGCCGTCGAGCAGCGCAGACCACCATTGCCTGTCCGCAAACGTCTACTATACGTTATGCGGCACCGCGAATGCCCGCGCGAGACTGCACGTGCGCCTGGTGAGGGGCTCGGCAAGACGCGTGGAACGACACACCCGGACACCTGTGGACAGGGCGGAGAACATGAACGAGGACCGCATCCGCACGCTCCTCTCGGCGGTAGCCGACGGATCTGCCTCCGTCGACGATGCCGTTCGGCGCCTGGCCGAACTACCCTTCGCCGACCTGGGACACACCAAGGTTGACCATCACCGCGCACTGCGCTGCGGCTTCTCGGAGGTGGTCTTCTGTGAGGGCAAGACGCCCGAGCAGGTGCGAGCGATCTTTCGTGAACTGCTGCGCGAGAACGAGTGTGTGCTGGGCACCCGTGCCAGCGCGTCCCACTACCAGGCGGTAGCACAGCTATCCACGGACGTCCGCTACTTCGAGGACGCCAGAGTCCTGCTGGTGGACTCGCGCCCCGATCCCCCGCGCGTGGGACACATTCTGATCGTAACGGGGGGTACCGCCGACATCCCTGTCGCCGAGGAGGTTGCGATCTGTGCCGAAGCGTTGGGGAACAGAGTGTCGCGGCTGTTCGACGTGGGTGTTGCCGGCGTGCACCGCCTGCTGGCGCACACGGCGTTGCTGGCCGAGGCCAGTGTTGTCGTCGCGGTAGCCGGCATGGAGGGTGCCCTGCCCTCGGTAGTTGGCGGCCTGGTGTCCGTCCCCGTGATCGCCGTTCCCACCTCAGTGGGATACGGGGCCAGCTTCGGAGGTGTGGCCGCGCTGCTGACGATGCTCAACTCGTGCGCGTCTGGAGTTGGAGTGGTGAACATCGACAATGGCTTCGGGGCGGCGGCTCTCGCGAGCAAGATCAACCATGCGGCGCACGCCGGCGTGGTGGCCGAACCCGACGAGGCCAACGAGTGATACTCCACCTCGACTGCTTCAGCGGCGTATCCGGCGACAAGTTCCTCGCCGCACTGCTCGATGCCGGTGTGCCCGAGCGGGTACCCCTCGAAGCGCTGTCCGCCCTCGGACTGGATGACGTCTTCCTTGGGGTCGAGAAGGTCTCGCGCCGGGGCATCACGGCCACCGCGATCAGTGTGAGGTGGAAACCCTCGCATCCCGACCGAACCTGGAAGGGCATCCGGTCATTGCTCGGATCGTCGAGCTTGCCGGAACGCGTGAAGCATGACGCTGCCCGGGTCTTCTCGCTTCTGGCCGAGGCTGAGGCGACCGTGCACGGCACCGCCATCGACAGCGTTCACTTCCACGAAGTAGGAGCGGTGGACTCCATCGTCGACATCGTGGGCTCGGTCGCATGTCTGGCCGAACTCGGCCCTGCCAAGATCAGCTGCTCGGCCGTCGCTTTGGGCAGCGGCACGGTGGAGACCGAGCATGGAACCCTGCCGGTGCCCGCCCCTGCGACCGCCCTCTTGCTGGAAGGCATACCCTGCTACGCAGGCACGGAAGCGAGTGAGATGACCACCCCGACTGGTGCGGCGCTGGTGCGGGCGCTCGCGACATCCTTCGGCCCAATGCCGCCGATGATCCCCGTTCGTGTCGCCTACGGAGCCGGTTCGCGCGACCCGGCCACGCCCAACGTGTTGCGCCTCATTCTCGGGGAGCCGGTGGCAACCGACGCCTTCTCGACGGATGAAGCTGTCTCGGTCCTCGAAGCCAACGTCGACGACGCCACGCCCGAGCAGCTCGCCTACGCGACCGAACAGCTGTTGTCCGAGGGTGCTTTGGACGTCTGGCAGACCCCGATCGTGATGAAGAAGGGGCGCTCGGCGGTAACTGTGAGCGCGATGGTCCCGCCTGCCGATGCGGCACGTCTCTCGCTCAGGCTCGCCGAGCTGACCGGCAGCCTCGGTGTCCGCCGGACCCGGACCGACCGCCTTGTCGTGTCCCGCAAGACGCTGACGCTTACGACCTCACTGGGCGAGGTCCGCATGAAGGTATCCGGCGAAGGACATGCTCTCCGGTACCGGCCCGAGTACGAGGACTGCGCCCGGATCGCGCGGGCGACCGGAATGCCACTCGACTCGGTCATGCGCGTGGCCGCCCACGAGGCGGCCGAAGCCGAGGAGGTACCGGGGGCAGAACCGGTAGCGGGGGCTAGACCGGTAGCGGGGGCCGAGACGGAGTCCCAGCCCGAAGACCAGCCCCAGTCCGGAGCTGGATCCTGAGGCAGTCTTCGAAACGGAGGAGGGCCCGCCCGACGGGACCCTCCTCGCTCACGGCTCGCTGCACTTGTATCGCGCCCGCTTGGTGCCGTGTCTCGGCGCCGGGAGCCACAGCAGGCCTGTTAGTCTCCGGACTCCCTATCGTGAGTATCGTCGCGGCGGCGTCTAGCGTTGAGGGCATGGTGACGAGCGGCCATGGCCGAGCGCCGGCCGGACCGCAGCGCACTGTTCGCCGTGACCGCCGTCACGCCCCCCCGACCGGCCGCTCAGCAGGCTCGACGGACGATCTGGAGCCGCGTGGACCCATGCCACATGGCCCAACTTGCGGTAAGGGGCTGCGATATCGGGCCGATATTCGCTAGTCTGACGTAGACACGGGTGCGCGATGTGCCCCGTGAGCTACCGTCCGGAGTCCGTGGCCGGCCACCGGGCGTGATCCTAGACTGTCGGCGACCCCTCGGGGAAGCTGACTGCTGCGTGGGCTCTGACCAGCTCGGCGTGAGCACGAGCGGCCCAAAGCGCGAGGTAAAGCCGCATGAACTGGCTACGGCGCAACTGGAAGGCGATACCTGCGGTCATATTGGCTGCGCTGCTGTCGTCGCTCCTGGTCGCCTTCTGGGTCTACCGCATCAACGACGCGGTGACCTACCGCGGACTCACGAGAGATCAGGCCCACATAGTCCGCACTCTTGGGTCGCCAGCTCGATTCACGCTGGTATACCTGCCCCTCGGGGAGAAGGGTGAGCGCGAGCTCACGCGGGCCGAGGTCTGGTTCTACCCCGAGCACGGTCAGAGCATCTCCTTCGTGCACGGGAGGATAGTCTCGGTTGACGACATGGAGGGCGACCCTGTCGAGTCGACCTACCCCGAACTGCGCCCCTGGCACTTCGATGTATCTATGGACCTCACCGACGTGGAGAGCGCGCTCGGCGAGGAGGGTGCACCTGTCGACCCCTTGCCCGAACTCCGAAAGGGTGCCGAGGTCGCTAGCTACGCGACCGCGCACGCCGTCTACTCGATCGAGAGAGGGCGCCTGGTCTACCTGCAAACGGTCGGGCGGGGATCTGTCGAATGAGACGCCGCGCGATATGGTCTGTGGGCGCCTTCATACTCTTCATCGCCCTGGTCGTGGAGATCCTGGTTCTGGTGCAGCGCTCAGGGATCCTGTACCAACCGCTCCCGGACTCCGTCGAGAGGCTGCGTCGCGAGTTCCTGGAGCCACAGATGACCGTCGAGTGGGTCCGGCCGCCGGTTGGGCCAGTGGCAGCCGACTCGCTCTTCGCGGGAGTCGCCGGCAGACAGGTGAACGAGGACGACGGCAGCCCTCTCGCAGTCGCGGACGAGGATGTGGTCGAGTCCTTTGTGCGTGCACTCGCTGAGCAGTCAGCCGAGGAGTCCCGCTCTATCCAGGCTCTCGCTCGGCAAGCTGCCGAGCTGCGGGAGGTCACTCCCTCACAACGGGGCGCGAGGCCCGCAGAGGTCACGTGGCTCAAGAACGCCCGAGAAGCCGTGTATGGGCATTTCCAGGCCGAGAGTATGCGCATTCAGCGCGATCGAGCCGTCGCACCCGCAGCCACCGAGTTGTCGCGCATCGTGGAACTCAGACGCGATGCCGTGCTGGATCGCCTGGATCCGCAGTTCCAGCGCTTAGTGGGGGTCTACAGAAACGGGAGGGCGCGCGGTCCGGTGCAGGGGCGGCGCGCTGCGGTCGACCGCGTGCTGGCCAACGAGTCGCGACGGCTCGTTGCCCGTCGCGGTATCACAGGGCAGGACGCCGTCGTTCTGGAGTTCGGCATCACCAACCGCCTTCAGGCCCTGTTGGGCAGCAAGACCACGCTCTCGCGAGACGAGTGGCGCCAACGCGCCGACGTCATCTTCCTCGAGACACTGAGGACGGCCGCCCGAGGCGGCTCGTACGAGCAGCGCACGGTGATCACCGGCAGGATCGTCGTGCCGGGCTGGCGGCTCAGGTCCGGCGAGAGTGACCTGACGCTGCGGGTGCGTCCGGATTCGTCGATCGACGGCGATATCCTGGGGGTCCACGTGCGCCCGGGCGATCTGGCAAGCGCGAGAGTAACGGGGAAGATCACTGGGAACATCGACGACCACGGGATCATCACCGGCAAGGGCACCTACCAGGTGGCGGCCGAGGCTGGCGACATATCCAGCGTCGAGCAGGGACGTTTCACCCTGTTCGGCTATCCGACCCGTACCGGGTACTACCTCGGATCGTTGAGCCTCAAGCCGCACACGCCCACGCAGGCCGAGCCGCGCGTGCTGCTCTGGGAAGAGCCTGGCGTGCGCGGGGACGAGGAGGGCTAGGGAACCTGGGAGGCGAGTGCAGCAGACGATAATCGGCGTCGGTGTGGCGGGGAGCCGGG
>CAZWGV010000013.1:0-45584 GCA_964633595.1 uncultured Coriobacteriaceae bacterium | reverse complement strand
CACCCCGCCGGTCTCGGCCTGCTTGAAAACGGCCTTGCGGAGCCCAACGCCCCAGTTGTCGTTGTCGCGGAAGGCCAGGCTGCTCTTCTCGACCGTGATGCAGCGAGCGGGACAGTACGTCACGCACCGGTGACAGGCCCTGCACTTCGCGTCGTCGGGTATGGGCCGCTCGTTGAAGGAGTAGACGCCCCACCCGCACTGCTGAACGCAGCGTCCGCACTTGTGGCACTTGTCGTAGTCGACCTTGACCCTGAACTCGGGCTGCAGAAGCGTCTGTGGCATGCGCTACGCCACCTCCACCGTCTCTTGGGTCGCCAGGCAGGACTCCTCCGTGCCCGCCACGGCGCACGATATCTCCGATGGCTCCAGATGCAGGTCCCCGTGGATGGGCCAGTCCATGCCGGCAACCCGAGCGATGGTAGGTTCGCCGGCCTTTGGCATCCACACCCGATCGGGGGCGCTCAGGACCTCACGGCACGCGCTCTCCTCAGAGGCGACCATTTGAACCGAGCCTTGCCTGGCCGCCACCAGCGGGCGAAGCTTGATGCGGTCGTTCAGCGCCACCATCCCGCCGTTGAAGCCCAGCACGATGGCGAACGGACCGTTCAGCATACCGGGCCCGTAGACCGCTCTGAGCGAACGCATCAGCGTCCGCTCGCCCTCGGGCATCCGGTCGATCTCGCTCCAAAGCGGGCTCGCCAGCGCTTTGCACGCCAGCGTGAGAGGCAACTTGTGCCGGCGCAGCATCAGGTCAAAGAGGTATGCGGCAACTTCGGTATCCGTCCCCAGCGTGCACCGGTAGCCGAACTGCTCCAGATAGCGCGTGTTGATGCCGTAGCTGGAGATCTCGCCGTTGTGCACGATCGACCAGTCGAGCAGTGTGAATGGGTGAGCGCCGCCCCACCAACCTGGAGTGTTCGTGGGAAAGCGATTGTGGCCAACCCAGGTGTGCCCCTCGTACTCCTCGAGGCGGAAGTAGTGCCCGATCTCCTCCGGATAGCCGACCCCCTTGAAGGCGCCCATGTTCTTGCCCGAGGACGCCACGAAGGCGCCGTCCACGCTGGAGTTGATGACCATGACCGAGTGGACCACGAAGTCCTCGGCGCTCTGGTCGGCCTCCTCCAGCTTCGCCGGATCGGGGCGCAGGAAGTATCGCCAGAGCAGCGGGGCGTCCGTGATGCCTTTGACCGGCCGGGTCGGCATGGGTTCGGCCAGATCCGTGATGAAGAAGCGCCCGAGAACGGCCTCGGCTTCATCCTTCGCCTGCAGGTCGTGGTACATCATGTGGAAGCAGAAGTGATCGGGGAACTCCGGGTAGATGCCGTAGCCGGCAAAGCCTCCTCCGAGCCCGTTGCCCCGGTCATGCTGGATCGCCATCGCTCGTATCGCGATCTCCCCGCTCATGAGCGTGCCGGACTCGTCGCAGATCCCGGCCAGCCCGCAGCCACCGTGGATCTTGAACGAGGCCTCCTCGCGGTAGCGCGGCCTGTCAGTCGTGATGCTCCGCATGGTAGTCATCGCTTCACTCCTCGTCCTCGCGGGCACCGGCGCCGGCTCCTACCGCCGAACGCGGCTCCTCATCGCCGTCCGCTAGCCTCATCACAACGTCCCCGCCTCCCTGCGGCAGCGGCTGCAGCCCGAGCTTCTTGCGGGCTCCCTCCTTTGGCTTGCCGAGCACACCGGTTTCCAGGAACGTCTTGTACGCCGAGGCCACCGATGCCGGCCCGAGTCCGCTCGAAATGGCAACCTCCTTGAGCTTGCGGAACGTGTCGGCCATGCCGATGCGGCTGTGACACATCTCCTGGCATGTGAAGCACTCCAGGCACTTCCACAGCTGCGAGTCCGACAGAACGCCGTCGAGATTGCCCCGGATGAGCTCGCCCACGATCTCGGTGGGTTGGAACGTCGCGTCGACCTTGCAGACGGGGCAGTCGTCCTTGCACGCCTCGCACGCGTAGCATGCGCCGAGCAGCGCCACGTCGAAGTGCTCCGCCAGCCTCTCTCGGTCGGAACGCCTAGCGCCCCGCCTATCAAGAAACGGCTTAACCGACACGCGATGCATGTCCAGGCCGAGATCCTCGGGCGCATACCCGACCGCTAGGGCAACCAGCTCGGATAGGTAGAGGACCGGCACGTGGATGCCCTCGTTCGCCCTTTGCAGGGCAGCCTGGTTCAGGTCGAACTGCTGGAAGCAACTCGGGCACGCCACGACCAGTGCATCGACGTCGTTGGACTGGAGGTCGGAGAGCTTGCCCCTAGCGAATGCAAGTGACGCATCACGCTCGCCCACCCGGTCTAGCGCTCCACCGCAGCACTGCATCTTCGTCGGGTACTCGACGACCCTCGCGCCGAGCGCCGTGACTAGGCTCTCCACCTTCGTGGGATGGAGCGGGTCGTCCCACCTCACGGCCGGCTGAGGCCGCAGGAGATGACAACCGTAGTGGACCGCGAGGCGCATCCCCCAGAAGGGCTGCGAGATCCGGCTCGCCACATAGGCCGAGCCCAACTCGTCGATCAGCCACTCGGCGAAGTGTACGACCTTGCGGTCGCCCGAGTAGTGGAGTCCTTCAGCCGAGAGACGCTCGTTGATCGAGTCGCGCTCACGCCAGTGCACGGCGAGGTGGTTCTGCGTCTCCTTGAACGTCGAATAGCAGCCGTTGCATGGCGTGACAACGTCCAGACCTGCCCGCTCGGCGATGGCGAGGTTGCGAGCAGCCACGAGGTAGTAGAGATCCTCGTCACTCGACTTGACCAGCACGCCCTCGGGGCAGCAGGTCTGCCCCTCCAGCTCGTGCGCGCGCGCTCCCAGGTGTTCGAACACCGCGCGAGTCGACTTCTCGATGAACGGGAAGCGCGCTGGGATCGTGCATCCCCAGAAAACCGCGAATTCGTTCATGCCCACCGCCTCGTTCTCGTGTGGCCGAGGGGCGAGGTTCGGCGCCGAATCCGAGTCACGGACGCTCCCTCAGGCCAACCGCCTCGAGGGGGCAAAGAGAAACGCCCGACCCAAGGCTTGCTTGCCTAGGCTCGAGCGCCGTTGCCCGATACGATGTAGCCGACACGCCGTCGTGTCGTGGCGTTCATCCTAGCATGGAGCGTGCCTCTCGTGAAGCACGCGGGAAACGCGGGGGAAACAACCCACTGACAGAACGGGGGGCGAGGATGGCCTCAGAGGAGCGCTCCGACTTCACGATCGTGCAGTTCTCGGACATCCACTGCGGGGACTCACGCTTTGATGAGGACCTGATCCTGCGGGTGATCCGCGATGCCAACGCGCTCGGCCCAGACCTCGTGCTGGTTCCGGGCGATCTGACCGCCTCGGGCTACAGAGACGAGTTCGAGGAGGCCAAGCACTTCCTGGACATGCTGTCCTGCCCCCACGTGCTGGTGCTCTCCGGCAACCACGACAACCGTAAGGTCGGCTACGTGCACTTCGATGAGATCTTCGGTGAGCGCAACGGTGCACACCTCTTCGACTTCGGCATGTGCTGCGACCAGCTCGTCCAGGAGAAGATACGCGTCGTCACTGTTGACTCCAGCAAGCCCGACCTGGACGACGGCGAAGTGGGGCGCTTTCACTACGACTGGCTGGAAGACCAGCTGGAGGGCGATGACTTCAAGGTGGTGGCGCTACACCACCATCTGGTCAGCATCCCAGGCACGGGACGCGAGCGGAACATCGTGTACGACGCCGGTGACGTACTCGACATCCTCTACCGCCAACGGGCTGACCTCGTGGTGGCGGGGCACAAGCACGTGCCGTACGTCTGGCCGGTCGGCGATATGCTGGTCGTTACGAGCGGCACCGCGTCGACCTGGCGCACGCGAGGCTACACGCCGCCCTCCTACAACGTCATCAGGATCACACCCACCGACATCACCGTGGAGATCTGCAACTCCGCCAACCACGACAAGGATACGCGGGTGTTTCCGCGCACGCCGAAGTAGGCTGGGGGGTAGGTTGCGAGGTGCGTGCGGTCCTGGCCCTCAAGAGGGAGAGGGTCCGGGTCCACCCTACCGCCCCTCGCTCTTCCCTTCTGCCTCCGCAGCCAGCACGACCGCTTCGGCCACCTCTCGCAGCGGCTTCCGGCGATCCATAGCGAGCTTCTGCAGCCGCCTGAAGGCCTCGGCCTCGGCCATGCCGCGAGCCATCAGGACACCTTTGGCGCGATCGAGCCACTTGCGGGTCTCCAGGCGTTCCCCAAGGTCCGCAACCTCGTCCACGAGCGCTTTGGTCTCCGCGAAGCGTGCCACTGCTACCTGCATCGCTGGCAGGATGTCCTTCTTCTCGAACGGCTTCACGAGGTAGCCGAGCGCCCCCGCGGCGGTCGCCTCCTCAACGTACGTCTGCTGAGAGAAGGCTGTGACCATCACAACGGGGGCGAGGGCCTCCTCGGCTATGGTCCCCGCCGCGGCAATGCCGTCGGTACCCGGCATCTTCACATCCATGAAGACGATGTCCGGTCGAAGTTCGCGCGCCAGCGTCACAGCCTCCGCGCCATCGCGAGCCTCGCCCACGACCTCGTGCCCGTCCTCCTCGAGCATCTCGCGCAGGTCCATCCGAATGAGCGCCTCGTCCTCGGCGATGAGAACCCGCACGCTAACCTCCTTCTGGGTCGCCGGCTGTGGCGCCAGGCGCGACTGCACCGGCAGCCGCGCTCTTGTCGGTCGCCGCGCCCCTGTCGTCGGTCAAGCCCTCAGCCTCGGCCAGGGGCACGCGCAGCGCCACCGACGTCCCACGGGCGCGCGCGAAGTCCAGGGTCCCGCAGAGGTCCTCCTCCACGATGGTCCTCACGATGGCTAGACCCAGGTGAGCCGACGCCCGAGTGTCGAAGTCGGCGGGCAGCCCGACTCCGTCGTCACGCACTGTGATGGTGAGTTCACCTGGGAGCCGGCGTAGTCCCACCTGCACGATGCCCGCGCGCTTGCCGGCGAATCCGTGCTCGATAGCATTGTGTACGAGTTCGGCCAACGCTAGGGCGAGCGAAGTGGCTGCCTGACCCGGCACCACCCCGGTCTCCCCCTCCACGATCACGGAGATAGAGGGCGCCTCCCCGGCGAGTCCTTGTCTCACCATGTCCACCACAGTCCGAGCCGCCTCGGTGAAGTCGACGCGTTCCTCGGCCGAACCCGCCAGCATCTCGTGGACTATCGCCATCGACGACACCCGCTCGACCGCTTCAGCCAGCGCGCGCCCCGCTTCCTCGCTCTGCGAGCGGCGGGCCTGGATCCGCAGCAGTGCGGCTATTGTCTGCAGGTTGTTCTTGACGCGATGGTGGACTTCCCGGATGGTCGCATCCTTGATCTTGAGCTCCTGCGCCTGGCGGTGGGCCTCGGTGACGTCCTCAACCAGCACCAGCGCCCCCTTGGGGAGACTGAGGGTGCGGTAGCGAAGCACGCGTCCGCCCACGTCCACCTGCGCCTCCAGGGCACCCTGGGAGAGGACCACCGGAGAGACCGCCAGCGAGCCTCCGGGGAGCTCCGTCGCCGGCGTCCCCGGCACCGAGCCCTCCACTCCGGCTAGCCGCATGATGTTGACGGCGTTGGGGCTCGCGTAGAGGACCGCTCCGCTCGCGTCCAGCCGCAGCAGGCCATCGCCGGCTACTCGGCTGGTGTGGAACGGCGCGCCGTCGGTCACATCGCGTATCGGACCTCGGCCGATCGCCAAGAGGAGGTCTTCGGCGGCGCGCATGAAGACGCGCTCCATATTCCCCGGAGCCTCCAGCACTTGCTGCGTGAGATCGCGGATGATGACAGCGTAGGGCTTCTTCGCTGGACCCACAGCGTACGCGTGAGTCACGTACGAGATGCCGCGCGTCTTCCTCCGGCGCGTGCCGCACACCGAGCCGCCGCTACTCGCAACCTCGTGCGCCTCAGGCTCGCGGTCCCGCTGGAGCTTGGTGCCCGTGCGAGAGGAGCCCACGGCAGCCACGGCGGTAACCGGTCTCGCGTCGGCCACAACAAGGAGGGCGCCATCGGCTTCTCGAGCGGCCAGCGCGACGTCGCCGTAGCCGAGGTCGGCTAGCAGCTGGAGGTTGTCAGCGATGTTCTCGAGATGCTCCCGAGTTGCCGAGGGAGTGTCAGCGGGAAGCTCTAGCGATGACTGCATCCGCCCTTCCCTTCTCGGCGAGTCGCGACGTTCGGTCGCCCCGCAGCGCGCGGCGCTCGCACCACCCGCACGCTGCTGCGCCACAGTATCTCGCACTCGGCCGCTACCGTATAATCGCCATCGCCGCGACATGCCCGGGTGGCGGAACTGGCAGACGCGCCGGTCTCAAAAACCGGTGGCCGAAAGGCCGTGAGGGTTCGAGTCCCTCCCCGGGCACCAGGGGCGCAAGAGCGGCGGCCCACCGCCGCAAAGACCGCCCCGCAGGGCGAACAGACCTGCTCGGATCCTACCTCGCTAGCGCCGACCTGACCCCAGCCGCCGCCACCGTCCCGCTCGTCTCCTGAGCGGCAAGCGCCTCCGTCAACGCGAGGGCCACCGCGTCGCGCGTGACCTCGAACGTGTGGTGGGTCTTCGGATACCACGGGAACGTCTTCCTCCCCCAGCAGACCACCGTCGCCGGAGGGCCGATCACCTTCCTCACGAACGGATCGGTTCCGGCGGCAGTGCCTGTGGCCGTCTGGAGCAACTTCAGGTACTCGTAGTCCTCGAGCCCGTCCCGCAGCGCCTCCATCCGGAGACTCCCGACCGGCGGAGCGCCCTGGACATTCAACCCCAAGGCCGGGTAGTAGCCGGGATACACCAGTGATCCGTCACCGTTGGAGTGCACCGGCTTGCCCGCCCACGATGAACTCAGAGACAGCGGGTCCGCATAGGGGTCGCGATAGACCGACGAGCCCTTCACCGGCGCAGTCCACCTGTTCACAGAGTAGTAGAGAAGGCCCCCTGCCTTGGTGTGATAGGCGAACCAGCCCTGCACCCGCGAATCCGCCAGCGGCTTGTCGATGAGGTACATGGGGCTCCCGCCCTGCTGGATGCCCATGTGCGAGTAGATCCACACATCCTTGCCGCGCTGCCTGAGAGGCACGACCCACCGCTTGTGGTCCCTGTAGAAGAAGTGCAGCTTGTGGACGTAGATGTCCACGTTGTAGAGCGGCTTGTAGCCGAAAGGCGCCGGCTCGATCGTCACGAGGAACTTCGATCCCGGCAGGTAGCGGCGTATGAAGTACCCATAGCGCTCCACGAAGGGCCGCTGGGTGGAAGTGGGTTCGTCGATGGCATACACGTACGCCTTGTCCGCCCAACTCCCGAGTTGCTCCCGCATCGTGCGGTAGTAGAGGGTGGCCGCGTCCTGGGCGGCTAGGCTCGAGAACGGGTCGGTTATGTAGCTAGGCCTGGTCTCGTGTTCGGGCATGCGGACGGTGTTGAAGCCGAAGCGCTCGCCGTCGAACGTGGTGGCAGCTCCCGTCCCCAGGTAGTCCTCCAGGTAGGCCTCGCGCGCCTGCATCGTGCCGTCGTCGGCGGGAGGTGCCCAGCTGCTACCGGTCTCCCACGCTGGCAGCAGAGTCTGCGGCGAGACCCGGTGGTCGCTCATGTACTTGAGCCAGCCACCGATCTGGTCCGCGGAGAAGATCGTCCGCTCCGCAACCCGATCCGAGCCCGGGGCGACCCTTGCCAGCCTCGGCAGCCACGTCCGTCGATCGCTGTTGGCGTACTTCGCCCACCTGAGGGACATGCCGAAGCTAGTCTTCAGCGTCCGCTCGGCGATGGAGAACGGGTAGACCGTTAGCCTCACGGGCACACGGACCACCGGGAACGGCTCGCCGGCCTCGTCTTCCGCAGTCACTGTGATGGTGCCTCGGTAGACGCCCGGCGCGGCCGAGTCCGGCACCTGGAAGAGTACGTAGAACGGTTGTGTAGCGCTGGCCGCGACGCTGCGAGGTGCGGCGTCGGGCAGCACCCCCTTGCGCCAGCCCAGCTTTTCCCCGTTGGCGAGCGTCATCGGCAGCAAGGCGTCCGGCTCCCAGCCCACCCTCCCGTAGCCGTACGAGGGTTTCGAAACGTACACGTAGTGCACCTTGGAGACGGACACGCTTCTCGCGGGGATGGTGTCAACGACCGTGCCGCTGGCGTCGCGCATCGCCAGGTCCGAGGGTTCGATCCAGACGTTTCGCATCTGGCCGTCAGTGGGGCGGATCACGAGTTGCCGCCCCTCGTGCTCGGCGCGCGCGGCGCGCACGGTCATGATGCCCAGCGTCGGGGTCTCGGTGCGCGAAGCAGTACCGCGCACCGCAGGCGCCGGCGTGTCCTGGTAGACCTTCTGTTGGGGGAACGCGTACCAGTACTGGTAGTCGGTTGCCATGGCCGGGACGGGCCCCAGCGCGCCGAGTAGCACGAGCGCGAACGCAGCGGCGCGCAGCGACATGATCGGCGGCCTACGAGTGGGGATCAAGCGACTCCTCCGGCGTTGGACAGACGCGGTCGGTTGCCGACACTAGCGTACACAACCGAACAGCGTTCATTGACGGCTACACAGTGATGTCGGTCCGAACCGCCGTCAAGCTGAGGCCGAGACCCGGCCAGCCTCGCCGGCCGTGCTGTCCGGGGCACTGCGAGGGTACCCTATGAGCACGACCTGAGGAATGAGGTCCCCGGTGCCCGGCGACTCCGATCATCAACCCGAAGCCCCAGTCCCCCCTCGGCGCAAGTCCCGCAGGGCGACGATCGTGGTTCTCGCGCTCCTGCTGCTGCTAGTCACCGCAGTGGGCGGCGTCACCGTTTGGGCGCTAGGCATCCGGGGACGGACTCTGGGGGCGGGTACGCAGATGCTATCGTTCGAGCAGTACCGAGCCGGGTGGGAGTCGGCAATGCAAAAGGCGGAAGTGGAGGCTGCCTTCCCTCCGCAACCGGTGGACTTGGCGGATGTCGGGGTGAGCGGCAGACGGCCATTCCAGGCAACGTTCACCGCCGAGGAACTCACAGCGCTGCTCAACGTCTACCGCCATACGGCCGCCGTCTCGGGCAGCGATGTGTCGCTCCAGAGGGTGGAAGTCGCCCTCCCCACTCCTGGCGCAGCATCGCTCAAGGGGCGTCTGGTCGTAGGCTCCACCGCGTACAGCGCAACCATAGAGGGGCCGGTGACGTACGCAGGTGGCGAAGTGAATAGCCCGGGTGCGACGTCGCTAAGGGTTGAGGGCTTCAACGTCGGCGGATCGAGACGAGCGCAGGCCACTAGAGCCGTCCTCGACTACCTGAACGCATACCTCGACGCCGCTCCGGGCCTCACCATCGACTCGGCCGAGATCGTATCGGAAGGCGTGCGGGTGACGGGAAGTGCACCGCAGCGCATCGAGCATCGCGAGGACACATCCACACCTTGATGGGAGGGCCACATGAGCTCCGTCCGTGACCTCGTGTATTCCAGCCGGAGCGTCCGCCGCTTCGTCGAGGGTGAACACGTCGGGCGCGAGG
Organism: uncultured Coriobacteriaceae bacterium; assembly: GCA_964633595.1. Lineage (GTDB taxonomy): Bacteria > Actinomycetota > Coriobacteriia > Anaerosomatales > CAZWGV01 > CAZWGV01. The sequence goes on along the minus strand of CAZWGV010000013.1, from coordinate 36,166 downwards.
TGCTGCTCGATCTGATCGACCTCGCCCGCGTCACACCCTCCGGGAACAACCGGCAGTCGTTGAAGTTCGCGCTCGTTCACGAGTCCGGGATGGCCGAGCGCATCTTCGGGTGCCTCCGCTGGGCCGCCGCCATCCCCGGCTGGGAAGGGCCGACCTCAGGAGAGCGGCCTCCGGCATACATCGTGATACTCGGCGATACGGAGATCGCGCCGACCTTCGGCTGCGAGCAGGGCATTGTGGCGCAGACGATGCTGCTAGGGGCTACCGAGCGAAGCCTGGCGGGGTGCATCGTGGGGAGCGTCGACCGAGACAGGCTACGCCACGCACTGGCGCTGGATGCCCGCTTTGAGATCCTTCTCGTAGTGGCTCTGGGCCGAGCGGCGGAGACCGTCGCGCTGGAGGAGGTGGGTCCCGACGGCGACGTCCGCTACTGGCGGGACGATGCGGGCGTCCACCACGTGCCCAAGCGCTCCGTTGGCGACATCGTTATCGAGTGAACCGCAGCCGTACGGACTACAAGACCTCTGCCGTCGGCTCAGACACTGGCCCCAGATAGCGCAGTGCCTTCTCTTTGCGCCCCTCCAGCAGATCGTAGACGACCGGCACCACGATCAGCGTGAGCGCGGTCGATGTGGTGAGTCCGCCGACCACGACGATCGCTAGCGACTGAGACATCAGCGCTCCCTCCTTGAACCCGCTGGCCATCGGCACCAGGGCCATGATGGTCGTGAGCGCGGTCATCAGGATCGGCCTCATACGGTTGGCTCCCGCATCGAGGAGCGCCTCTCTGCGTGGCAGGCCGTCGGCCATGCGCTGGTTCACGCGCTCCACCAGCATGATGGCGTTGGTGACCACGATGCCGATGAGCATGAGCGCACCGATCATCGCGGGCATATCCAGAGGGATCCCGGCGATGAACAGACCCGCCAGCCCGCCGATGACCGCGAGTGGAAGCGAGAACATGATCGCGAGGGGGGCGATCGCCTCACCGAACGCGAGCGTCATCACGATGTAGACCGCCGCTATCGCTATCAGCATCGCAAGACCGAGCTGCTCGAAGCTGTCGCTCATCATCTGTGCCACTCCGGCTATCTCGACCTCAACCCCCTCGGGCAAGCCGACCTCGTCGATACTCTCCTGGATCGCTCTGATGACGGAGCTGGTGTCGCGGTCGGTTATGGATCCGGTAACACCGGCGTACTCACGCCGATCGAGGGTCAGGATAGACACCGGCGTCGAGGTTTCCTCCACCCGGGCAACGTCACCGATACGAACTTCCTCACCCAGCGGGGTGGCTATCGTGCGGGCAGCCACGTCCTTGGCCGAGGTGACTTGGTTGAGCGCCGTGACGTATGTGATCTGCGCGTCTCGGCCATCCACTTTCGTGGTCCCGATGTCCTGCTCGGCAACGTATCCGCGCACGGCGCCCGCCACCATAGCCGCGTTCAAGCCGTGTTCGGCCGCTGCGGCCTGGTCCACCTCGGCCACGATCTGAGAACGGTTCTCCGAGAGATTGCTGGATACGTTCTCGAGCCCTTCGACTCCCTTTAGCGCCTCCAACAGCTTGCTCACCGCGATCTCGATACCGCCCTTGGGACCCGTAACGACGATCTCCACGGAATTGTCCGACCCGCCAGCCATGCTGACCGGGGAAACCGTGACCTTGCCTCCATCTCTCTGGATGGGCTCCGCAGCCTGGCGGGTGCGCGCTAGGGCTGATTCCACGTCGGCCTCGGGATCGAGCTCGATGAACACGTGGCCCTTGTTCCCGCCTGTAACCCCTCCGGCCGCCATGCTGAAGCCGCTCTTCGTCTCGACGTGGGCCGTGTGGAATATCACGTCATCGTCGTCAGCGACGGCTCGCTCGACGTGCCGCAGGGCCTCATCGACCTCTGCCGCCGAATGCCCGGGCGGGTAGACCACATCGGCGCTGAGGAACTTCTGGGTGGACGGAGGCATGAAGCCGGTGCCCACCACGCCGACCAGTCCCAGGGAAGCTACGAACAGCAACGTCGCCGAGCCCAACACCAGGCCAGGCCGGTCCAGCGCCCAGGCTAGCGAGCGGCGATAGGCGCGGCCCGACGGTGTGACGTTCTCGTCCCGGGAAGGCACCTTTGTGTTCAGCAACGACCACTTGGCGAGCAGTGGCACGATGGTGAGAGATACCAGCAGTGAGGCTAGCAGCGCGACGGCCACCGTGAGCGCGAAGGGGATGAACATCTCTCCCACCACACCGCTCACGAGAGTCATTGGCGCGAAGACGGCCACGGTGGCCAGGGTGGATGACGTGATCGCACCCGCTACTTCGGTAGTTGCCTTGCGCACCAGCTCCACCCCGGGCACTCCCCCAGCCTGCAGGTGGTTGTAGATGTTCTCGATGACCACGATCGAGTCGTCAACCACCCGGCCGATAGCGACCGTCAGTCCTCCGAGCGTCATGATGTTCATGGTCACCCCGCTGAACCTCATGAAGAGCAGCGCGAGGATGACGGACAGCGGGATGGAGACCGCAGAGATGAGGGTGGAGCGCAGGTTGCGAAGGAACACTAGGATGACGATGAACGCAAAGAGCGCGCCGAGCAGACCCTCCTGGACCATGTCGTCGATCGAGCGGTCGATCATCACCGCCCCGTCGTACGTGTAGGTAACCTCAGAGCCCTCCGGCAGCAGACCCGCCGAGTCGTCTACGACCTCCCGCACCGCCTTCGACACGTCGACCGTGTTGGCCTCTTGCGTCTTCACGATGTCGATGAGGACCGCAGGCTTGCCATTGGCGCGCGAGTAGACTGTCCCCTCATCTACGCCGTAGGTGACCTTAGCGATGCTACCGAGCGCCACCAGCTCGATGGTCGGCTCATCCATCTCCATGTCGATCGAGGGAGCCGCGCTCCGCGAGGGAGCGCGCATCGTCGGCATTCGGGAAGGGATGGACGGCACCGACGCAGCACTCGGCGCCTTGGGTATCGCGGATGCCGCTGGCGCACCGGGCTGCTCGGCTGCGGCCGCCTCGGCCGCCTTCTGAGCTTCGGTCAGCTTCGCCTTGATGCCCTGGACGGCCGCGTCCAGCGCCGGGACCACCTGCTCCAGCTGCGCGGCGGTAATCTGCGCGGTCACGTACTCGGGAGTCGCCGTTGCCCCGATACTCTCCAGGTCGCGCATGACCGACTGGGCCGAGGAGAGCTGGATCTTGGCCTCGAGCGCCTGCGCCTGCACGTCCTGGAGTGCGGCCGCCAGGCCCATCTGCATCCCCAGGCTCTGTCCCATATCGCTAACACCGGTCGCGAGCTCACCCATGCCGCTGCCGAGGTCCCCCACAGCGCCACCGATCCGCCCCACGCCCGTGGCGAGCTCCGCCACACCACCGCCCAGCTCGCCAACAGCTCCCCCGACCTTGCCGACGGCGCCGCCAAGCTCGCCGACGGCGCCGCCGAGCTGGCCCATACCCTCGCCCACAGCCTCGAACGCGCTCCGGAACATCTCGTTGCTGTTGGGGTAGATGGCGACCTGAAAGTCCCTGATGTCTTGCAGCGTGCCGAGCGTTCCGCTGACTCGGATGGGCTCATCAACACCCTTCACCTCTACCGAGCCCACAGGGAAGGAGAGGTTGGCCGCCTGGAGCTGCTGGGCGACATCGGCGGCCTTCAGTCCGTTGGCGTCGAGGGCCTTGGCGTCGAAGACGATGCGCACGTCGGCGTCGCTCTCGTTGGACGCTCCCACCTCGCCGACCCCGTCGACGGCCTCGATGGCGGGTACCAGCTTGTCTCGCACCGCCGCCTGCAGAACCTCCGGTGAGCTGGAGCCCGCCACCGCGAACCGCAGGATCGGCTGTGACCCCATGCTCACTCGAGACGTCATGGAGTCCAGGGCCGTCTCGGGCAGCTTCACGTCGTCGAGTGCACGCGTGACGTCGTTCTCGGCCTTGTCCATATCGGCCGAGAAACTGAACTCCGCAACGACCACGGAGACCGAGTCGTTGGACATCGCGCTGGTGTTGGCGAGACCCGGCACACGCGAGATGGCCTGCTCGAGGGGGACGGTCACGTCTTCGTGAACGTCCGCCGGAGCGGCGCCCGGGTAGGGCGTCACGACCGCGACGATCGGGATCGTCACGTCGGGCATCGTCTCACGCTTGAGCTGGCTGGTTGAGTAGAGGCCGCCCGCGACAATCAGCAGGGAGGCGATCACGACCACGGCGGCGTTCTTGAGTGAGAAGCGGGTGAGGAAGTCCATGCGGGGCCTTTCGGTTCCGAAGGCAGGGCAGGGCAGCCGAGGTGGGCCTCAGCCCTCCCGAGCCACCGAGTTGCACAGCTTTGCCAAGATGCCGACAAGCGAGCGTACTTCCTGATCGTCCAGGTCGGCAGTGAACCGCCGTACCAGCTCGCGACGCAGTTCCTCGGCGCCCTCGAGCTTCCGGCGCCCAAGATCGGTGAGCGAGACGCGGACGACTCGGTTGTCCGAGTCGTCATGCGCTCGAACAACGAGCTCCTCGCCTTCCAGTCCCTGGACGATCATCGATACGGCGGGACTCTTCACGCCCAGTAGCGCGGCGATGTCGGACATGCGCTGGGGTCCTTGGCCCGCGATGGTCCGGAGGACCATGTACTGCGGCACCGGTAGACCGCTCAGGCGCTCCCAGCCGCTCTGCCGGGACGAGATGAGCCGGAAGAGCCGGTGGAGGGCGGTGTCCAGGCCGTCCAGCATCTCGCAAGCCTGGACTCGATCGAGTGAGGACGGCTCGGGAGGTTTGGGTCTCCGGGAGTTCGTCACTTTGCGGGATGAACTATTCATGCGCTGAAGCATATTCGGCTGCCGCCGGATGGTCAAGGGGGCTGGACGTTAGGGCGACCGCCCCGTCAGCGCTAGCCGCTCGACCTCGCCATTGCGCCTGGCGCTACCTGGTCAGCGCCACCCTCAACCGCCACACACCAAGTGCGAAGACGACGACGGCGAAGGACGCCAACACCGCCAGCTCCAGCCATATGTCGGCTATCGTTCCGCCGTTGAGGATGAGCTCCTCGAAGGCCTCGATGCCCCAAGCGTGCGGAGTAACATGCGCGGCGCGCCACAGGGGTTCCGAGAAGACCTTCATGATCGAAAGGGGCAGCATGCACCCGCCCAGAGCGCCCAGCCCGATGCCGATCATCACACCCGCCCCGCCAGCCTGCTGGTCATTGCGGAAGACCGCTCCCATGAGCATCCCCACACCCGACGCACCGAGCGAGAACACCAGGAAGACGGCGGTGGCGCCGAGCGGATCCCCCCAATCGACCCCGAACGCTATCGAGGTTCCCGCGATGATCAGAAGACCCTGCACCATCGCCACCCCGAAGCGTCCCAGTCCCTCACCCAGGAGTATCGTCCCAACCGATGTCGGCGTGGACAGCATCCGCGTGGACACTCCAAGTTGGCGCGATTGTATGAGCGCCGTTGAGCCGGTCATGGACGTCAGGAATACGAACAGCAGCAGCTGCGAGTATGCGCCGAGATCGAACCTGCCCAGCTTGTCGAAGACGAATGGCTCGCCAACCGTAGACTGCCGCACAGCCAGGCCCTCGGCAGACTCGGCGCTATCGCGGGCGGTTTCGAGCGCATCTGAGAAAGGCGCTGTTCCCTCGGCCTCGGCAAGTGCGGCCGCCCGGACGAGCGCTCCCTGCTCGATGACTACCGACTCGATGGTGTTCTTGAGCGCGAGGTTGGACTCCTCGGCTCTTGCGATGAACTCCACCGATACCGCCTCGCCCGCTCTGAGCGCGCTGTCGTATCCCTCGGGGATCACGACGCCGGCCTCCAGCTGGCCGCGCTCGATGGCCAGCTTCATCTCGGCGGCATCTTCCTTGTCGCGAACAGAGATACCGGCGACAGCGCGAAACCGCTCCGCCAGATCCTCGCCCAGCGCGCCGCTATCGACCGCCACCACACCCACCCTGGGATCGAACTCTCCGCCGAACGCCACCCCGAGTACCAGGATGAGCAGGAGGGGCAGCAGGAACACGAAGAAGATGTTGCTGCGGTCCCGGAGCAACCGTCGGACTGCCACACCCGCTATCGCGAGAGCCTTCACCGGTCCACCGCCCGGCGAAGGAAGGGCCATGCTGCCCCGCCAGTAACGAGTCCGAAGGCCAGGAGTGCGGCCACCGACGGCAGAACGTCAGCCACGCGTCCGCCCTGCAGGTCACCGAGCCCGCGCAAGAACCACGCATGCGGAGTGATGAGGCTGAGGGTGGCGAGTATGCCGCCCGCTTGCGACACTGAGAAGAACGTACCGCCGAGGAACGCCAGCACAAGCGAGATGATCGCCTGGAAGTTGCCGGCCTGCTCTTGGGTCTTCGCGGTGGCGGCGACCACCGCGAGGATGCCCATAGCCGAGATGACTGCCGCGATGACCAGCAGGGCGACGCCGAGAGGTGCCCCCCACTTCGCGCCGAGCATCACCGTCGTGGCCACCACCAGTACCCCCATACTGATGAGGCCCAGGGCAAACGAGGTGAGCGCCTTTCCGGCGACGATCGAAGTGCGCCCGATCGGGGCGGCGAGCAATCGCTGCATCGTGCCGATGCGCCGCTCCTCCAGAAGACCGCTCACCCCGAACGCAACCGTGAAGAAGAGGAAGAACACGGCCATGCCCGCTGCCATATAGGTCGTCTGGTCGAGCTGCTTGGTGGCGGCGCTCACGTCCTCTACGGTCACCGGGGATTTCGTTCCCGCCGCCGCCTGCGCGAGCCGCCCCGCCGTCGCTGGATCGGGTGGTCCCCCTTCGGCCATGGCCGTTCTCACAGCCAGCTCGACCGCCCCCAGCTCCGCAGCGAAACCGTCGGCGACCGAGTAGGCCACCTGCGCGGCCAGCGCGGAGCCGGCGGCACCGATAACCGTCATCTCGCCGCCCTCGCCAGCCAAGACACCCTCCGACAGGCCCCTCGGCAACACGAACGCCGCATCCGCCTTGGGCTCCTCGTCACCGGCGAATGCGTCGGACCCCAGCTCCACCTGCTTCTCCGCCTCAGTTCGCGAGCCCACCTCTCGCACTGTCGCGATGCCCTCGTCCTCCAGCCCCCCCAAGACCTCCCGGAACGCCGTCGCGATAGTGCCGCCATCCTCGTCCACGATCACGTACTCCGCCTCGAAGGTCGCGCTCTGTATGGGGTTGAAGACGAAGCTGAAGATGAACGCTAGGCCGAGCGGCGCGACGATCCCGTAGAGGAACGCTGACTTGTCGCGGAGACGCAACCGCAGGTCCTTGCGGGCTATGAGCAGCGCGGTCCGCACGGTTCAGTCCCTCAGCGCACGGCCGGTCAGGTGCAAGAAGACCGACTCCAAGTCGGGCTCGTCGATGTCAACGCTGCTCACGGCAGCACCCGCTCCGGCTACCGCACCCAGGATGTCTGCCAGGGCTTCGTCAGCGCGGTCCACGAGCAGATCGATCCCGCCTTCGCCCTCGGCAGCCTCGCGCACTCCCGGCACAGAGCCTGCCGCAGCAGCGGCTGCAGTCAGATCACCAGAGGCCCGAAGCTTGACCCGGTCGTGCTGGCCGACTAGCTGGACGAGCTCACGCCGAGTGCCTTCGGCAACGATCTTCCCGTGATCGATGATGCCGATACGATCACAGAGGCGCTCGGCCTCCTCCATGTAGTGCGTGGTGTAGAGGACCGCCATACCCTCAGTGGACAGACCCTCGACGCTCTCGAGGATAGCGTTGCGGCTCTGCGGGTCGACACCCACGGTGGGTTCGTCGAGGATTAGCAGGTCCGGCTTGTGCAACAACCCGATGCCGATGTTAAGCCTGCGCTTCATCCCACCAGAGAACTCGCCCGCCTTGTCCGTTGCCCTGTCGGCAAGTCCGATGATCTCCAGAACCTCACCAACCCGGCTACTGCGCTCTGCACCTTGGAGGCCGTAGAGGCGCGCGAAGAACGTCAGGTTCTCCCGAGCGGTCAGGTCAGGGTATATCGCGATGTCCTGCGGCACATACCCCACCGCCTTCTTTGGTCCGACGCTTCGCGTCCCAAGCGGCTGCCCATTGACGACGACGTCTCCTCCGTCGCGCTCGAGCAGCCCGCATACCATCGATATGGTGGTCGTCTTCCCGGCACCGTTTGGGCCTAGCAGCCCGTAGGTTTCACCCTTGGCGATGGTGAAGCCGACGCCATCGACCGCCTTCAGATCGCCGAACGACTTGCGCAGCTCTCGGCAGTCGAGGACCAGTTCTCGCTGCGCCTCCATGCGCATCCCCCTATGCACCTCGCCAAAGTCACAGGGAGTAGAGTACCCCGAACAACGGCACGGGGTTCGGGACTTCCCCGGGTGTGAAGGCCGCTCGCCCGCGCCGCGCAACAGACACGGAACACGAAGGGCCCCCGAAGCCCTGGGGCAACGGGAGCCCTACGCAACTTCGCGCGCCCCTGAAGCAGGCGCGTCGTACGCCTACCTGAGGGGCGGTCTGCCCGTCGAGTGCGCGCGTGGTCCGCGCACGGCGCCTGCCTTCTTCGCGCCCCGCGGAGCGCCAGCCACCCAGAAGTACTTGGGCAGCGACGCAGACGCAACGTGGCCCGCGTCCTCGTGGTATGCCTTCATCCTGTAGAGCGTCGGCGTAAGGCCGAGGTCGGCTGGAGAGATCCTCATCATCCAGCGTGAGCCCCAATCGCTCGGCGCCCAGCCGTTGACGAGCTTGAAGTGCGCATGGATTGTCGGCTCGAAGGAGGCCACCTCGCTCCAGCTCCAGCCGCCCTCACCGCGTACGCCCTTCTCAAGCTTCACCACAACCGGCTTGCTGCCTGCGCGGTGCCTAGGCCATATGAAGCCAAAGACGCGAGCTGACCGATCCTGCCGCACCACAGAGGGCATGATGGGCTTGGACAGCCGGGCCTTCACGCCCACCGTGATCTCGGCGCTCATCACGCCGGCCTGCTCGGCCACGATCCAGACGTTCCGGCTCGGCTTGAACGGCATCATGATGGTGGTCGCCTCGGCCGCCCGTGAAGCCGCGATGCTTTTTCGGTACTCCTGCCACACGAGGCTGCCGCTGGCATCGCGAGCGTCCTCGTACGCGTAGCGCACAGTGATCGTCGCCGGAGCAGCCTCTGAGGCCTCGATCGTCAGCCTGGTGATGTGCGGATACGTGATGACTTGGGGGGTGGCGGTCACCTTCAGCATCTGGGCGGCCAGTGCAACCCCGATACCCGAGACGGCCAGCGAGAGAACCGTCCCCACCGCGACCAACAAGGGCTTCTTCTTCACGAGAGCAACCTCCTTTGCGACGCGCTCCCCTGCGCAGCTTCATACCTATTAACGCAGCGAGACGTCAGAGGTTACGCTGTTGCTGCACGCTAGCGGACCCACGTGTAGCGAGACACGCTGTAGGTGGGCGCGTGTCCGCGATCCGCGTGGTAGGCGCGGATACGCCACCTGCCCGGATAGGGTAGCCTGATCGCGCGAGCGTACAGGGTCGAGCAGCCAGCCGCCTTGTTAACAGCCGGCAGCGAACGCCTGAGCACCCACTGCCCGTTCTCCCGCCGATAGCAGAGGACTCTCACGTCATAGCTCCCGGTCCGATGTTGCGGCCTCAGATACCCAGTGGCAACGAACACACTATTGCGGCGCACAACCCACGGAACGCGGGGGGCTTCCAGATACGCGCGCGGTACGATCCGCACGGCGCCCGACACGACGGGCCTTAGTCCTCCGCCGCCCTGAAAGACGGCTCTGTATGCGGTCCTCGAAGTGGTTGCAACATCCACCCCGCAAGTTCCGTCGTCGGCCGTGACGGCCGTACCCAAGGGACGCCACACCCCTCCCGTCATCCTCTCGAAGACGACTTGTTGCCCCGCAGCAGGTGTGCCCTCGGCTGAAGCGAGAGACGCGGTCAGACGCACCGGCTCGCGGTAGGCCACCTTGGTGGCGCTCGCCGAAACGTCGAGGCGGACGGGCTCACCACCGACCATGAAGCTCCACTGATGCACATCACTGGTGGTCACGATCGACACGTCGTATCGCGCGCCTTGCACAAGTGGCCGTCTCGGCATAATGACAACCGCGTCCCTCGCGCCCAAGATGGCGCGACCCATGCGACGCTCCGACTCGTCGCTGGACTCGTAGGTCGACTCCGTCAGCACGGCGTGCTCCACACTGTCTCCGTCGGCCGAGAGCGCGCTGGACGTCACCACGGGGTCGCTCGCACCGCTGCCCAGCTGCGCGATGATCGGCAGCCCGGTGGGCGCCGACCAGCCAAGGCCCACAAGCGGGTCCGGCCACTCGTTCCCCGGGTACCGATCGAGTCCGACCACTGAACCATCACCCGGCCAGAGGATCGGGTAGCTGGCGGAGTCGATCGCTCCCCCTCGCGCTGACAGCACGTCCAGGGCGGCCGCCACACGCCCTCCACTCGTGGCGTATGTGCCGAACCCCGTCCGCTCCAGCCTCGGATCCAGCATTCCCATGGCGTGGAACGGGGTGCACATCCACCCGTCAATGGCAGCCATACCTCCGAGTCCCAAGAACAGATTGCTGCGAGCCGCGGCCTGGGCGCCCTCGGGTGAGTACCATTCATTGGCGGGGTCTTGCGAGTGGGAGATGACGTCGTTCTCGGCCATGTACCGCGCATGCGACCAGCAAGCGGTGCTCAACGAGGGGTCGTCGGACACAGCGGGGAGCTTGGCGAGGGCGCGAAGCTGATTGAGACGTGCGAGCCAGGCAGGAGTGACGCCGACAACGGAGACGACGTGGTCGGGAGAGAGAGCGGTGCCCGAGCCGAGCGCCACACGCGGAGTCGCGAGCAGCGCGATGGCGCACAGTGCGAGTGCGGCTGGCGAGTATCGGCTACGCGTCACTCATGCTCCGGATGATGCGCCCCTCTCGCGGTTCGGGTATCCGTCAGGTCGCCTCGCCAAGATACGCACGGCGAAGCTCCTCATTGGCGAGCAACTCCCGCGCCGCCCCTTCGATGACGACCCTGCCCTGCTGAAGCACGTAGCCCCTGTCGGCTATCGACAGCGCGGCGTTCGCGTTCTGCTCCACGATGAACAGTGTCACGCCCTGCTCGTCGTTCATGCGCTTGATCATGTCGAAGTTCTGGTCGACCAGCGCTGGCGCGAGCCCCATCGACGGCTCGTCCATGATGATCAGTCTCGGTCTCGACATGAGCGCTCGACCGAAAGCCACCATCTGCTGCTCGCCGCCGGACAGAGTGCCCGCCCGCTGTGTACGGCGCTCGGCGACACGAGGGAACATCTCGAAGACGCGTTCCAGGTCTTCTCGGATGCCCTCCTTGTCCGAGCGCGTGTAGGCACCCATCTCCAAGTTCTCGTGGACGGTGAGATGGGGGAACAGCCTGCGGTTCTCGGGCACCGTAGCGATACCTCGCTTGATCCGCTCGGAGGTGGAGACCCCGTTGATCACCTGGCCGTCGAACAGCACCTCACCCATAGTGGGCCGAACGATTCCCAGGATGGTCTTCATCGTCGTGGACTTGCCCGAGGCGTTGCCGCCGAGTAAGCACACGATCTCGCCCTCCCGAACGACGTAGTCGACGTTCTTGAGGATCTCGATCCGCCCGTAGTGCGTCCGCACGTCGCGGAACTCAAGTAGTGGTCGCGCCTCGTTTGCCAAGGTATGCCTCCACGACCGCCGGATGGCTCGCCACTTCCGTTGGCGCTCCCTCGGCGATCTTGACTCCGTGATCCATTGCGATCACCCGGTCCGATGCCCCCATGATGACCTTCATGTCATGCTCGATCATCACAATGGTGTGCCCCTGTGCTTTGAGTTCCTTGATCTGACCCATCACCTCGAGCGACTCGGCAGGGTTCATGCCGGCTACCGGTTCGTCGAGAAGAAGGAGTGCCGGCTCGGACGCCATCGCCCTGGCGATCTCGAGGCGTCTCCGGTTGGCGTACGAGAGCGAGCTCGCCGGATGACTCATCCTAGGACCCGAGAAGCGCCCCGGGAAGAACGACAGGATGCGCTCCGCGCGTTCCCTCGCGCTCTTCTCCTCGGCCGTGACCGAGGGGAGGCGGAACATGGCGGCCAGAGCGTTCGAACGGGTCTTACCATGCATCCCCACCAGGACGTTCTCCAGTACGGTCATGTTGGAGAACAGCCTGAGCATCTGGAAGGTCCGCGAGATCCCCTTGCGCTGTATCTGATCGGGCCGAAGCCCGGCGATGCTCTCTCCCTTGAGCAAGATGTCGCCCGAGTCAGGCTCGTAGATGCCCGTGATGAGGTTGAATGTCGTCGTCTTACCGCTTCCGTTGGGCCCGATGATGCTCAAGATCTCACCCTCGGACACAGTGAAAGTCAGGTCTTTCACGGCGGCCAGACCGCCGAAAGACTTCGTAGCGTGAGCGAACTCGAGGACCGGCACTGCCACGTCAGGCCTCCAGGTCCTGATGTCCCTCTTCCAGGTCGAAGAGGCTCTGCCGCGTGCGTTCCTGCTCTCTCGGATCGTCCTCGTGAACCTCTCGGCGCCAGAGGGCGTCGGGGAGCAAGCCCTCAGGCCGGAAGATGACCACGAGCACCACAACCACACCAACCAGCAGCATCCTGTAGCGATCGAACTCGGCAAAGAACATGAGAACGGGCTCTGGCCACGACGCCATGAATCCGCGACCAAGCAGGTTCGGCAACCAGTCGCTGAAGGTCTGCCGGATGATCTCTGGGAGCGAGTCCAGGACGACCGCGCCGAGCACCGCCCCGGGGATGGATCCCATGCCTCCCAGTACGACCATGCACACAACGATCACTGACTGCATGAACAGGAAGTACGTGGGGTTGATGAACTGCTGGTAGTAGGCGAACAGCGAACCTGCTCCTCCCGCGATCCCCGCGCTCAGCACGACGGAGAGCATCCGGAGGCTGGTGGCGTGAATGCCTGCGTGCTCCGCTGCGATCTCATCCTCACGAAGGGCGTTCCAGGCGCGTCCAACGCGGGAGTTCTTCAGGTTGGTGAGCAGCAGGACCACAATGGCTACAGCCATGAGGATGACATAGTAGTACTCGATCGGCCTGTCGATCTGAAAGCCGAAGATGGTGGGCGGGTAGATCCCCGGGATGCCACCGGGTCCGTTGGTCACTGACTCCCAGTTGTTGAAGGTCAGGCGGGTTATCTCGCCGAACGCGAGCGTAACGATCGCGAGGTAGTCACCCCTCAGCCGCAGAGTCGGCAGTCCCACGATGAACCCCACAAGGGCCGCCAGCGCGATGCTCAGAGCCAGCAGCGGCCAGAACGAGACGTGGAAGCCCAGCCGAGGCGAGGCGAAGATCGCAGTCGTGTACGAGCCCACTGCGAAGAAGGCGACATAGCCGAGGTTCAACAGACCCGTCTCGCCCATGATGAGGTTCAGCCCCAGTGCGAGCAGCACGTACACGAGCATCCTCGTGCCCACCCGCAGCCACACCATGTCGATGCTCCCGCTCTCGGCGAGGAGAGGGAGTGCTACGGCCCCGACGAGCGCCAGCAGCACGTACGCCCACCGGGGTACTCCCCCGGCCGGCATCATGCTCCTCATGCGCTCGCGCAAAGCGGCCACCATCTACACCTTCTCCTGAATGTGCTCGCCCAAGATCCCGGCTGGGCGGAACATGAGGATGACCATGAGCACCACGAAGGCGATGACCGGCTGCCAACCGGAGTCGAACCTGGTATCGCCGTATACCGTGAACAACACAGCAAACCCGCCGAGCAGCAGGTTGCTGACGGTCAGGCGTAGCGCGTGCCTCGCCGAGACATCGAGAAGCGCGTCCTTCCTGGGCCCGAGCACAGTCCGCAGGGCGTAGAGCGGCGCGAGACGGTACACCCTGAGGATGCTGCGGCGGTACTCGGCTGTGAGCTTCTCCTCGCTCACATGGCGCACTCGTCGGGCGGGCGCCCTGAGCATCTGGAAGTAGAGACCAACCGCCAACCCGATGATGAAGATCCAGGCCAGCAGGCCCAGGTCGAGCCCGATGCCATAGTTCTCGGCAATCCCCAGAATGAGCGCACCCAGGACCGCGCCCGGTATGTTGCCGATGCCGCCGAGGACCGCGGCGGTAAAGGCCTTCAAGCCGAACAGGAATCCCGTGTCGAACTTGAGCGACCCGTAGTACATCGCGACCAGGAAACCGCCGATCGCCGCGAGCGAGGATCCGACTATGAACGTGAAGGCGATAGTGCGGTCCGTGTTGATGCCCATCATCTGGGCCGCCTCCATGTCCTGCGACGTTGCGCGCATGGCCTTCCCGATGCGAGTTCCGCGGATCAGCCACGTGAGCGCAGCCATCAGGAGCAGTGAGACGACGATGATCGCGAGGCCCAGCACCCGGACGCGCGCCCCGAAGATCATGACGATGCCCTGTGGGACCACCGAGGTTGGCATGATCACCGGGTTCGGGCCCCAAACGAGGATGATGAGATTCTGGATGACGATCGACACGCCGATCGCGGAGAGCAATGGGATGATGCGTGAAGCGCCTCGCAGAGGGCGGTAGGCGATACGCTCGATGAGCCAGCCCAGCGTAGACGTCAGCAGTATGGACACCACGAGCGCGGCCGCGAAGTAGAGCACCTTTGCCGCCAGCGGTGTGCCGTCATCAACTCCCGACCATATCAGGAATGTAGCCGCAAGATACCCGCCGACCGTGAAGACCTCGCCGTGCGCGAAGTTGATGAACTCGAGAACGCCATAGACCATCGTGTAGCCAAGCGCGATCAGGGCGTAGATCATCCCCACAGTGACGCCGCTGATCGTCAATCCCAGGAAGTGATCGAAGCTCATCGCCCACCCTATCGAACAGCCAGGTTTGGTGCTCGCGGCCCGTCGCGACGCGTCGGGCCGCGACATTTCCCGCACAAACTAGCAGAGCCCCTCCCAGCGCGCAAAGACGGGGCGCGGGTTTGTAACCCCGCGCCCCGCCCTCATCCCCGTTGGGGAGCTTGCCGCTACTGCGGAGGCATGTACGTCCAGGTTCCGCCCTTCAGCTCGAAGCGCGGGATCGCCTTGGTGCCCTCGGCGCCCGGGATCGCCACATCGCCCTTGTCGTCCCAGCTCATCGAACCCATGATGCCCTCGTAGGTGACCGTGCGCATCGCGTCGATGATCGCCTGGCCCTCCAGAGACCCGGCGGCCTTGATCGCCTCGACTAGTGCTCCCAGGGCATCGTAGTTGTTCTCGGCGTACGGACCGGCGTCCTTGCCAGTGGTCTCCTTGAAGCGAGCCGCAAAGTCCGCGTAGCCGGGCATCTGCTCGCCGGCAAGACCGCCAAAGGTGGCCAGCATGCCCTCGGCGTTCGCATCGCCACCGGCCTCGGCGACGATCTCATCGGACTTGATGCCATCGCCGCCCATGAACTGAATGTCCTTCAGTCCGGCCTCGACAACCTGCTTGCGCACCAAACCGGCCTCGCGGTGATAGCCGGTGAAGATGAGCGCGTCCGGAGCGAACTCCTTGATGTTCGCGACCTGGGCGGAGAAGTCGACCATGCCCTCCTGGCCGCTCTGCCTGTTGGTGGTCACGCCAGCGGCCTTGAGGGTCTCCTCGACGATGTTGCCGAGGCCAACCGCGTAGTCGCCCTTGTCATCCATCACAACGACCTTCTTGAAGCCCTTCTCGACCGCCCACTCGCCAAGCGCCTTACCCTGGAGATCGTCACGCAGGCAGGTGCGGAAGAAGTTGGGGAAGTCGCCCGAGTCGGTGATGTCGGGCAGGGTCGCCGAGCCGGTGATCACCGGGATGCCGGCCTGCTTGTAAATCGGCAGCGCGGCATTCGAGTTGCCCGAGGTGAGCGCGCCGATGACGCCGACGACGCCTTCGTCCACGAGCGACTGGGCAACAACCGGCGACTCGGCCGGCTCGCCCTTGTCGTCCTTGATAACGAGCTCAATGGTGTACTCGGTATCGCCGATGGTGAAGCCGCTGAAGTCCTCGGCAGCGAGCTTCAAACCTTCGGCAGCGGCAAAGCCATAGTCGGCCAGACCGCCAGTTAGGGACGTGTGGACCCCGATCTTGATGGTCTCGGTCTTCGCGGGTTCGTCAGCCCCGTCGTCCTGCGCACAGCCGACCGCGAATGTCGCGATCATGGCCAGCGCTACTAGCAAAGCCAGCACCTTTCTACCCTTTAGCATGGTTGCTGGTAGCCTCCTCTCGACCTCAACACGTACATCTCACCAGACTCTACCAGAACAAACGGCGCGTGTGTCCACGCTCTTTCCTGTTGACTTTGCCAGCCGACCGAAGCGATCGTGCGCTCGGGCCGGGGGCTGGCTCACCACTTGCCGTACTCGTTTCCGTGCTCGCGGTACTCCTTCACGGGCAAGCCGAGCGAATCGCGCAGGTTCAGGATGCGGCACGCCGCTTCCAGGCAGCTCACCCACTGGAACGCCTCCTCCAGAACCGTCCCAATTGCGAATGGCCCGTGCCCTCGGAGCAGCACGCACTTGTACTCCTTGAGCCCGTCGGACACCACATCGGCCACTTGGGTCGACCCAGCAGTGAGGGCCAAAGCGAACACAGGCACTTTGTGCAGGAGATAGCTGGCCTCTGAGTCGATCGGCACGACCTCGTCTTCGACAAGTGATCTCACGATAGTGTGCACAGGGTGGGCGTGAACGATGGCGAGCGCGTTCGTCTTCGCGTAGACCGCCCGGTGCACGACGATCTCGGTGGAAGCGAGCGCAACCTCACTGTCGTCCTGCGCCAGCCCAGTCTCGATCACGTCACGTTCGGTCAGCCGGCCGAGCATTGAGCCTCTGCGGGTGATCAGCATCCGATCACCCACCCGCACGGACATGTTCCCGCCATGGCTGGACACCGCTCCTGACAGGAAGAGATCGCGCCCTACCTGGGCGAACTGCTCGTTCATGCCTGCTCCCCTTCGTGGGGCGACTGAGCCACGGAGACGCGTGCCAGCGTAGCAGATGATGTCGGGTAGGAAGACCGCTGGGCACCAGACCCGAAGCTGCTCCCTCGGGCCCTTGATGCATCCCCTCCGATGTCAATGGTCTGCCCAACGGGGAATCAAGAGGAATAGCCGTTGGCAGCCGAGGAAAGGAACGACGATGCCCAGAGCCGCATCCAAGCAGGCAAAGCCTGCACCCGCCAAGAAGGCACCGGCGAAGCGAGCCGCAGCCAAGAAGGCCCCCGCCAAGCGCTCGGCCACAGGCAAGGCCACCCCAAAGGTGATCGACACTCTCAACGAGCTTCGCGCACGCGAGCTGGCCGTCATCATCCAGTACATGCGCCACCACTACACGGTCACCGGTGCGGACGGCCTCGCGCTGGCTGATGAGTTCAAGGATGTCGCTATCACCGAGATGAACCACGCCGAGATCCTCGCCGAGAGGATCGACTTCCTGGGCGGTGACCCGACCACCACCCCGGGATCCATCAACAGGGGGGCCAAGTCACTCGCTCAGATGGCGACAGTGGACCTTGCTGCCGAGAATGAGGCTGTCGACATGTACCGCCGGGCGATCGCTGTGATGGACGCCGCAGGAGACATCACGTCGCGCCGCATCCTCGAAGACATCCTCGCCGACGAGGAAGAGCACGTGGCAACGTTCCAGATGATGCTCGGCAAATAGGCGCCGGGTGCTGGTTCACGCGGGGCGGAGCGTGTCGAGCCCGAGACCCGCTAGTTTCGCGTCGCTCGGCACGCCCTCGTCCGTCCAGCCCCGGAAGCGATAGTACTCAGCGAGCATCTCGTCCAGGAGGACAACCTGGCCTGCGGCATTAGGCTCCTCCAGCAGCCGTGTCGGCAGCCGATCGTCAGCTGCCGAGAAGCCTTCGCGCAGGTTGAACAGCCGCTCGAGGTTCCAGATGCGCTCGCCGGCGAGCAGGAGGTCCTGTCCCGCCAAGTCCCAGCCCGTCACGGCGGAGTACAGGCGCCCGTAGTGCTCCTCGGAGAGCGCGAAGCCCGAGAACTTGCAGAGCGACAGCGAGTCCAGCGCGGCTCCGAGGTGCTGTGCGACGATGAGCAGGCCGGCCTTGCCCTCGGCGGCGTCGCGATCGACGAGCTTGGGCGTGCCCAACACCTCAAAGCCCACCATGTTGCCCCGAAGGTGGCATCCGCCCCTGTTCGACGTGGCGTAGCCGAGCCCCTGACCCTGCATTCCCCGGGGGTCGTAGGCGGGTAGCTCCAGCCCCTTCACGTGCATCGCCGCGTCGGGATGGCCGAAGGCCTCGGCTAAGGCCCTGGCGCCCTCGGCCATGAGGTCGCCCACCTCGCCCTCCCGAGCGGCAAGCCTCTCGATGGCGGTCTTTGCCGAGGCCGAGTCGCCTCTGCGCACTCCGGTGGGAGCACCGCCCTCGGCCAGCTCCATCGCAGCCGCCAGAGTGCCCCCGGTCGAGATCGTGTCGAGTCCGAGTGTGTTGCAGAGATAGTTCAGCTCGACTACGGCACCCAGGTCGTCGATGCCGAGGTTCGCCCCCAGCGCCCAGACCGTTTCGTACTCCGGTCCGTGCCCCTCCCCATCCCGGGTGCGAGTCCTGCGGCCGCACGCTATCGGACAACCCCAGCAACCGCTCCTGCGAACCAGGTACTCCTCGGCCAACCTCTCGCCGGAGAGCGCCTCGACGAACCCGGCCGCCGACCCGCGGAAGTTGTCCGCAGGCATCAGTCCGCGCCTGCCAAGGACACCTACCAGCATCGAAGTGCCGAATTCGGGGAGGGTCCGGCTGGTCACGGGATTGGCGGCCAGCGTCTTTCGGACCTCGTAGAGGAAGAACTCCAGATCCTCGGGGCGGGCGACGGTGGGTCTCGCTGTGCCCGAGGCCACGATCGCCTTCAGGTTCTTCGAGCCCATTAGCGCCCCCATGCCCCCGCGGCCGAGTGCGCGGGAGGAGTCCACCATTATGGTCGCCAGCTTCACGAGTCTCTCCCCCGGAGGCCCGATGACCGCGGCACTCGACCCCTTGCGATCCTCGAGGAGGGCGGCGGTGGCCGTGGGAACGTCAAGCCCCCACAGTCCGGCAGCGTCGTTGAAGCGCACCCCGTCCTCGTCGATCTCCAGCACCGCTGGCTCGCTCGCGCGCCCCGTTACGACCAGGGCGTCGTAGCCTGCGGCCTTCAGCCGAACACCGAAGGCTCCCCCGCAGTTCGTGTCCAGGATCGTGCCAGTGAGCGGCGAGCGTCCGGTGAGCGAGAATCGCCCGGAGGTCGGCGCCTTGGTGCCCGTGAGGGGCCCGCTCGCGAAGACCATAGGTGCCTCGGGCGCCAGCGGATCGGTCCCGGCCGGCATCAGGTCCCAGAGCATCCTTGCGCCCAGGCCGCGACCACCGATGAACTCGCGAGCTACTTGGGCGTCGAGATCGCCGACACGAACCGTGCGCTCGCCCGCGTCCACGAAGAGCACTCGCCCGCGATGGCCGAAGAAGCCCATCACCGCCGGCTTCCCGCCAACGCTCCCGGCAGTTCCCGGCAAGCGGGGCAGTCGCTCACTCGCACTCCGGAGTGGGGTGCTCTAGCTGCTGGTACTCGAGTGCTCTCGCGAGCTTATAGAAGTCGCTATCACGCTCTATGTAGCGGATCCGGGTCTTCAAGGTCTCGGGGTCGATCAGTTCGTGGAAGGGGACGTACTTGAGCTGCAATTGATCCTCCACACTCACCATGCAGCCCGAGAGTCCCTCCTCCACCAGCGCACGATACGCACCGTGACCCAGCTGCGTCCCGAGCATGATGTCGAACGCGATCGGCTCGGCGCAGCGCGTCTCGTACCCCAGCTGCTTGTGCCGCACCTTGATCGTCCGTCCCGCCCTCTCCGTGTGTCTTCGCTCGGTCTCCTTGGCGAGCATGCGCCCGATCTGTGCCGCGCCGAGCACGATGTTGCCGTGCTCGTCCACCTCTGTGGGCCGCTGCGACTCCGGGAGCAGGTCCGCAAGACCCTCGGCGACGCATACCACGCCGTAGTCTCGTCCGTCCGCGCTTCGGGACATCATCAGGTCGGTGATGTGCTCGGCGGCCCTCATCACGTCGAATCCCTCGGGGAAGTCCTCGACCGAGAGCATCCTCGTGGCTTCACCTGCGATCCCGGACGCGTACGTGAGCCACCCCGCCTTCCTGCCCATGATCTCAAGGATGTACCACGCCTTCGTGGACTTGGCATCGTCGCCCAGATTGCGGATCTCCTTGGCGGCGAAGTGCGCTGCGGACGTGAAGCCGAAAGCCCAGTCGATGCCGTGGTAGTCGTTGTCGATCGTCTTGGGCAGGTGCACCACGGCCACGGGGCGCAATCCCTCCACAACCTGCTCCATCTTGTAGATGTAGTTTGCCGTCTTCAGCGTGTCGTCGCCGCCGATCGATACGAGTGCGTCGATCGAAAGGTCCTCGAATGCGGCATAGACGGCCCTGAGCTTCTCCGTCTTCTCAGGATCCGCCAGGTCAGCAGCGGACTCGATGCCCTTCCCGGGGTTCGCGCGAGAAGTCCTGAGGATGATGGCTTCCTCATTTCGGATGTGCGTCACATCGTCGAGATCCAGGCACAAGTAGTGCTCCCCCTCGCGGAACGGGCTTAGGGCCGAGAATCGCTCGAGGTTCTCGTAGCCGTCGAGGAAGCCGACAACCTCGATGTCCGAGTTGAGGAACGAGACTGCCGCGGCGTGGATGACGGCGTTGGCCGCAGGAGCCGGACCCCCGGAGAAGAGCATGCCCACACGCCGGATAGATGACTTGTCCGCCATCACGCCCACCTCCGCAGCGCATGTCCCTGGAACATTGTCCGAGTCACTCTACGAGTGTTCCCCACCTGCATCGGTCGCCGCGCCAGTCCCAGGGGGCTCATCCCACACCCCTATGGAGCGAAGGCGCTGATAGCGTCGCTCTACCAGATCGTGCGGATCCGTATCGCCGAGCTCGCCCAACGCTCGGTCGATCGCTTCGCCGACCGATCGAATGACGCCCTCCGGCTCGGCATGGGCGCCCCCGACGGGCTCTGGCAAGATCTCGTCGGCGATGCCAAGCTCGACCAGCTCGTCCGCCGTGAGAGAAAGGCAGCCTGCCACCTCCGAGGCGCGGGCGGCGTCCTTGTGCAGGATCGAAGCGCACGCCTCTGGGCTTATCACCGAGTAGTAGGCGTTCTCGAGCATAATGAGCCTGTCGCCGAAGCCCATCGCAAGGGCCCCGCCGCTGCCGCCTTCACCGATACCGACGACGATCACGGGAACGCGCAGCCCGGAGAGAACCTCCAGATTCGCGGCTATCGCCCAGGCTTGTCCGCGCTCTTCAGCCTCGAGCCCAGGATACGCTCCGGGCGTGTCGACGAGCGTCACCACAGGCAACCCAAACCGCTCTGCCAGGCGCATCGCTCGGGCGGCCTTGCGAAATCCTTCTGGGTTGGGACTGCCGAAGCGGCGGTGCACGTTCTCCTTGGTGCCCCTGCCCTTCCGGTGACCGATCACCACCACTCGCCTGTCCCCCAGCCTCGCCAGAGCGGTCAGGACGGCGGGGTCGTCAGCGAACGCGCGGTCCCCACGCAGCTCGAAGACGTCTTCGAACAGCTCGCACAGGTAGTCGTCGGTCTTGGGCCTGTCGGGATGACGGCTGACCTGCACCTTCTCCCAGGGGCCGAGGGACTCGTAGAGAGTCTCGTGGAGCTCGGCAACCTCGGCTGCAACGCGCTCGATCTCGGCCAGCAGATCGGGACTACCAGCGACGTCGAGGCGCCGGAGCTCCTCCAGCTTGTTCTCGAGCTCAACAAGCGGCCTCTCGAACTCCATCACGAACCTGCGCGTCACGGCGAGACGCCTTCCCCTGCGGGAGGTGCATCTGCGAGCAGATCCAGCACCTGGATAACCGTCTCCCGCATCTCGCGTCTGGGCACTATCGCGTCCACCATCCCGTGATCCATCAGAAACTCAGCAGATTGGAAACCCTTGGGCACGTGCTGACGGATGGTCTGCTCGATCACCCTGGGTCCCGCGAACCCGACCAGCGCCCCGGGCTCCGCGAGGATCACGTCTGCCAGTGTGGCGAACGAAGCGGTGACGCCGCCCATCGTGGGGTCCGTGAGGATCGCTACGTATGGCCGCCTGGCCGAGGCGAAGCGGCTCACTGCTGCTGCGGTCTTGGCCATCTGCATGAGGGAGAGCATGCCCTCCTGCATGCGAGCGCCGCCGGATGCGGTCACCATCACGACCGAGCGGCGCTCGGCCTGCGCCACCTCGAAGGCTCGGGTCACCTTCTCGCCGACCACGGAGCCCATCGACGCACCGATGAAACGGAAGTCCATCGCGCCCAGCACGGCTCCGTGACCACCGATCTCTGCGCGACCGGTAACCACAGCTTCTGGCAAGCCGGTACGCTCTCGCGCCGCCGCCAGGCTCTCCTCATACGTCTTGGCGGCCGCGAAGCCCAGCGGATTCGACGACGTGAGGGCGGCGTCGAACTCCTGAAAGGTGCCAGCGTCCGCGAGCATCGAAACACGGTCATGCGCGCTGAACTCAAAGTGATGGCCGCAGTGAGGGCACACCCCTCCCGAGCGATCGATCTCACCCTGGTAGACGATGTGCCGGCACTTGGCGCACTTCGTCCATACACCTTCGGGCAGATCACCGCGCTCGTCGGGGGATACGGCCGTGTACTGCCGACCGCTCTTCGACTTGAACCACTCGGATATCGGCATGTGTCCCGCCAGCTCCTATGGCCTACGGCCAGAACCCTCGCGCCGCCCGCCCGGAATCCACGATACCGGTGAGCTTCGGCCACCCGCGAAGTCCGCGGGCGTTCGCATCATGTTAGCCGCGGCGCGGCGAGACCTCCACCCTAGAGCGAGAAGTCCTCCTCGCCTGCGAAGATCCGCACAGCGCGATCCACGTCGGCGTCGGCCAAGGTGATCGCCGAGATCGCCTTGGTGAGGCGCACGGCTTCGTCCAGGGAGCGCTGGTGGATGTTGCGGCCGGTAGCGTTGCCCACGGCGCCGCCCACATGGATCTGCTCCCAGAGCTGCCGCAGGAAGACGTCGGCCTCCACCGTGGAGCCGCCCGCGCACACAAGACCCGTGCGACCCGCGGCCATCGACGCCTCTCTGAGCATCTCGGCCGAGGACATCTCGTCCGTCCCCTTGGGCGGATTGACCTTGACGAAGTCGGCACCCAGGCAACAGCCGACGCCCGCCGCACCAGCGATCAGGTGAGGGTCCTTCTCGTCGGCGACCGCCTGGCCTCGGGGGTAGAGCCACAGCACGACGATGAGCCCCATCGCGTGAGCGTCAGCTATCAGCTGGCCGGCCTCGGTCATCATCTGGGACTCGTACTCCGAGCCCAAGTAGATGGTGTAGCCCACGCCGACCACGTTGACCCCGTTGTCGCGAAGGTCGAGAACAGTCTGGATGTCGTATAGCTGGGGGCTGTACGGATCGTCCTGGGATGTCTTCACCAGATGGGTCTTCGAGTTGATCTTCACGAGGTAGTTGATCTGCGGGTAGTCGGCGGCGTACTGCGCCACCAGTCCCCGCTGGCCCGCGAGCACCCCAACGACACCTTGCGAGCCGATCCGGAACAGGTGCTCGGGCTCACCGTCTTCGGCTGAGATGCCCTCACCGAAGAAGTCGTCGTTCAAATGCTCGATCTTCTGATCGCACGCAAAGAGCATGAGACGGCCTGTGCCTCTGGTCGCCTTGATGTAGTTCTCGACGTAGGTGCTGCGAGCCTCCGTCGGCACGTCCGTCGGTACTCTCACATCGTCGGGACTGATGGTTGGCATCGCCGATCCTCCTCGATCGTCCGCGGCGGGAGAGCTCCCACTCGCAACGGCACTGCACCCTCACACGCCCCCGACACCTGCACCCGAGGGCGGAACCCTAATCCCATTGCGCAAGAACCCATGCTACCCCAGCCGCAGTCGCATCGTCTTGTGAGGGATGCCGGTCTGCCCGCGAATGAACCAGTCTCCCTCGGCCGAGTAGCCCAAGCGCTCATAGAACCCGACAGCGTAGTCGCGAGCATCGAGCGCGACATCCGGGCTGCCCCACTCGGCGGCCAGCTCGGCCAGTCTCGCCATGATCGCCCGCCCGATGCCCTCGCCACGCCGCTCCTCGGCGACCACCGCTTGCGAGGCCCTCGCTCCCTCGGAGTCCAACAGCAAGCGACCATACCCGACCGCGCGTTCTCCCGACACCGCTATGACATGCACGAACGGACCGTCTCCCGCGTCCACGAGTTCACGCGGCAGTCCCCAGGGCTCGTAGAGGCATCGGTAGCGCAGCGACTCCGCCTCGGCATACTCGGTGGTGCCGCGCTCGATGAGGGTTATGTGGAACACTTGCCCCACGATATCAGCGAGACATCAGCTCTCGTATCGCACGTCCGATGAGCCGCACGAACTCGCCGAAGAAGCGCTCGAAGCGCCCTATCTCGTCGTCGAGCTTGGCGGGCGGCAGTTCGACGTCGTAGTCCCCTCCAGCGAGTTGGGTGGCCGCATGCTCCATGTGATCCACCATGTCCTGCAGCCGGGCAAAGACGAGCCTGTTCATCATCAGGACTATGAGCATCGACAAGACGACGAAGAGGGAGACGGCCACGATCAGGGCGTTGCGCCGAGTCTGACCGTAGACTCCCACTGCCTCGGAGATATCGCGCTCAACGAGGACCACGCCCTGCTTGCGACCTGTGGCGTCGACGACGGGGAACGCTCCGCGCACCACGTGGTCGGTCCGGGCCTCTACAACACCAACGACCTCGCCCTCATCGGGCAGCGCTGAAGGAGCCTTCTCCAACTCCCATGCCGCCGACCAACCCTCGGTAGAGCCCGCAACGACATACTCGGTGAACTCGTCCCAGTTGTCAGGCGCGCCTCGCTGAGCGCGCATCTCGCGCCAGTCCTCACGCTCGATCGCTGACTTCTCGATGAGCAGGGCGTATTCGTCGCCGGTCTGTCGCTGCAGAATGTCCAGGAAGGCCTCGATCTCCTCGCCCATCTCCATGTAGCCGATCAGAGAGCCGTCCCGGTCCTTGTATGGGTGTACGACTCGAAGGGCATACGCCGTGACCCCGAGCTCTAGTCCGGCAGCGAACGTCTGGCTGCGGACAGCCTCCGTGTAGGTGGCACGCTCGAGCAGGTCGCCGTAGACATCGGGCTTGTGTACGCGAAGGAAGACGGTCGGTGACGTTTCGACCCCCTCGAAGTACCAGTGAGTCACCCCGAACTCGTTGCGGAGTTCTTCGAATATCGGCAGTGATAACTCCTGGAGGCCCTCCCTGTCGCGCGCGAGATACGCCTCGCTCAGATGATCGCAGTTCAGTGCAACTGCTAGGGCAGCACCCAGCTTCTGAGTCGACAGCTCCTCGAGGTTGCGGAACCCATCGCTGGCTGCCTTGACCGCACGCTCAGCGGAGGCTTCCACGCCCCGCTCGTGCGCCGCCTGCAGTACCCAGATGACCCCTGCTGTAGCCACGGCGACGCAGAGGGCTGTGACCGCAACCATCTTGAACCTGATGCTGAGACTGCGCATGAAGCGGGCTCCGATCGTGTCTAGACCACCAGGTCCTCACCGATGATCTCGCGCACGGCGCTCTTGAGGGCCGCGATCCTGTCCGGATCGTCCGGGTCTTCAGGGGTGACTATCGCCATGAAGAATCCAGCCTTCAGGCTAATCTGACCCCGGACCTGGAACGCGTCGAGCCCCTTGGACTCTATGAGTCCGTCGACCTTCCTGATCGCGTCGTACAGACGCCCCAATTCCGCTCACTCCCCCCAGCCCTACTCGGACGCAGTGTCCGATCGCGCATCGACCCTCGCGAAGCGATGCGCAAGCGCCCAGTGCAGGATACATCCAACTCATCAACGGTGAAAGCGGTTTGTGACGGGCATCCGCCTGTCCTTGCCGAACGCCTTCGAGCTGATCTTGATGCCGAGCGGCCCCTGTCTTCGCTTGTACTCGGAAGCGTCCACCATCCCGCAGACGCGCTCCACCAGTGCAGCATCATACCCGCGCGCCACGATATCGCTGACAGAAAGATCCCTCTCCACGTAGGCCTCGAGTATCTCGTCTAGGACATCGTACGGCGGAAGGGAGTCCTGGTCGGTCTGCATCGGCCTGAGCTCGGCGGAAGGCGCCTTAGTGATAGATGCGTCCGGAATGACGGCGCCACGCGAGTTGCGCCATCGCGCGAGTTCGTACACGCGCGTCTTGAAGACATCCTTCAGGGGAGCGAAGCCGCCCACCATGTCTCCGTAGAGCGTGCTGTACCCCACCGAGAGCTCCGACTTGTTGCCGGTGGCTAGCACCAGCCAGCCGCGCTTGTTGGATAGCGCCATCAGCAGCGTCCCCCTGATGCGGGCTTGGATGTTCTCCTCGGTGACGTCGGGAGCGAAGCCCTCCAGCGCCGGTGCCAGCGCCGTGGTCATCGAGTGGAAGGGCCCTTCAATGGACAGTTCGCATGTCTCAATGCCGAGGGCCTCGGCGAGAGCGCGAGCATCTGTGAGGCTCCCCTCGGAGGAGTAGATCGACGGCATCATGACCCCGTGGACGTGCTCGGCTCCGAGCGCGTCCACGGCGAGCGTCGCCGTGAGCGCCGAGTCGATACCCCCTGAGAGGCCGATCACGGCGTCGGAGAAGCCGTTCTTTGCGACGTAATCCGCCAGCCCGAGGCGGAGCGCCGAGTAGACCTCCTCCAGACCGTTCAACGCAGGCGCCACTCGGCAGTCCACGCCGGACCCTCGCTCGAGCGGCAGATCGCAGATGAGCAGGTCTTCCTCGAACGCCTTCGCTCTGGCCACCACTTCGCCAGCGGGAGAGATCACGACAGAACGCCCGTCGAACACAAGCTCGTCCTGTCCCCCAACGAGGTTGCAGTAGGCGAGCCACATGCGGTTGGCCCTGGCTCGCTCGCACAGCATGTGCTCGCGGTCGGCCCCCTTGCCCACGGAGAAGGGGCTCGCCGAGATGTTGAGCAGAACGTCGGCTCCCGCGCCAGATACCTCGGCTGCGATCTCGGGCGTCCAGATGTCCTCGCACACGGTGATCGCGACCTTCTTGTTCCCGATATCCTCAAGGCTCGCAACCTTGCCGGAGTCGAAGTAGCGGCGCTCGTCGAAGACGCCGTAGTTGGGCAGCGATCGCTTCCGGTATGTGGCGAGGACTCTGCCCTCACCGCAGAGTGCCGCGGCGTTGTAGAGCCTGCTGCCCTCCCGGTCGACAAAGCCGACCACGGCCCTGCCGTGCACGTCTCCTGCTACTCGCCCGAGCGCCCGGAGGTTGTCGTCGATGAAGTGCTGCTTGGCGAGGAGGTCTTCGGGCGGGTATCCGGTGAGAGCGAGTTCTGGGAGCAACGACAGCTCTGCGCCGGCGGCCTCAGCCGACCGGAGCGCCTCGATAGCCCGGCCCGCGTTGCCCGAGATGTCCCCCACCGTCATGTCCAACTGCGCGATCGCTACCCGCACACTCGCCCCCTTGGCCGGACCGCACCTGCGGCACGCCCGAAAGCGGAATTCGCCGGCCCCATCGTCGCATATACCGCGCCCGACGTGCAGGGCCGCTCCTCACACCCGCCATGCACGCGAATCGCCAGCTAGCTGCCATTAAATGGTTCTTCAACGAGCGCTTCGCGGGGTAGGAAACCTAGTGAAGAGAAGAGCGCGTCTCGGGTGGATGCCCGGGACGTCGATCCGCTAGAGGAGGTGGATCGGAATGGCACTCCTAACAAGGTGGGATCCGTTCCAGGACCTGGCAGGACTGGAGAGGGGCATGGGTCGTCTGCTGGCCGACTTGGGTGTGCCTCGTGTGGCGCGCAGAGGCGCCATGCCGGACGTCATGTTGCCGAGCGTGGACGTGATCACCCGGGGTGAGGATCTCCTGGTGCGCGCGGAGCTGCCGGGCATCAAGCCCGACGAGATCGACATCTCCGTGACCGAGAATGTGCTCACGATCAGGGGTGAGCGTCACGAGAAGACCGAGGTGGCCGAGGACGACTACCAGCTCCGCGAGATGTACTACGGCTCGTTCGAGCGGAGCTTGCGCTTGCCGCCCGACGCCGAGACAGACAAGGTGCACGCCGAGTACGGCGAGGGCATCTTGGAGATAACCATCCCCAAGGCCGCCGCCAAGGCTCCCGCAGTGCACAAGGTTCCCATCGAAACCGTTGCCACCGGAGCCCCGGAGGAGCACCACTAGCACCGAGGCTCGCGTGACGGTGGCGCGATCGAAGAGCCCGCCGAAAGGTGGGCTCTTCCGTGGCGCAGCGAATGCGGGGAGTGGTCACCAGTCCGACGAACCGATGCGACCCTCGAACGGCCCCTTCAGGTCGCTCGTGATCCAGCCGCCGTAGTAGTCGCCGGGTCGTCCCCTAACGAGTTCGCCATCCAGATAGCAGGCATCCATCTTGGCAGGGTAGAACGCGATGCGACCAGCGATAGCCTCATAACCGGGGCGTGGGTCAGGGTAGCTCCAGGCACCTTCCTCGGCGATGACATCACCCACCTCGAGCGTGTAGTAGTGGGCGACGCCCTTGAACTCGCACACCGTACGTCTTTCGGTTGGCCGAAAGAACTCTGTGCGAACGTCCGCCAAGGGGAAGTAGTACGCCGGAGGATGGCTTGTCTCGAGTACGCGCACCGTGCGGGTGCTGTCGGCGACAACTTGCTCACCGAGGATGACGCGTGCGCGGCGCGGGGATTCCTCGACGCGCGGCGGCCTCGGGTAGTCCCAGACAGACTCCCTCGGAGGTTCGTCCTGCCCTCGCAGGAATCGTAGCCTCACCATCGCGACCGCCCCTGTCGCGCGACTGCTTGTCTGCACGATACCCAGATGCTCGACCACGGAGCTGTTGGATTCCGACGAACGGCGCAAGAAACCGTCAAACGGTCCTTCGGCCAGGGCCGGGGCCGGAGCCCGGGTGCATAGCGTGCTGGCTAGGCATCGCCGTGAACGGCCTCGGCCAGCTCCGCGACGAACCCGCCGAGGCGCGCCGGGTCGTCCTGACGTCGCACTGCCGCACTCCCCACGACCACCCCGTCCGCGAGCTGTGTGACCGCCGCCACCTGTTCGGGAGTCCCTATGCCGAATCCCACCGCCACCGGGAGGCCGGGGCACCCGGCAGCGACTCGGGCATCACCGACACGCCGCACGAGGCCCGGCAACTCGGCTGGAAGCTCGGCGCGTTCGCCCGTGATGCCGGTAGTCGAGACACAGTAGATGAAGCCGTCTGTGTGCTCGGCCACAAGGCGCAGTCGCTCGTCGGTCGACGTGGGGGCGACGAGGAACACGCTGTCGAGACCCGCTCCTTTGGCCGCGCCCGCCCACTCGGCGGCGAAGCGGGAGTCCGGGGGCATGTCGGGGATGATGAACCCGGAGATGCCGGCTTCAGCTGAGCGAGCCGCCGTGGGTGCCATGCCCAGGCGCAACACCGGATTCAGGTAGGTCATGAGCACCAGAGGTGGGACGTGCTCGACGCCGGGGTCGGCAAGAAACTCCCGCGCCAGATCGATGCTCTCCGTGAGCCCGAAGCCGCCCGGCGCAGCGGAGGCGAGCGCGCCCGCTCGCTGGATGACCGGACCGTCGGCGAGCGGGTCGCTGTAGGGCACGCCCACTTCGATGATGTCGGCTCCGGCGGCCGCGGCCGCTCGCATCGAAGCGAGTGAGGTCTCGCGGTCCGGATAGCCGGCCATCAGGTAGACGATCAGCGACGCGCGACCGGGCGCGAATCCGGCCGCGAGTCCGCTCGCGCTCGCCTGGATGCGCTGCTCACTCGGGCACAAGACCGGCCTCCTTGGCGATGTCGATGTCCTTGTCCCCGCGTCCCGAAAGAGTGACGACCACTCGCGCTTCCGGGCCGAGTTCGGCGGCGAGCCGAGGCAGCATGGCGAGAGCGTGCGCCGACTCGATGGCCGGGATGATGCCCTCGGCGAGACAGAGCGCGTGGAACGCCTCGAGCGCCTCAGCGTCCGTCACCGACTCGTACCTCACGAGCCCTTCGTCAAGGAGCCAGCTGTGCTCGGGCCCAACGCCGGGGTAGTCGAGCCCGGCCGAGATGGAGTGCGCCTCGCGCGGATTGCCCGCCTCATCCTGCAACAAGTAGCTGTAGAAGCCGTGCATCACGCCCGGCTCTCCCGCAGTGAGCGGCGCCCCGTGCCTGCCGGTCTCGATCCCCTCCCCTGCCGCCTCGACGCCTACGAGGAGTGGACGCTCGGCGGAGACGTCGCGCACGAGGGGATGGAACGTCCCGATCGCGTTGCTGCCTCCGCCTACGCACGCGACGACGGCGTCGGCGGGGCGGCCGCCCAGAGTGGCGAGCTGCGAGATCATCTCGATACCTATGACCGACTGGAACTCGCGGACGATCGTGGGGTACGGGTGAGGTCCGACTGCGGAACCGAGCACGTAGAACGTGTCGCGCACCCGCTCCACCCAGTGTCGCAGCGTTGCAGTGACCGCGTCGGCCAAGGTGCCGGTGCCGTCGGAGACGGGCACGACCTCGGCGCCGAGCAGCTTCATCTTGAAGACGTTGAGCGCCTGGCGGCGGATGTCCTCGGTACCCATGAAGACGACACAGTCGAGCCCCAGCAGTGCAGCGGCGGTCGCCGTGGCGACAC
This sequence comes from uncultured Coriobacteriaceae bacterium, assembly GCA_964633595.1. Lineage (GTDB taxonomy): Bacteria > Actinomycetota > Coriobacteriia > Anaerosomatales > CAZWGV01 > CAZWGV01. The sequence continues at coordinate 5,683 of CAZWGV010000013.1, read as the reverse complement.
CGTGCTGACCGGCGCCGGTCTCGGCTATGACCCGTCCTTTGCCCATCCGCTGGGCGAGCAGACACTGCCCCACCGTGTTGTTGATCTTGTGCGCTCCCGTGTGGCAGAGATCCTCACGCTTGAGCAGCACACTGCCGAGCCCCACCTTCTCGGCGAGTCGTCCCGCCTCGTAGAGCGGCGTCGGCCGTCCGACATACGTGCGCAGCAGCTCGCCTAGCTCGACCTGGAAGGCGGCGTCAGACTGGGCCTCGTCGAACGCCCGTGCGAGCTCGTCCAGCGCCGGGATGACGGTCTCGGGCACGTAGGCGCCACCGTATTCGCCGAAGAAGCCGTCGGATAGCGAGACCGGCCCAGCGGAGTCGGGGGCGACGGACCTCGAATCGCTGGAGACAGAGGCGGCTGGCTCGGGTCTGTTGCGCACGGGCCCGGCGGGGCCACCCTCAGGGCGCGGGCTCTCGGCGCTCATGCCGTGGCCTCCTCACCAGCGGACTGGGAGAGCTCGACGTCCACACGACGTACAGCCGCAATGAACTCCAGCATCTTCTCCGCGTCCTTGACGCCTGGCCGCGCCTCCACGCCCGACGACACATCCACTGCGAACGGGCGCACTGCTGCGATCGCCTCGGCGATGTTGTCGGGCGCCAGCCCCCCCGCCAGATACAGGGGAGCCCAACCGGGTGTGCGCGGTAGCGTGTGCCACGCGATCGTCTTGCCGGTTCCGCCGCGTTTGCGAGGAACGTACGTGTCGAGGAGGACGGCGGCCACGCTGCCCCGGTAGGGCTCCATCGCCTCGAAAGCGAAACCTGTGCCCACGCGGAAGGCCTTGATGACAGGTGCTGGGGCGGCCGCGCAAGCATCGGGCGTCTCGTCGCCGTGGAACTGCACGGCGGTGAGCCCGAGCCGCTCCACGGCCTCTTCGACCAAGGCGCTGGGAGCGTCCACGAACACGCCGATTCGCGCCACGGGGGGCGGCACAGCGGCGAGTACCTTCGCCGCCTCGTCGAGGCTGACCTGGCGAGGGCTCTCTGCGAGCACCACACCCACAGCGTCCGCACCTGCCGAGACCGCCATGGTGGCCTGCCTGGGTTCGGTCAGCCCACATATCTTGATGCGCGTGCGCTGCATTGGATCTCGTCGCTTCCTTCGCGGTGTGGCGGAGGCGAGCCCCCTGGGGAGAGAGCGGCTATCCGACCGTCCTCTCCCCAAGGAACGCATCCGCCCCTTGCATCGCTCGGCTACTCGCCCAGCGTAGTGCCGGCCGTGTGGTCGTAGTCCACGAGGGTTCCGCCGATGTATGCCTCGTATGCGGACAGATCAAAGTGGCCGTGTCCTGACAGGTTGAAGAGAACGACCCTGTCTTCGCCCGCGTCGCGGGCGGCCAGCGCCTCGTCGATAGCTACGCGGATCGCGTGCGACGACTCGGGCGCGGGCAGGATACCCTCGGCACGCGCGAACTGCACGGCCGCATCGAAGCAGGCAACCTGGTGCACGGCCACAGCCTCGATCTCACCCTCGTGGACGAGCATCGACAGCGTCGGCGCGTCGCCGTGGTAGCGAAGACCGCCCGCGTGAATGCCCGCCGGCACGAAGTCATGGCCGAGCGTATACATCACGACCTGGAACGCCATCTTCGCCTCGTCGCCGAAGTCGTAGCGATACTCGCCGGCGGTGAGTGTCGGGCACGCCTTGGGCTCGACGGCCACCAGGCGCGTCTTCGAAAGGCCCTGCTTGCGGCGATAGTAGTACGGGTACGCGATGCCCGCGAAGTTCGAGCCGCCGCCCACGCAGCCGATCACCACGTCGGGCTCGACCTCGGCCATCGTCATCTGCTTGATGGCTTCCTCGCCGATGATCGTCTGGTGCAGGCACACGTGGTTGAGCACCGAGCCGAGCGAATAGTGCGCGTTGGGGTCCTTGGCGGCCGTCTCGACCGCCTCGGAGATGGCGATACCCAGCGAGCCCGTGGACTCGGGATCCATCTCCAGCACGTGCTTGCCGGCATCGGTGAGGTTCGAAGGAGACGCGTGGACCGTGGCGCCGTACGTCTCCATGAGGATACGGCGATAGGGCTTCTGGTTGTACGAGACCTTCACCATGAAGACTTCGCACTCGATGTCGTAGAGTGCGCACGCGATCGACAGGGCCGAGCCCCACTGACCAGCGCCGGTCTCGGTGGCGATCTTCTTCACGCCCTCCTGCTTGTTGTAGTAGGCCTGCGGGATGGCAGTGTTGGGCTTGTGCGACCCTGCCGGGCTCACGCCTTCGTACTTGTAGAAGATCTTCACGCCGTCGGGCAGCCCGAGGTTCTTCTCCAGCTGCTTGGCGCGGTGCAGCGGCGAGGGCCGGTACGTGTTGTACACGTCGATGACTGCGCCCGGGATGTCGATGTAGCGCTCCGGCGACATCTCCTGCTGTATGAGCCCCATAGGGAACAGGACCTGCAGCTGTTCCAGGGTCACAGGGTTGTCGTTCCCATCCAATGGAGGGTCCAGCGGCTTGGGAAGGTCCGGCAGCACGTTGTACCACGCCGTCGGCATGTCCCTCTCGTCGAGCACGAATCTCGTTCTGTCCGTCATCTCACTTCCTCCCTCTCGATCGATCCCCGTCCGTTCGCGCCGCCCGCGCCGATCGAGACTCCCGCCGAGGTTGGCGAACTGCCGCCGACGCCGGGGCGCGCATCTATCCTCCTCGGGCATCACGGTCTGAAAGCCGCGAAACGCCCGTCAACTCCTCCAGTACGTCTTCAGGGAACTTCGCCCGCATGAGCGCCTCGCCCACCAGCACAGCGTGGGCACCTGCCGCAGCCGCCTCGGCCACCTGCGCGCGCTCGCGGACTCCGCTCTCGGCGACCACGACAAGGTCCCGCCCGGCGGCCTCGGCAACCACCTCGAGCGCGCGCCGCGTATCCACGTCGAGCGTCGCGAGGTCTCGGCTGTTGACGCCCACGAGCGTTGCGCCCGCGCGCACGGCGGCGTCCAGCTCGGCCGAGTCACGGACTTCCACCAGGGCTTCCAGGCCGAGCGTCGCGGCGACGTCCATGTAGCTCGCCAGCTCGTCGCCGAGTGCCGACACGATCAGGAGAACCGCGTCGGCGCCATGTCCTCTGGCCACGAAGAGCTGCACCGGATCCACGACGAAGTCCTTGCACAGCACCGGTATCGCCACGGCGTCGGCGACGTCGGAGAGGTCCGTGAACGACCCGCGAAATACCTCCGGCTCGGTCAGCACGGAGATCGCTGCCGCGCCTCCGTCCTGGTAGTGGAGAGCCTGCTTGGACGCCTCGACGTCGGGTGCGATTGCACCGGCCGAGGGGGATGCCTTCTTCACCTCGGCGATCACTGCCACATCCAGCCGCCGTGCAAATACGTCCGCGAGTGAACGCGGGGGCCTGGAGCAGCAAGCGAGGCGTTCGAGATCAGCGGTGCCGAGTTCGCCGAAGTCGCGAGTGACGCGCGCTCGCCGACGCTCCAACATCTCGGCCAAAAACCCCGATGTCGCGGGCTGGGTCATCACTGCCGCGATCCCTCCGGTCCGCCCGCAGCGGTAGCCTCTCGTGCCTCGGCAAGCCTGGCGCTCACCGCGATGAGCGCCTCCAGTCGCGCGAGCGCCGCTCCCGAATCGATCGACTCGCGCGCCTGCGCCACACCCTCGGCGAAGTCGGCTGCCCTGCCCGCCGCCACCAGGCCCGCAGCCGCGTTCATCAGCACCACGTCGCGCTTGCCTCCGTGCCCGCCGCCGAGCACCTCGCGCGTGATGAGGGCGTTCGCGCCGGAGTCGCCGCCGCCGAGATCGGCCAGCGAACCGCGGGCGATGCCCACCTCTTCGGGTGTGAGTTCACTGACACGAACAGTGCCCTCCTCGGCGATGGCGATGGTCGTTGGGCCCGAGGCGGACACCTCGTCCATCCCCGGATGCCCGTGAACTACCAGCACGCGCTTGGCTCCGAGCCTCGCGGCCACCTCGGCCATGACCGGGACGAGTCCCACGCTGTAGACGCCCAGGAGCTGGCGCTCGGCGCCGGCAGGATTGGTGAGCGGGCCCAGGATGTTGAAGACGGTGCGGATCGCGATCTCGCGGCGCGGTCCGCCCGCGTGACGCATGCTGGCGTGCAGTGCCTGCGCGAAGAGGAAGCCCACGCCTGCCTCGTCGATACAGCGAGCCATCTCCTCGGGAGTGAGGTCGATGCGAACTCCCAGCGCCTCGAGCACGTCGGCGCTGCCCGACGCCGAGGACACCGCGCGGTTGCCGTGCTTGGCAACGGGAACGCCGGCCCCCGCCACGACGAAGGCTGCGGTGGTGGAGATATTGAACGTGGCCAGCCCGTCGCCACCCGTGCCGCACGTGTCGACACAGCCACCTATGGTGGGCCGCACCGGCGTGGCGCGCTCGCGCATGGCGCGCGCGAAGCCCACGATCTCGTCGACCGTCTCCCCCTTCATGCGCACAGCGGTGATCAGCGAGGCGATCTGCGCGTCCGTCGCATGGCCGTCCATGACCTCGGCCATGACCTCGTGCGCTCGCCCTTCGGAGAGCGACTCGCCCGAAGTGACCGCGCGGATGGCCGACTGAACGGCCGTGGGCAGCTGGGGTGATGGCGGTGCGGCGGTTGCGGGGGCGACGGGTGTGCCCGCCGGGCTGGGCGCGGCAGCGGGACCGGTGGTGGTCCGTCCCGCGGCCGGGGTGCCCTGCCCCGCCACGCCCGAGGGTGCGGATCCCTCCAGCTTCCCTGCCGACGCCTCCCCAGTGACGGCTAGAAAGTTCCTCAGGACCACGACACCCTCGGGCGTAAGAACGCTCTCTGGATGGAACTGTACCCCGAAGACGGGTCGCCCACGATGCTGAAGCCCCATCACGATGCCGTCGAGCGTGCGCGCAGTGACCTCAAGCTCCGCAGGCACCGAGTTCGCATCTACCACCAGCGAGTGATAGCGCGTCGCGGTGAACGGGTTCGGCATGCCGTCGAGCACGCCCTTGCCCTCGTGATGCACGTCGGCGGTCTTGCCGTGCACCGGCTCCGGCCCGCGAACCACTCGGCCGCCGTAGACCTCGGCGATGCACTGATGGCCGAGGCAGACGCCCAGTACGGGCACACCGGCCGAGGCTGCTAGCCTGATGAGGTCTCGCGAGACGCCTGCGTCGTCAGGAGTGCCTGGTCCCGGTGAGATCACTATGCCCGCTGGCTCCAGTGCAAGTGCCTCCTCGGCGATGAGTTCGTCATTGCGCGCCACACGCACGTCCGCGCCCAGCGCCGCGAGCAGCTGCACGAGGTTGTAGGTGAACGAGTCGTAGTTGTCGATGACAAGGATCATGGCGCGTCTCCTGCGTCGGTGCCCGCTCCTGCGCCTGGTCGCCTGGCGGAGACGACGCGTCGACGGTCCTCGCCGGGGGCCCCGGCGCCTTCGGCGCCCTCCCCGGCTGCGGAGTGTCTCCGCCTGTCGTCTCCGCCGGCGTTCGGATCGCGGTAGTGGGTGCCGCCTTTGGTGCCCCGCTCGCCACCGGCACCCCGCCGCTCGCCCGCGCCGCCACCGGCGCCCCGCTCGCCGCCGTTCTCGGCGTACATCCCGGCGGCCAGCTCGAGCGCGTGATGGAGCGCCTGCGCCTTGTGCAGACACTCCTCGTGTTCTCGCTCGGGATCGGAGTCCGCAACGATACCGGCGCCCGACTGCAGGTATGCCGTCCCGCC
>CAZWGV010000012.1:0-46194 GCA_964633595.1 uncultured Coriobacteriaceae bacterium | reverse complement strand
CCCGCAAGAGATTGTACGTGAGGGCCGCCGCGATGTCGACGGTCCTCCCGCTACTCGGCCGAGGGACCCCCAGTCATCCCGCCGCGGTACAGCAAGACCTCCACCCGCTCCACGGTGATCAGACCGTCGGTCACCATCGCCGAGAACACCTCGGCCAGCGCGGTGATGCGGTGCTCGGCATCGATCACCTGAACTACCACGGGCAGATCGGCCGACATCCGCAAGTCGTGACGAGCATGCTTCCTGCTCGTCGCCCCAAAGCCCGTGATGCCGCGAAGGACGGTGGCCCCGGCGCAACCGGCCGTGCGGGCCTGCTCCACCAGGGCGACGTAGAGCGGCTTGCCTTCGTACGCGTCGTCTTCTCCTATGTGGACCGACAGCCTTACCGCCCGCCCGGGCAGCGAACTAGCCATCAGCGATCACCTCCGAGTGTCGCTCGCCAGAAGCCGCGCCACCCTGTCCAGCAGCTCGGCCGCCAGTCGGCGTTTCGACATCACTTCAAGCTCCTCGACCGAGTCGTGACCCACCAGAGTCACCTGATTGCTGTCCGCTCCCGGACCCAAGCCGGGCCTTGACACGTCGTTTGCGACAACCATGTCCAGGTTCTTTCGCAGCAGCTTGTCCTTCGCCGAGGGCACCGGATCGCCACATTCCGCCACGAACCCGATGAGAACCGTGTCGTGCTTCGCTGACCCCAACTCGGCCAAGATGTCGGGTGTCGGCTCCAGCTCCAGCACGTCCGACATCTCCCTTTTTGGTACCTTCCCCGGGACACTGCGAGCGGGACGCACGTCGGCCACCGCCGCCGTCATGATGACACAGCGCATCTCGGAGACCTCAGCGAGCACGGCTTCCCGCATCTCGGCGGCGGTCGTGACCCTGACCACCCGCACCCCCGGCGGATCCTCCAGCCACGTGGGACCTGACACCAGCGTTACCCGTGCGCCGCGCCGTGCGGCCTCGTCCGCCAGAGCGAAGCCGGTCTTGCCCGACGCCGAGTTGCCGACGAAGCGCACCTCATCCAACGGTTCGCGGGTCCCGCTCGCGGTGATAAGAATCCCGATCCCCTCGAGCGACCTCACTCGGCAGGCCTCGGCCTCCACAGCATCGGCTATCACGCTCACCTCGGCCAGCCGCCCAGGTCCTTCCTCCCCGCAGGCGAGCTCGCCGCTCTCGGGCGGCACGATGACCGCCCCCCTCTCAGCGAGAGTGGAGACGTTGGCCTGCGTGACCTCAGCTCGCCACATGCGCCAGTTCATCGCGGGCGCCAGGACGAGCGTCGCCCGAGTTGCCAGGATAGCGGTGGCGAGGATGTCGTCGGCACGTCCGTGGGCGATCTTGGCAAGCGTATTCGCGGTACACGGAGCCACTACCACGACATCCGCCTCTTCGGCGAGCGAAACGTGGTGCACGCGCGCGGAGGACGGGTCTTCCCACAACGAGACCGTCACCGGCTCGCCTGTGAGCGCCCTGAACGTGGCCGAGCCGACGAACCTAGCTCCGGCCTCGGTCATGACCACCTTCACCCGCATGTTGCGGCGCGAAAGCTCGCGCACGAGCTCGCACGCCTTGTACGCGGCGATGCAGCCCGTCACACCCAGCACTATGGTCGCTCTGGTCTCACTGCTCATGCCGGGATTATCGCACGTGGCCCGCGCTACCTCGCGCTCAGCGGGGAAGAAACCTCATCGTAGGCGCCAAGCGGAGGGCGATCGATGACGGCACCCCCCTACACCGAGAGCGAAGTACGAGTGAGACTCGGCGGCCCGGCCGGCTTCGGCATCAAGGCGGCGGGGCAGACGCTGGCCCGCTCGTTCGCCAGGGCGGGACTTCACACATTCGATCTTACCGAGTACCCGTCCCTGATCAAGGGAGGTCACAACACATACCACCTGCGGGCCAGCCAACACGAGGTCTTCAGCCACGTCGAAGCTACCGACATCCTCGTCGCGCTGGACCGGCAGACGATCGACCGTCACCTGGCCGAGCTTACTGATGGCGCCGCGCTCATCTACGACTCCGGCGAGATCGAAGTCCCCGATGACCTGCTCACTGGAGTGTGCGCCGTGCCCTTGCCGCTGGCGGATCTGGTGACCGAGGCGGGCGGACAGAAGATCATGCGAAACACCGCCGCCCTGGGCGCCGTCCTCGGCCATATGGCATTCCCCCTGGACTACCTCATCGAGTCCTTGCGCGCCCAGTTCGGCCACAAGGCGCCCGAGATCGCCGAGCAGAACATCTCCGTCGCACGCGCCGGATGGGAGCACGCTCGGCACAACCCCTGCGAGTTCCCTCACTCCCTGGAGCCCGCGTCTGGGGCCCCGGGCAGACTTCTGCTCGACGGGAACGAAGCTATCGGACTGGGCGCACTTGCGGCGGGCATCGGCTTCTACGCCGCGTATCCGATGACGCCGGCTTCATCGCTCCTGCACTTCATGGCAGCCAATGCCGAGGATCACAGCGTTGTGGTCAAGCACACAGAGGACGAGATCGCGGCCATGAACATGGTCGTCGGAGCGGCGTTCGGGGGCGCCCGCGCGATGTGCGCGACGTCCGGCGGTGGCTTCTCGCTCATGGTGGAGGCGTTCGGCCTGGCCGGCATCAGCGAATCCGCGGTGGTCGTAGGAGTCTTCACACGACCCGGACCTGCTACAGGCATGCCCACGTGGACCGAGCAGTCGGATCTCCGATTCGTTATCCACGCGGCACAGGGGGAGTTCCCCCGCGTAGTGCTGGCGCCCGGCGATGCCGGAGAGGCGTTCGACCTCGCATGGCAGGCGTTCAACATCGCGGACGTCCTGCAGACGCCGGTTGTGATACTCGGCGACAGCTACCTCTCGGACAACCGGCGGTCACTCGCCAGCCTCGATGTCTCGGGCGCCAAGATCGATCGCGGGCACTTGCAGGCCGAGGGTGAGATCACTGACTACCAAAGATACGCCGTCACCGAGAGCGGCATCTCACCCCGTGCCCTCCCGGGAGTGCGAGGCGCGCAGCAGATCGTCAACTCCTATGAGCACGACGAGAGGGGCTGGGGTGTCCCGGGAGAGATCGCCGCCACACGCGTAGCTCAGAACGAGAAGCGCATGCGGAAGCTGGATTCGGCAAGGGAGATAGTGCCGCCACCGGTTATCTGGGGACCCGAGGACGCCGACGTTTCCTTCGTGCTATTCGGCTCAACCAAGCAGCCAGTACGCGAGGCCCTACAATGGCTGGAGCGAGACGGGATCACGGCGAACGCCCTCCAGATCGTCACAGTGTGGCCTTTCCCCAGTGAAGACGTGAGGGCCTTCGTCGATCGTGCACGTATCAGCGTCAGTGCCGAGGGCAACTACACCGGGCAGCTCGACGGCCTGATACGCCAGCACTGCGGAGTGAGCACGGATCACTCGCTCCGGCGCTACGACGGACGTCCGATCTCGCCCGAGCAGGTGTACACCTTCGCCGAAGAGGTGACAGGCAGTGCCTGACCCGATCGACTTCGAGACGCCGATCGAGCCCACTTGGTGCCCAGGGTGCGGCAACTTCGGCATGTGGAAGGCGCTCAAGGGGGCGCTGGCTTCGCTCGGCTGGGAGAAGCACGAGTTCTGCGTGTTCTGGGGTATCGGATGCCATGGCAACGGTGCCGACTTCCTCGACGTACAGGGTTTCCACGCACTCCACGGCAGGGCACTGCCAACAGCCACTGGATTCGCGCTCACCCGACCGGATATGCACACGTTAGTCGAGGCTGGAGACGGTGACGGGTATGGGCTTGGCGTCGGCCATCTCGTTCACAGCGCAAGACGCAACATCCGTCTGACGTACATCGGTCATAACAATCAGATATACGGACTGACGACCGGCCAAGCCTCCCCCACCACCGAGCGGCTAATGAGCACCGTCTCGACCCCGGGGGGAGTCCTGGAGGAGCCAGTCAACCCGCTCGGTCTGGTGCTCGCCGAAGGCGCCACGTTCGTTGCGCGAGGATTCGCCGGCGACATCGACCACCTCACGTCGCTCTACGAGCAGGCCCTGAGCCACGACGGGTTCGCGGTGATCGACGTGTTCCAGCCATGCGTAACGTGGAACAAGCTCAACACGTTCAAGTGGTTCCGCGACCGCGTCTACAAGCTGGAGGAGACGGGTCACGACGTCTCCGACCGCGCGGGGGCCCTTGCGCTCTCGCTGACCACCTTCCACGAAATGACGTGCGCGCCCGAGGAGTGCAAGATCCCTATCGGGGTCTACTACCGCCAGGAAGGTCGTCCGACATATCAGGACGGCCTGCCGCAACTGGACCAACCTTCGTGGAAGAGGGCCATGTCACCGAGAGACGTGAAGTCTCTGCTGGAGGATCTCCGCTAGTAGCGCGCACGATCAGCATAGGAGCGCGTCACCGCTATGACGCGACCTCCGGCCGTAGCCCGAGCGGTATGCTGTGGGCTTCTCTCGCCTGTCGGCGTCCAACTACTCGAATGAAGGCCTCAGCGACCGCCGGGTCGAACTGTGTCCCCATGGACAGGTCGATATCCTGCAGGGCAGCCGCGACAGACAGGCGGAGCCTGTAGGGCCTGACTGATGTCATCGCTTCGAAGGCGTCACATAGGGCAAGCACCCTGGCCTCCAGGGGAATCTCCTCGCCCGCCAGCCCGTCAGGATATCCGGAGCCGTCCCAGCACTCGTGATGCAATCGAACCCACGGTACTATCTCTGGGAGAGTCGTCGACCGCAAGATCCGAACGCCCAGCTCGACGTGCTCGCGAACGACCGTTTCCTCGGCGGCAGTGAGTGGGTTCGGCTTCTTCAGGATCTTGTCTGGAACGCCTATCTTCCCTATGTCGTGGAGGAGAGCCGCAGCCTCGATGAGTCTCGCCTCGTCCTCATCGAATCCGAGTTCCAATGCGACGAGCCAGGCTAGCTCGGCCACGTTGCGGGAATGGTACCGCGTGAGCCTATCCCGAGCATCGACCGTGGCGGCCAAGGAGCGGATCATTGCGAGGTTCGATTGTTCCTCGAGCAGCCGCAGGCGCTCCTTGGTGTTCGTCTCCGCCACCAGCTCAGGGTCGTAGGCGACCACCCGGTCCTTGCCGTGGTACTTGGCCCAGTACTGGGCGTCGTCGGCGAGTCGAATGAGCTCCTCCACACTGCTGGCATGTTGAGGCGCGCAAGCGAGTCCGACGGAGGCCGTCAGAGGTGTCCCGTCGCTCTGCACCCCTCTGAGCTCACGACGTATCCGCTCTCCTATCGCTCTGGCGGAGTTGATGCCTGTACCCGGGAGGATGACCGCAAGCTCATCACCGCCGTACCGGCAGACGACATCGCCCTGCCTGCACGCCGCTCGCACGGCGGCCGTGGCGTCAAGGAGCACGGCGTCACCGTCAGAGTGCCCGTGTACGTTGTTAACACGACTGAAATCGTCCAGGTCGAGAACGAGGAGAGAGACGGTGCCAGAGTAGCGCTCGGTGAGGGCCAGCTCCATCTCGAGCTGCTGGTGGAGGAAGCGGCGATTGTGGGCCCCGGTCACTGGATCAGTGATCGCACTGCGTCTGGCATGATCGTGTTCGATGGCAGCCAGCGTGCTCCTAACCGCAAGGAGTCCCAGGGCGGCAATGACGAACACAGCGATCCAGGACTCTCGATCATCGCTGGGAACCAGGTAGGCCTTCACTCCCAGGCCCGCCGTGGTGAGCATCGCGACCCCGGTGAAAGCCCACGCGGTGCCCCGCGAGGCGGGTGAGAGCACCGAGGGTGGAAGCGGTCTCAGATCCTGCACGCTCTTGGTGGCGGTAACCCGGAAGACGACTGCTGCCAGCACCAGGTACTTACCGACCAGCCATATGCTCTCGACGCTGATGTCGAGCGTGGAGGCGGGTGCCAGTTCCATCCCGTACCACCAGAGCGGCCACGCCATGACACCTGTCCCGTACACGGCTACCGAAGCCATGACCAACCGCTCCCACGAGCGCCAACGCGAAGCCCTTAGGCCCAGCACGTTGGTCAGCGTGGCGATGATCATCGCGACGCCCACAACCGGGTATGCCGAGGCCATCAGTCGCTCAGACTGTGTCACGTGCTCGAAGGGAGCGTAGAGGGGTTCGACCACCATGATCGCGATCACGCCGAAGACGAGCACGAGGCCGACAGCTGCATCCACCGCGTACCTGGCCCTCGCGACCACGCTCGCTTCGCGCAAACGCGTCATCGACGTAACAAGCCCCAGGAAGGCCACCGCAGCGGCAAGGTGAAGCACCGCCGGCATCACCCCAGTCCACACCGGTGGAGTTCCGCCCAATACCAGTCGAGCGCTAACGTACCCCTCGGCCACGAGGATGCAGCTGCAGGCCACGCCGAGCCAGCGCCAGAAGCGGAGTTCGAACGGCAGCGCCACTCGCTGGGCCACCAGGCACGCCGCGACCGCCGCGACGAAAGGAAGGATGAACACCAGCTGCGTCACTATGGTGAGCTGCTCTCCCTCAAGGCTCACCAGAGCCGGAGCCTGCCTGAGCGCCCAGTAGCAGCCAACGATGATGGGCAGAGGAAGCCAGACAAGGAACCTGGCCCACTCCCGCGCGCGTGGCGTCAGATGGACGCCAAAGGTCGAGGAATTCGACGCCGAAGCATCAGCCGCTTGCGGGATGGCCACTGCTGAACGGCTCCCTTCGGACATCTGGAATGCCCGCCCACCAGGGCGTGCCGAGCTGAGTATAGCCTCCTAGCTGGCCTGAAGGCTAGATGAGCCCTAGCGTGCGGCCAGCGTCGGCGAAAGCATCTAGGGCCTGGGTGATGTCTTCATCAGTGTGGGTCGCCATCACCGTTGTGCGCAGTCTGTCGGTCCCCTTCGGAACCGCCGGATGCACGATCGGGCAGACGAAGATGCCCGCATCGAAGAGCAGCCGGGTGAGGTCCATGGTGGCGTCTTCGTCACCGATAAGGACAGGGACCACGCAAGTCGTGGAGCGCATCAGGTTCCAGCCCTGCGCCTTCAGCCCATCCCGGTACTTCTCCGCCTGCCGATGGAGGAGTTCGACCCGTTCGGGCTCGCGCTCCAAGACGTCCATCGCCGCGATGGCAGCGGCTGCCGACGCCGGGGGCAGGGCAGCGGAGAAGATGAACGGCCGGGACATGTGCCTCTGGTAGTCGACGATCTCGCTCGTGGCTGCAAGGTACCCGCCGACGGAAGGGATGGCCTTCGACAGAGTGCCCATCTTCAGGTCGATCGCGCCGGGCATATCGAAATGCTCTTCGATGCCATGGCCCGTGGCCCCGAGCGACCCTATAGAGTGCGCCTCGTCCACCATTAGCCGGGCTCCGTGGCGCCTGCACATCTCCGCGGTGGCGGGCAAGTCCATGACGTCGCCGTCCATCGAGAAGACGGAGTCCGCGACGACCAGCACGGTCTGGTACTCCCCTTCAGCTACGGCGAGCAGCTTGCCCAAGTGCTCCATGTCGTTGTGCCGGTAGGTCTTCCACTTGGCACCGCTGAGCAGGCATCCATCCACAATGGATGCGTGGTCCAGCTTGTCCATGAGAACAAGATCGCCTGGCCCCATCAGGCCCGTGATGATGGCTATGTTCGCCACGTAGCCGGAGGAGTAGACGCACGCGTCCTCTCTGCCTGTGAAGGCCGCGATACGCGCCTCAAGGCGCTCATGCAGATCCGTCGTCCCGGTGAGCAACCGCACGCCGCCCGCCCCGCTGCCATACTCCTTGACCGCCCCGGCTGCAGCAGCGGTGATCACCGGATGCCCGATGAGCCCAAGGTAGCTGTAGGACGCCATCATCACCATGTCCCGACCTTCGGCCACAACGCGATGATTGGTCGGTCCGGTGATGGTCTGCAGATAGAAGTAGCGATCCGCTTCCTGCATGCGCTCCCGACGCTCGACGAAAGCGGCTACTCTCGCAGTAATCCCATCGTGAAGCGTGCTGACACGGTCCATCGTGTCCATGCGGGGCCCCCAGGTGTCGTGCGCCTCGACTGGCGCGGCCAGGTGTGCACATTCCTGTGTACAGAGTGTACACAAAGACGCGTACACGCGCAGTGCCGCCCGATGCACATCCGAGAGGACCGAGGGTCACGCTGCTCCCAGGGGTATACTCGCCGAGAGCGCCGAGTGTCGCGATAGCCTTAGCGGGAGGGGCATCCGATGGTTGAAGTACTGTTCGTGATCGCCCCAGACCAGTTCCGCGACGAAGAGTACGAACTCCCACGCGAGGTGCTGGAGTCTCGCGGAGCCAGTGTGACCACGGCGAGTGTGGCCCCAGGTCCATGCCGAGGGAAGCTGGGGCTGATCGCTCAGGCGGACGCGGCCCTCTCGGACATCGACCCCTCTCTCTTCGACGCGGTGGTGTTCGTTGGCGGGGCCGGCTCGAGCGTGTTCTTCGATGATCCCGACGCTCATCTGATAGCGCACTCGGTCTACGAGGCTGACGGCATCCTGGGCGCGATCTGCATCGCGCCCTCGACACTCGCGCACGCCGGTCTATTGCGCGGGGTTCGCGCCACAGCGTTTCCGACCCAGAGAGGCGATCTAGAGGCTCACGGCGCCCATTTCACGGGCAGTGCGGTCGAGCGCTCCGACCGCATCGTCACCGCCAACGGACCCGAAGCCGCGCACGACTTCGGAGTCGCTCTGGCGGAGGTTCTGAAGCTCGCCTGAGAGGACACGGGGACGCACGCCCGTCGCCCGTCGAGGCGTGCTGCTAGAGTTCTGCGCGCTGCAGCACGTGCACCGCGGCAAGGACGCAAACCGCGACCGTAAGAGCAGCGGTCAACAGCGGCAACCCTAGCGAAACCGGGTCGCCTGCCAGGACCCAGTCCGGCGCTCGCAGAAGCCCGACTGGGGAGTTGCGCACGGCCGGACCCCAGAGCGACAGCAGCGACGTCACGAACAAAACGCCGATGCCCGCCCCGGCCGCCGCCAAGGAAGACAGGGCGCTAGACAACAGGGTCATCACCGCGACGAGCGTCACAGCCCAGGCCAGCCAGGCGCCGGTCGCCTGGAACAGACGCTCGGGATGAGCGTCCCCGAAGACTGCCAGCGTCACACCCCAAACCACCGCCGTACCCGTGATCGTGGTGAGGGAGACAAAGGCTGTCTGCGCCACGAACTTCGCGATGACGAACGATGTCCTCGACACGGGTTTGGTGAGCACGAGAACCGCGGTGCCACTCGCCCTCTCGCCAGCCACGACACCGCTAACCGACACGATGAGAGCGATCGTGATCAGCTGCTCGAGGTTCTTCACCCACTGCACATAGGCGTCCAGATAGCTGGGCTCGGGCAGTGTTATCGTCACGCCGGCCTGCCCCTCGCCAACCGTCCGCAAGAGGGCCGGTGTGAGCTCGGCGATCACCGGGCTGGACAGGGCGAAGAACGCCACGAGACCTGGCAGGACCCAGAGACGCCAGGTCCTCACGATCTCGGCGAGTTCCTTCGCCAGAAGGCGCAAGAAGACCGTCAAGAGGCCCCTCCCGCGACGAGATCGACGAACACGTCCTCCAGTGTCATTTCGACCGGTTCCAGACGTCCGAGTCGGCGTCCTGCATCTGCGATCAGCTGTGGAATCTGCCTCTCCGCCTCTGGCAGATCATTGACGGTCAGGCTGATGCGACCCTCTCCTTCAACCAGCGCAGAAGCTGCCCACTCTCTGCCACGCAACACCTCGGCGAATGCCTCCGGCTCACCGTCAACCTCGAGGAGAAGCCGGTGGCTGCCGTGACGCGCTTTCAGTTCGGTGATCGGGGCCTGCGCCACGATCCTGCCGCGATCGAGGATCGCCGCCGTGTCGCAGACGCGCTCCGCGTCGGAGAGGATGTGCGTGGAGAAGAAGACGGTGGCTCGGCCAGCCAGGGCGCGCACCATGTCCAAGACCGCCTTGCGACCCAGAGGGTCGAGTGCGCTCGTGGGCTCATCGAGCATCAGTACCCGAGGAGCGCTCACCAGCGCCTGCGCCACGCCCAGACGCTGCCGCATCCCGCGGGAGAACCCTCCGATGCGGGTCTTCACACCGGCAAGCCCAGCCAGCTCCAGTAGTGGCAGAACGCGTGCCGTCAACGCCTGCCCGCGAAGTCCGAACAGCCCGCCAACGAACCGCAACAGCTCCTCGGCGGTCATCCAGGGATAGAAGCCGGGCACGTCGGGCAGGAAGCCCACATCACCGCTCGTCGCCCCCGGACCGACGAGCTGCCCCAAGACTCGCGCCTCCCCGGACGTCGGCCTGGCGAGTCCGGTCAGTATGCGGAGGGTAGTGGTCTTGCCGGCACCATTGGGACCTAGGAAGCCGAAGATCGATCCCTCGGCCACCTGCAGATCGATCCCGTCCAGCGCTCGAACTTCGCCGTAGGCCTTCGTGAGTTCGTGTGTCTCTATCGCCGAGGTCATCGGGCACCGGACGCGCTGCCGTTGGTGTGCGAGCGGCCGTAGAGTTCTTCCACGGCGTCGCGCAGTTCTGACGGCCGCTGGCCGGGCTCGACCACGGTGGTTTCATCTTCCGGGCGCCCTTCTGAAGGACCGCTCTGGTGCCCGAGAGCAAAGTACAAGATAGGTCCGACAAAGGAGTTACCGAGGAAGACGATGATCAGCACCCAGACCCACTTGCGCCCCAACGTCACTGCCGGTCTCCTCGCCAGATCGACGAGAGCGATCGCCTGTAGTGCAAGCTGCACCGCCACCAGTGCCAGCAAGCCCCACACGACGGCCTCATCCACACCGCCGAGTTCACTCGCGATGATCTCGATCATCCGGCCTCCCACTGATAGCCGACTGGCGCCGAGTCAACTCGCCTCGCAGAGCATAGCCGACTCGGCGGTGCGGGCTCATCCTCCGGCCTTACCAGAACCCCTTCAGGCACCCCGCCCGGTCGAACGAGCGACCTCGCGGAACATGGAGGCGTATCGCGGCAACAGCCGGTCCACCGTGTATCGCTCGGCGATCTCGTGAGCGGCTCGTGGCGATGGGCGATCGAGTACGAGTTCGCGCAGGCGTCGTGCGAGAGCGTCCTCCCCTTCGTACCGGAACACCACAGGGTAGATATCCGGATACGCGAGGCGCGAAGGCACAAGAGGCCAACAACCCGCGTAGCACGCCTCGATCATTGCAATACCGAAGAACTCGTTCAGCGCAGTGGAGACGGCTATGTCACACGAGGCGAGTGCCTGGGCGTACTCGGCTCGCGTCTCAGGGGCGCCGAAGACTACCAGTCTGTCGCCAAGGACAGACCTTGCCCGCTCGAAGACCTCAGGGCGATCGGCAAAGGCCTGTCCGAGGACCGCCACTTCGAAATCCAGACCCTCGCCGAGCAGCGAGCCTACGACTCTGAAGAAGGTGTCGGGATCCTTGTCGTGTTCCCACCTGTGAGGCCACACGACCCTGGGCCGCTCGCCGCGGATCACTTCGGCGCCGTCCAGGTCCTCCGGGCAGAACGGCGGGGGGATGACCTCGGACTTCGCGGCTACCCTCTCTGCAACACCCTGCGGGAGGTGGTCGGGGAAGCGACGCAGGAAGTCCGGTATGCCCTCGATGAACGAATCGCGATTGTAGACGCTGTTGAAGACGCAGCGATCGGCAACCAGCGCGGATGTGATGTTCGTCAGCGGGAACTGGAGGTCCCACTCAGCCTCGTGACGGGAGGGATAGACGAGCTGGTTCTCATGGAAGTAGACAATCGACGGTATCTCAGCCACCGCCCCTCCGGCCAGCCCTTTGAATTCGGCGAGGTTTAGGAATGTAGAAGCCAGGAGGATATCCCAGGGCCCGGCGCAGCATTCCCCGCCCTGCGACACCCGACTGCGCTTTGCTGTCATGCGGCGCACGTCGTCGGCCATCGTGATCGCCGCCCCTCTCATGCGCCACTTCCACTTCCGCGCCGGTAGGGTTAGCAGATCGACCGGCCAATCCAGTCGCGGGAGGATGGCGTCCAGCACCGCCTCGTGCGACCCCCCGCAGTAGGGCTCCAGGACGAGCATCCTCGGCCTGTCGGGCTTCCTGGCAGAGTGATCGGTCTCCTCGCCAGACAGGGCAGACGCCGAGTCTCCGGGACTCACTCGACCTGATCCTCCCCTGCCTCTCCGGCCGCATTGCGGAACTCGCTGATGGTGGCCGAGGCCAACGCCACCTCGACCATGCGATTCAGATCGAGGTCGGACTCAGCGGCTTCGGTCTCGCTAACCGTTGCGCGGGTGGCGGGCCTCCTCGGCATGAAGAGCGTGCAGCAATCATCGTGCGGCTGAGTGGACACGTCGTATGTCCCGAGCATACGCGCCTGCGCGATGATCTCCAGCTTGTCCATGCCTATCAGGGGCCTCAGTACCGGCTTGGTCGCAGCGGCATCGACCACGACCACGTTGTCAAGGGTCTGCGACGCCACCTGTCCAAGGCTTTCCCCCGTGACCAGCGCCTTCGCCCTTTCTCGATCCGCGATGGCCTCGGCCACCCGGACCATGAGCCTGCGATAGAGCAGAACGCGCAGGTGCTGAGGCGTTGCAAGTGCGATCTCCCGCTGCAGGTCGCCGAAGGGGACCGTGTATACCCTCGCGAGCCCTCCCCACTTCTCCAAGGCCGCGGCTATCTCCATTACGAGACGATCGGAGGTGTCGCCTGTCTGCGGCCTGCCGGAGAAATGCACACCAACAACGACCGCGCCTCGCTTCATCATGCGCCAAGCCGCAACCGGAGAATCTATCCCCGCTGAGAGCAGCGCGACCACCCCGCCAGCAGTCCCCACGGGCAAGCCTCCTGGGCCCTCCACACGACGTGCGTACACGTATGCATCGCCCTGCACGACCTCGATGTGGCAGGTGAGATCCGGTGAGCTGAGGTCCACCTTCGCACCCGTGTGTTCCAGTAGGTAGGCCCCGACGGCGCGATTCATCTCCATGCTCGACACAGAGAAGTCGGTGCTCGAGCGCCTCGCCTCCACACGCAGAGTGAGCCACCCTTCGACCTCGCCGACGACAGCGAGCGCGACCCTCTGTATGTCCTGCAGGCTTCGTTGTGCGACCGCAGCGTCGCCGACGTACGAAACCCCCGGCGTGGTCGCGATCTGCTGGATCACGCGATCGTGTTCGGCGGGGCTGGCTTTCAGGATGGGCACCATGACTCGACTGGCAATGCGGACTGCAGTGCCCACGGGCATACCCTCGAGCGCGAACGCGATGTTGTCGCGCAGCTGTCTCTCGAAGGTCGCTCGATTGCGGCCTTTGAGGCCGATCTCGTGGTAGTGGACTAGGGCTGCCCGATCCGGCATCGAGCCGCCTACTTGATGCCCTCCTTCACGCGCTCATAGGAGACGTCACCGTCCGCTATCTCCTCGAGCGCGAGAGTTAGGGGCTTCCTGCTCGTCAGTGATGCGAGCTGGGTAGGGGCCATGGACAGGATCGCCTGGTCACGAACGCCATGGATCATGTCGTTGATCTGGCGAGCGCGCTTGGCCGCTACGATGCACAGCGTGTACTTGGAGTCCACCTTGGACAACAGATCGTCGATGTCTGGCTTGATGACCATGGGGTCAGCGTTCTCCCTGATCGGAACCGGGGCGGATGATGGACACGAGTTCGTCGGTGGCCCGACGGACATCATCGTTGTTTATCACATAGTCGTACTCGCCCGCAAACCCCATCTCCCTCTCCGAAGTGCGCATCCGCGTGGCAACCTCGGTCTCGGTCTCGCTGCCGCGGCCCTCGAGTCTGCGGCGAAGATCCTCCACTGAGGGCGCGACGATGAAGACCAGTATCGAGTCCGACATGGACTGCTTCACCTGCATGGCGCCTTGTGGGTCGATCTCCAGGACCACGTCGACGCCGCTCCCCATGCGGCGCTCGACGGGCGCCCTAAGAGTGCCGTAGCTGTTCCCGTGGACGACGGCATGCTCCAGGAACTCGCCTGCATGCAATCGCTTCTCGAACTCATCGTGAGTGAGGAAGAAGTAGTGCACCCCCTCCTTCTCGCCGGGACGAGGCGGGCGCGTGGTGGCCGAGACGGACACCCAAATCCCAGAGACCCGGTCACGTAGCTCCTTGACCAGGGTCCCCTTGCCCGCCCCTGAGGGGCCGGATATCACGTACAGACTACCTCTGCCCATCACTCAGGCACCGACCCGCCCACAGCTGCGTGAATGCAGCGCCCCCTCGCGAAGCTTCTGGGGCGGGTCCCATAGATGAGCGAGAGTGACGACTGCTGACGGCTCAGCCGAGCCGCTTCATCAGCTCCTCGCGCTGGCGGGCGCCAAGCCCCTGCACGCGACGGCTCTCGGAGATGCCGAGCTCGCTCATGAGCTTGGCGGCCTTGGCCTTGCCGTAGCCCGGAAGGCTCTCGAGCAGAGTGGATACCTTCATCCGGGCAACGATGGGGTCACCCGACGACTTCATGACGTCGACGAACGACATCTTGCCGGCCTTGATCTTTGCGCGCAGCTCCGCTCTCTTCTGACGGGCCTCGGCGGCCTTCTTGAGAGCAGCCTGGCGATCGGCCTCGGAAAGATTCGGTAGGGCCATGGGTTCCTCCTCGCTTCCAATCATCGGCGGAGCTAGACGACACGCACCTGATGATTGTAGGCACACTTCTACTGACGGCACAACCACCATGTTACCCCTGACCTGCGGCGACGCAAACATCATCGTTCGAGTAGGCGACTCCCCGGCGCTTCTAGGGGCACGCCGGCGGCGCAAAGGCCACACTCAGAGGGCTCCCAAGACTCGACTTCAAGTCGAAGTGCAGACACGAGTTCGACGTCGAGGCCTTCGGAACCCCCTCGGTCGATCAACGAGACTGCCGCTACCACTTCGCCACCTGCTGAGCGCACCAGATCTGCCACCTCATTCACCGAACCACCCGTCGTGACCACGTCTTCCGCGATCAGCACTCGCTCACCGGGCTTCACAGAGAATCCACGCCGAAGTGTCATGCTTCCTCCCCGGCGTTCGCTGAAGATGAACCTCACCCCTAGTGCTTGCGCCAGGGCAAACCCGAAGATGATGCCCCCGAACTGCGGGCGCCGCTACTACATCCACATGTCGCCAGCCCAGACGTGCGAGGACGGTCTTCGCCAGCCTCATAGTGAGAGCCGGATCCTCTAGAACTCTCGAGCATTGCACATAGGTATCTGAGTGGCGGCCGGACGTGAGAGCGAAGTGCCCGGAGAGGATCGCGCCGATTCGCTGAAGCTCCAGCGCGACCGCAGCCTCGTCCAACAGCTCCATCAAGACCCCACTTCCTGCACTACGGCCTCGAGGGCAACGGCCGGGTCGGATGCCCCGGTGATGGGACGGCCCACGACGATGTGTGATGCTCCCGCGGCGATCGCCTCTCTGGGGGTAGCGACCCGTACCTGATCGCCAACCTCGCCACCGGCGCTGCGTACCCCGGGGGTGACGACGAGAGCGTCTCCGCCCGCGACGCTGCGCACTGCCGCTGCCTCCAGGGGCGAGCACACCACCCCGTGAGCGCCAGCTTCGAGGGCCATCTCGGTCAGACGGACTACCTGCCTCTCAGCGGGAACCTCGACCCCCGTGGCGACCAGACTTGCGCTATCCATGCTGGTGAGAACCGTTACGGCAAGCACAGCGGGTGTCGGCAGCCCGCACCTCGAAGCTCCCGCTGAGGCGCCCTCGACCGCTGCCGCCACCATGCCGGGACCCCCGGATGCATGCACGGTGAGCATGCCTACTCCCAGAGCAGCAAGCTCTCGGGCGGCACCGCTCACCTGATGCGGGATGTCGTGGAGCTTCAGGTCGCAGAACACGTCGAACCCCTCCGAGCGCAAGCGGCCAACGATCGCCGGTCCGGCCGAGTAGAACAGCGTCATCCCTACCTTCAGCCACTTGGCTCGGTTACGCAGTTTGGCGGAGATGCTGAGTGTGTCATCGGCAGATATGTCGAGCGCGACGATAACGCGGTCTCGCGCATGTTCCATCCGAGAGACACCCCCAGTCACTTGCCCCCCGCGTGTTCGGTGTCGGCGTCCGATGCGGATCCGCCCTTCAGGAGCTCTAGTGGCGTCATCGCACTACCTGTTCGTCAAGCCTCAGAGCGCCGGTCAGATCCCCGACGCGGGCAATGCCGCGGGACTCGCAGAAGTGCCCAAGTCTGTCAACAACGCGCACTGCGGAAGTCGGGTCGACGAAGTTCGCCGTTCCTACCGCCACCGCGGTGGCACCCACCAACATGAACTCCACCGCATCATCGGCGGTCATGATCCCGCCCATACCGATGACCGGCACGCTCACCGCGGATGCCACCTGCCACACCATCCGGAGAGCAACCGGCTTGATCGCCGGCCCCGACAAGCCGCCGACAACACGTGCCAGCTTAGGCTTGAAGGTGGCCGTGTCGACCGCCATGCCGAGGATCGTGTTGATGAGACTCACACCATCGGCGCCGGCGTCGACAACAGCCCGGGCAATCGCAGTGATGTCCGCCACGTTCGGGCCGAGCTTCACTATCACGGGCTTGTCCGTCACGCGGCGCACCGCGCGCGTCACGTCAAAGGCGAGAGCGCAGTCCACCCCGAAGTGCATCCCCCCTGCATCGACGTTGGGGCAGGAGATGTTCACCTCTAGCGCCGACACAACGCTCTCGGCATCCAGGCGCTTAGCCACAGCGGCGTACTCGGCCACGGAGTGTCCGGAGATGTTCACGATCACCGGAACGTCCTGAGTCTCGAGCCATGCCAGGTCACGACGGCAGAACTCCTCGACGCCCGGGTTCTGCAGACCGATCGAATTCAGCATCCCTGAAGCCGTCTCGGCGATGCGGGGACTGGGGTTGCCTTCCCAGGGGTCGATCGACACGCCCTTGGTTGTCACCGCTCCCAGATGGCCGAGGTCTACGAAGTCTGAGTACTCCTTGCCCGAGGCGAACGTGCCCGATGCGGTGAGCACGGGGTTGCGCAGCGCCAGATCGCCGATGCGCACGCTCATGTCCACGCTCGTCGCGCCGCCGCTCTCTGATCCTGTCCCTCTTTGTTCGTGTGCCATGTCAGTTGCGGGGGGGCGTCTCGGACGCCTCCCACTGCACCTCCCCGGCATCGAACACGGGTCCGTCGCAACAGGCGCACCGTGACCCCCAGGTCGTGGAGACAACACAGGACAAGCAGGCTCCGACACCGCACGCCATCAGCCTCTCTAGCGAGACCTCACAGGGGACACCCGCAGCGGCAGCTTGCAAGGCCACCCGGCATGCCATCGCTTCGGGCCCGCACACGTAGATCCTGTCAGGCCTATCCGAGGCTATCAGGTCCTCCACGAGATCCGTCACGGGACCGGAGCGCCCCTCGCTGCCATCGTCGGTCGCAAGCGAGACCTTGCGGGCGACCGAGTCGAACAGCTCTCGTGCGACGAGTCTCGCGGCGGTTGGGGCACCAAACGCCACCGTCACCGCCACACCTCGCTCAGCGAGTCGCTCAGCAAGGAACCCGAGCGGCGCCGCCCCAAGTCCACCCGCCACCAGCAAGGCGTGCGACAGGTGGTCGGGCATACCGAAACCGCTCCCGAGGGGTCCTATCACATCCATCACGTCACCACGCCCGCGCAGCGACATCGCGCGGGTACCCGGACCGAGCACCTGGTAGAGGAGTACTATCATGTCTCCGCATGCGCGGTGGATCGAGAAGGGTCTCCTGAGCAGCAGAGCGGTATCCTCGGCGATCCGAAGATGGACGAATGTGCCGGGCTCGGCCATAGATGCCACGCGTGGAGCGCGCAGTGTCATCAGTCCCACTCCTTCTGTGACTCGCACATTCGAGAGGCACTCAACGCGCTCGAGCACCGGGCGCGGGCGGGTGGCCCGACCCTCCCCCGCCAGCGTGCCTTCCCCCTGGACGGGCGCGCGAAGTTCGTCCGATGCGCCGCTCACAAGGACTCATCCTCCTCCGACCCTGCTCCCCCCATGGCAACCTGACGTGGCTCGGCTTCGCCATACAGATCCTGCAGAGCGATCGGACGAAGGCGCTCCTCCTTCAGAGCTTCGATAGCTTGCGCCGCCGCCTGCGCCGCTGCAACCGTCGTGATGTTCGAGACGCCGTGCTGCACCGCAGCAGTTCGGATATGGTAGCCATCAGCTCGGGTTTCCTGCCCGAGCGGAGTGTTGATCACGAGGTCGATCTGGTCGTTCTTGATCGCATCCACGATGTTAGGGCGCCCCTCGTGGACCTTCAGGATCTTGGTGACGGGAATGCCGGCAGCGCGGAGT
This sequence comes from uncultured Coriobacteriaceae bacterium, assembly GCA_964633595.1. Classification (GTDB taxonomy): domain Bacteria; phylum Actinomycetota; class Coriobacteriia; order Anaerosomatales; family CAZWGV01; genus CAZWGV01. The sequence continues at coordinate 28,024 of CAZWGV010000012.1, read as the reverse complement.
GAGCGCGCGGTGCCTCCGGTAGACACGATCTCGAAGCCGAGCATGTGCAGCTGCTTCGCAACAGGGATCATAGCTCGCTTGTCACGATCGGACACCGAGATGAACGCAGCCCCGGATGATGGCAGGGAGTAGTCGATGGCCAGCTGCGACTTCGCGTAGGCGGCCGGGAAGTCCTCGGCGATCCCCATCACCTCGCCGGTGGACTTCATCTCTGGCCCGAGAACACTATCCGATCCCGGGAATCTGCCGAAGGGCATCACCGCCTCTTTCACGGCAAACCTCCCGAGCTCCCTGTCCTCCGGCGGCAGGCCCATCTCGGCGAGCCTCTCTCCCGCCATGACCCTCGCCGCGATCTTGGCTAGCGGCACGCCCGTGGCCTTGCTCACGTACGGCACAGTCCTGCTCGCCCTCGGGTTCACCTCAAGCACGTAGACCGCCCGGTCCTTGACGGCGAACTGCACGTTCATCAACCCGCAGACTCCCAGCTCCAGCGCGAGGGTGCGCGCGTGCCCCTTGATGGTCGCGATCGTCTCGTCGCCGAGCGAGAAAGGCGGGATACAGCAAGCCGAGTCCCCCGAGTGGATGCCGGCCTCCTCTATGTGCTCCATGACGCCGCCGATGTAGACGCTCTCGCCGTCGCACACCGCATCGACGTCCACCTCGATCGCGCCTTCCAGGAACTTGTCGAGAAGGACCGGGTGGTCCGGCGACACCGAGGTGGCCTCGGCCATGTAGCGCTCCAGGTAGTCCTCGTTGTAGGCGATCACCATGCCGCGCCCGCCGAGGACGTAGCTCGGCCGGACGAGAAGCGGGAACCCTATTCGTCGCGCGACCTCGAGGGCTTCGGCAAAGCTTGTAGCCGTTCCCGCAGCCGGGTACGCGATCCCCAGACGGTCCAGGGTCGACGAGAATCGCTTCCGGTCCTCGGCGAGGTCTATGGCTTCCGGCTTCGTACCCAGGATGGGGACGCCGGCGTCCTCGAGGGCGTGGGCAAGCTTGAGTGGTGTCTGCCCGCCAAAGGTCACGAGAACCCCCACCGGGTCCTCCGCATCGCAGACGTCCATCACGTCCTCGAATGTGAGCGGTTCGAAGTAGAGCCGGTCGGCGGTGTCGTAGTCGGTGGATACCGTCTCTGGGTTGCAGTTCACCATCACGGTCTCAAAGCCAGCCGCTGAGAGCGCGTATGCGGCATGAACGCAGCAGTAGTCGAACTCGATCCCCTGGCCGATGCGGTTGGGACCCGCGCCCAAGATCAGGACCCTCGGCTTGGTTGCGGGCCGGACTTCGCCCTGATCGTCGTACGTCTTGTAGTAATAGGGGGTCTCGGCAGCAAACTCCGCGGCGCAGGTGTCTACGGACTTGAACACCGGCGTCACACCAAGCTCCGCTCGCCGCGACCTTACCTCGCTCTCCCCTGCCCCGGTCAGGACACCTATCTGCGCATCCGAGAGTCCGTGCCGCTTGGCTTCCCGCATCACCTCGGCTGAGACATGGGTGCACGGCGTCCCTTCAAGTGCACGCTCGACCTCGGTCATGATCCGGACTTGTTCCAGGAACCACGGGTCGATGTGCGAGAGGGCGTGCACCTCTTCGACACTCCTGCCCCGCCGGAACGCCTCGGCCACATAGAACATCCGGCTCTCGGTAGGTGTGGCGAGCAGGTTGTCGAAACGGTTCTCGTCGAAACGGTCCTTGCCGTCCGCTCCCAGGCCCCCACGCCCGTTCTCGAGTGCCCGAAACGCCTTGCCGAGGGCCTCGGTGAAGGTCCTGCCGATCGCCATGACCTCGCCCACGGACTTCATCCTTGTGGTGAGACCCTGGTCAGTTCCCGGGAACTTCTCGAACGCCCACCGTGGGACCTTTACCACCGTGTAGTCGATCGACGGCTCGAAGCACGCCGGGGTCTCGCGAGTGATGTCATTGGGGATCTCGTCGAGCGTGTAGCCAACCGCGAGCTTGGCAGCGATCTTGGCGATCGGAAAGCCGGTGGCCTTGCTGGCGAGTGCAGAGGATCGTGAGACGCGCGGGTTCATCTCAATGACCACAAGGCACCCGTCCTTGGGGTCGATGGCGAACTGCACGTTACTGCCGCCGGTCTCCACCCCTATCTCCCGCATGATCGCGATGGATGCGTCACGCATGTCCTGATATTCGCGATCGGTCAGCGTCTGGGCGGGTGCCACAGTGATGCTGTCGCCGGTATGTACTCCCATGGCGTCGACGTTCTCGATAGAGCAGACGATCACGCAGTTGTCGTTCCCATCCCGCATGACCTCCATCTCGAACTCTTTCCAGCCGATGACACTCTCCTCGACGAGCACTTCGCCGGCGGGCGAGAGCGCCACGCCGCCGGCCACTATCTCGCGCAGCTCATCGACGTTGTAGGCGATACCGCCGCCGGCGCCCCCCAGCGTGAAAGAAGGCCGGATGACGATCGGAAAGCCCAGGTCGCCAACGAGTTCCTCCGCATCGCGCACCGAGTACGCGTAGCCGCTGCGTGGCACATCGAGACCTATTCGCTCCATGGCCTCCCGGAAGAGTTTCCGGTCTTCGCCTTTGCGGATGACGTCGAGTTTCGCCCCGATAAGCTCGACGGAGTAGCGCTCGAGGACTCCACTGTCGGCGAGAGCTACCGCACAGTTCAATCCTGTCTGCCCCCCGAGTGTTGGCAGCAGCGCGTCCGGCCTTTCGGCCTCGATCACCTTCTCGGCGAATAGCGGGGTCACCGGCTCGACGTAGGTGCGATCGGCCATCTCGGGATCGGTCATGATCGTGGCCGGATTCGAGTTGATGAGGACGACCTCGTACCCGTCTTCACGCAACACCTTGCAGCCCTGAGCGCCGGAGTAGTCGAACTCGCAGGCCTGACCGATGACGATCGGGCCCGAGCCTATGACGAGGATCTTGGAGATGTCGTCGCGTCGAGGCACTATGGCACCACCAGGACCGGGCACGTGGCCTGTCGCAGCAGGGTGAGCGAGAGCGACCCGAGGAGGGCATCAGCGACCGGTCCCCTGCCTCTCGTGCCAAGGACCGCCCCGGTCACTCTCTTGCCGCGCATCTCGGCCAGCACCGTTTCCCCCACGTCTCCCTGCCTGATCGTGACGCTGGCATCGATGCCGTGCTCGGCGGCCAGGGCTGCAAGGTTGCTGAGCTGGAACTCCGCGCCCACCTCGTGGTCTCTTAGCTTGCGATCATCAAGGTCCGGGTCGATCACATGCAGCAGATGCAGAGTACCGACACAGTCGCTCGGCAGCTCGAGGACACCCATGAAGGCCCTTGTCGCGGGCCCGCCGAAGTCCGTCGGGAGAAGAAGACTGCGGCAGAAGTCGCTGGCGGGATCCGAAGGGTGCTCGGCCTCGCCGAGCAGATCGAATCTCACGAACATGGAGGGGCACTCGGCATGGGACAGAAGGGACTCGGAAGTCGAACCCGCGATCAGACGGGCGAGGAAGGACTTCCCGTGGGTGCAGCTAACCATCATGTCCACGCCCGTCTCCACGGCTAGACCCAGCAGCTCACGATCCACCTCACCAGTGAGAACACGCACCTCAACTTCAAGGCCAGCGTCGCGCAGGGTCTTCGCATGTTCGCGAAGTCTCTCCCTCGCTTTGTCGACACACGCCATGATCACAGGGCCTTCCAGGCCCGAGGCGTCCACCACGCTCGCGAGGACGGCTCTTCGCGCCCCGAGCGCCGGAAGCCCCGTCGCGAACGGGATGACGATGTCGTCTTCCGGCGTTAGATCCGTGTGCAGAAGAACGCTGCGGAGCATGCCCTTTCCCCCTTAGCCGGGTGCCATGAGCATCTCGTCCGGCCGCGACATCATCCGGACGAAGGCATCGAACATGTACCGGGCGTCGCGCGGCCCGGGTGCTGCTTCGGGATGGTACTGTGCCGAGAACGCCGGCGAGTCGAGCAGGCGAAGTCCTTCGGTAGTCATGTCGTTGAGGTTCACGTGGGTGAGTTGTACTCGGCCGAAGTCCGAGGAACGGACCACAGGAGCGACTCCCGCTTTCGCCCAGAACCCCAAGTCCCCCGCATCGTGGTCGACGCCGCCGGACAGCTCCGGCATCAGGCGACCGATGGAGCCGAAATCCACGCAAAAGCCGTGGTTCTGGCTGGTGATCTCCACTCGGCCGGAAAGGAGGTTCTTGACCGGCTGGTTGCCTCCGCGGTGGCCGTACTTGAGCTTGTAGGTCTTCGCACCCACCGCCAGCGACAGCATCTGGTGGCCAAGGCAGATGCCGAACAGCGGGATCCTGCCGATCAGCTTGCGCAGAGTGCCGAAGAGATAGCCTACCGCCGCCGGATCCCCGGGACCGTTGGCCAGGAACACGCCGTCAGGCGCGAGCGCCAGGACGTCCTCGGCCGAGTGCGTCGGCGGGACGAGAGTGATCCGGCAGCCCGCTTCTGCCAGGCGCCGCAAGATGTTGTACTTGATCCCCGAGTCGAAGGCGACGACGTGGTAACGCGGCTCGGCCGGCAGTACTCCGGTGTCCACGGGGATGTCGCATCCCGGAGGCATCTCTCCGCCCCACTCGTAGGGCTCGGTAATGGCGACCTCTCGAACGAAGTCGGCCCCGGTCATCGGCGGCGCCGAGGCCGCCTTCGCTGCAAGGCTCGAGGGATCGAGGTCTTCAGTCGAGATGGCCGCCCGCATCGCACCCAACTCCCGAATGTGTCGCGTGAGCCTTCTTGTGTCCACGCCCTCGATAGCGACAACGTCGAAGCGCCGCAGGAAGTCCGGAAGGGTCTCCTCGGCGCGCCAGCTCGATGCGAAGGGGCTCATGCTCCGCACCACGAAGCCGCGAACGAACGTGCCTCGCGATTCCATGTCGGCACCATTGACTCCGTAGTTGCCGATATGGGGCGAGGTCATCGTCACAACCTGGCCCGCGTAGCTAGGATCGGTCAATACCTCCTGGTAGCCGCACATCGAGGTGTTGAACACCGCCTCGCCGACCGACTCGCCCTCCGCGCCACACGCGACGCCTTCGAACGAAGTCCCGTCCTCCAGCACTAGTAGAGCCGGTGCGCGATCCCTCATCATGCCAAGACCTCTCCGCCCGCAAGCACCAGACTGCCATTGACGAGAACCTCTGACGCCCGCCCCTTGAGCTTCTCCCCGACAAAGGCCGAGTTTGAAGACCGGCTCTCAAAGAAGCCGCGAGCGACCGTAACGGCCTCCTCAGGATCCACGACGGTGAGATCAGCCGGAAGACCCTCTGACAGACCCGCCGCAGGCAACCCGAGCGCCAGGCGCGGTCCGTGACACAGCAGCCTCACCACGTCGCCCCAGCCGACCACTCCTGCCGAGACCAGGTGTGTGCACACGAGGGACAGCGTGGTCTCCAAGCCTGTCGTGCCGAACGGAGCTATCTCGAACTCCATCTCCTTCTCGTGCGCGGCGTGCGGCGCGTGATCGGAGGCTATGCAGTCGACAGTACCATCGGTCAGACCAGCGATGAGTGCTCTGCGATCCGCCTCTGTTCGAAGAGGTGGGTTCATCTTGAGCGCGGTGTTGTAGCGGTCGTCGATGGCGTCCTCATCCAGGAACAAGTGATGCGGCGTCACCTCGCACGTGACGGGCGCGCCGGATGCTTTCGCCTCGCGTACCAGCGCCACGGAGCCAGCTGTCGAGAGGTGTGCCAAGTGCAGCCGGCATCCGGTGAGCTCGGCAAGCCGGATGTCCCGAGCCACCATGATCTCCTCGGCAGCCGAAGGCCACCCTGGGAGCCCAAGCCTGGTGGAGACCACGCCCTCGTTCACCACTCCCGCACCGGCCAGAGAGGCGTCCTCGCAGTGAGAGATGACCGGGACCTCGAACATCTTGGCGTAGTCCATGACGCGACGCATCATACCGGCGTCCTGCACGCCGCTGCCGTCGTCGGAGAAGGCGACGGCGCCCTCTGCGACCATGTCACCCATCTCGGCGAGAGCGCTGCCCTTCTGCCCAGATGTCATGGCGCCTATCGGGAAGACACGCGCCACCCCATGCTCCTCGGCCCGCTCCACCAGGAATCGGATAGCCGCTCCCGTGTCTGCCACAGGCTGGGTGTTTGGCATGGTGCACACCGCTGTGAATCCGCCGTGAACAGCGGCTCGCGTTCCTGAAGCGATCGTCTCCTCGTCTTCACGCCCCGGTTCGCGAAGGTGGACATGCGCGTCCACCAGCCCAGGCAACACCGTCTTGCCGGCGCAGTTCAGCTCCTTTGCGCCGTTCGCCTCGAGGCTCCCTCCCACTGCGGAGATGATGCCATCCTCGACGAGCACGTCCCCGGGCCCGTCGAGACCGGCTCGCGGATCTGCCAGCCATCCGCCCCTAAGCAGCAGCCGCATCTTCGACCCCTCCCAGGAGCAGGTACATTACAGCCATCCGCACCGCAACACCGAGCTCCACCTGCTCCAGGACGATAGCGCGGTCCGAATCGGCCACTTCCGACGTTATCTCCACCCCACGGTTCATGGGACCCGGGTGCATGACCACCGCCTCGGGTCGCATCCTCGCGAGCCGAGCGCCGTTCATGCCGAACAGGCGAGCGTACTCGCGCACAGACGGGAAGGGCATCGCGTCGGCCCTCTCCATCTGCACCCTGAGCATATAGGTCACGTCCAGCTCGGAAAGGACGTCATCGATCGAGTGCGACACCTCGGCGCCCATGATGTCGGGCCGCGCCGGCATCAGCGTCGGAGGAGCCACCACGATGGGCCGAGCTCCCACCAGCCTCAGGGCCGGCACCAGGCTCCCGGCCACACGACTGTGCGCTATGTCCCCAACAATGCCCACCGTGAGGCCCTCCAGCTTGCCGAGAGCCTGACGGATCGTCAGAAGGTCCAGCAGAGCCTGGGTGGGGTGCTGGTGCATCCCGTCGCCGCCGTTGATGACATGCGCGTCCATACATTCAGCGAGCACGCGAGCGGATCCGGCATACCGGTGTCTTACGACGATCAGGTCACACGCCATCGCCGAGAGCGTCTTCGCCGTATCGCGCAGGGACTCGCCCTTTGCCGTGGCCGAGGCAGAACCCGACATGTTCACCGCATCCGCCGACAGCCTCTTCGCCGCGATCTCGAAACTGGTACGAGTCCGAGTGGAAGGCTCCAAGAAGAGGTTGATGACCGTCCTGCCCCGGAGGGTGGGCAGCTTCTTGATGCGACGCTGGTTCACCTCCTGGAACGACTCGGCAGTATCGAGCACCGAGATCACGTCATCGCTGGTGAGATCCGAGATGTCGATCACATGCTGGGCGGAGAGCACTCTCGCCTCACGCTCCCTCGTCCGACAGCTGAACGATCTCGACGGCGTCCTTGCCATCCGTCTCCGTGAAGGAGACCCTCACTCGCTCCTTGCCCGAAGTCGGTACGTTCTTCCCCACGTAGTCGGCCCGGATGGGAAGCTCGCGGTGCCCCCGGTCAACCAGGACAGCCAGCTGGACGGAGCGCGGACGCCCGTAGTCCATGATCGCGTCCATCGCCGCCCTTATCGTGCGACCGGTGAACAGCACGTCGTCCGCGAGTACGATGTCCATGCCCTCGACGTCGAAGGGTATCTCCGTTCTGTGTACCTCCGGGTTGGGGCGCGTCGCGACATCGTCGCGATAGAAGGAGATGTCTATCCTCCCTACAGGGACATCAACTCCCTCGATGTCCTTGATGCGAGCCGCGAGGCGCTCGGCAACCTGGGCTCCCCGCGTCAGGATGCCCACCAGAGCTACGGTCCCGCATCCCTTGTTCGCCTCGAGGATCTCGTGAGCGATACGTGTCAGCGCCCTGGCGACGGCCGTGCCGTCCATGACCTCTGCTTTCGTGCGATAGTCCACGCCGCCTCCGCTCGATCGCCGGTCGCTTTGCGCAGGAGAAGGCGACATAAGAATGCCTCCTTGCGCGAGGCGGCAAGAAGGCACTTGGCTCGTCTGCGAGCCGAGCGGTCAAGCTCGGCTCGCCAGCTATGTCGTAGTGTCCCTTGCCGGCCTCACAGGACCGGTCTTAAAGGTCCCAACGACGATACCAGGACGTGGAGGCCGGAACAAGTACTCGCGTCGAGGGTGTTCGAAGCGAGGCGGCTAACGTCCTCCCCTCGCCGGGCAGCCTTCGAGTACTTGCCCTTATGCCTCCTGAGCGCGGCGCAGAGCCTCCCCGAATCCCGGGTAGCTGACGTCGATGGCGTCATATCGCGCGATCTGCGTGGTTCCCTCGGCCACGAGGGCGGCCACCGAGAACGCCATCGCGAGCCGGTGGTCGCCAAGGGAGTCCACTCGGGCCGCCTGGAGCCGCGCTGGACCGATGACCTCCAGCCAGTCGTCTCCGGACCTGACCTCCACACCCATCGCGCCGAGGCATGTCGCGACCGCTTCCAGGCGATCGGACTCCTTGACCCGGAGTTCACCGACGCCCTCGAAACGGGTGGTGCCCTCCGCGCGCGCTGCAACAACCGCGAGGATCGGGATCTCATCGATGAGCGAGGGTGCTTCGCCGGCCTCGACGACGGTACTCCGGAGCGGACTGCGACGAACCTCAACGTCGCCTACCGGCTCCAGACCTGTCTCGCCGGTGGGCCGGACGACGATGTCCGCCCCCATGCGCTCCAGGACCCTCAGGTAGCCGTTTCGTGTCGGGTTCAGCGACACCCCGCGGATCACCGCTGAGCCTCGCGGCACCACTAGCGCCGCACCGACAAAAAACGCCGCCGAGGAGGGATCGCCAGGCACTACGACATCACACCCGCTCAAGGTGGCTGGTCCGTCCACCCAAGCCGAAAGCCCGTCGTCTGAGCGCCCGACCTCCGCGCCGAACGCAGGAAGGAGACGCTCCGTGTGGTCGCGGCTGGGTGCCGGCTCGGTAACCGTCGTCCGTCCCGCCGCGCGCAGGCCGGCAAGGAGCACCGCCGTCTTCACCTGGGCACTCGCCACTGGTGAATCGAACTCGAGCGCCGAGAGGTCGCCGCCCCGCACCGTCACTGGCAGCAGATCCCCGTCGCGAGCCTCGAAGGTCGCGCCCATCCGGCTGAGCGGTTCGGTCACTCGTGCCATCGGACGCTTCGATAGGGACTCGTCGCCCGCCAGCGTCCACTCGCCGCTCCATCCAGCGAGTACACCCATGAGCAGACGCACCGTGGTCCCGCTGTTACCGCAGTCGATCGGGTCGCTGGCGGGACGCGGGCCATCCGCACCCCACCCGCGCACGCTCACCGAAAGCGACCCGTCGCCGCTCTCGGCAACATCCACCTCAGCCCCAAGCGCGCCGACCGCCCTGATGGTGGAGCGCACGTCGGCCGAGTCCGCCACACCCTCGTGGTGCGACTCGCCCTCGGCCATCGCCGAGAACAGCACCACCCTGTGGGAGATCGACTTGTCCCCGGGGACCACTATCTCCCCGGTGATAGGACCGCGCGCCGGCTCTAGCGAGCGTTCCAAACTACTCGCCCCTCGGTCCTTCCAGCGGTGTCGCGCTGGGCTCGTAGCCCAGTCGCTCGAGCTCGGCGGTGAGCGCTCTGATGTCGCCCTCGTCTGTGAGCACCATGCGCAAGACCGCACTGTCCTCGGACACGTGATCGATCTCGATGTCCTCGATGTTGCAGCCGAACCTGCCCACCGCCGTTGTTACCTCGCTCACCACGCCCGGTCGGTCGGTCACTGGCAACGACAGCTCAGTGAGCGCTGTTGTCGCGGGTACCCATTGTGCCGGCAGAGAGCGGCGGACCTCGGCGGCGCGGAGCAGCCAGTCGCGGAGCCCGTCCGTGTCGCGGTTGCGGAGCAGTTGGCCGAAGTCGCCCAGTATCTCGCGGAGGTCGTCGATCCCTCGGGCAAGAGCATCGGCGTTGTCGAGCGCGATACCCGTCCACAGGTCGGGACTTCCGGCAGCCACCCTTGTGGTGTCCTTGAAGCCCCCAGCGGCGAGCCGCAGCAGCTCCTCGCCTGCGTCGGCGCGCCGGGCAAGGAGCGTGGTCAGCGCCGCCGCCGCCATGTGCGGGACGTGGCTCACCGTTGCGACGGCCTCGTCGTGGGCAGCGGCGTCGACACAGATGACTCTGGCGCCGAGTGAGCTGACGAACGCGTGCAGGCGTCCGTATGCACCCATGTCGGTCGTCTCGGACGGTGTCAGCACGTAGTACGCGCCGCGGAAGAGATCCGGCGTGGCAGCCTCAACGCCGCTCCGTTCTGATCCAGCCATCGGATGCCCGCCGACGAATGCAAGGCTCGGCGGGAGGTGCTGCTCGGCTGCGGCGATCACGCCCGCCTTCGTGGATGCGACGTCGGTCACGGTCCCCCGCGCACCCATGCCGCCCAGGCGCGACAGCCACTCCTCGGTGGCCTTCGCGGGTGTGCCCAGGACGATCAGAGCCTTCTCCGACGAGGTGAACCAGCCGCGTTCCTCAGCCTCATCCGGACTCGCACCCTCGTCGATGATGCCGTGCTCGAGGGCGTATCGCAAAGTCTCGGGGGACCTGGCAACCCCGAGCACCTCCGGGGGATCGGCCAGCCGTTTGGCCGCCGCACCGATCGAGCCGCCGATCAGCCCGACGCCCACGATGACGATCGGGTCGAATTGGGGCACGTCTAGCCCTCCAATCCCCAGCGTCGGCCGTCTAGCTCCAGAACGCCACCGAGTCCCTTCATGAGTTCGGCAAAGGCGTCCTCCGTTAGAGATTGCGGTCCGTCGCACCTGGCGTGCTCGGGATCAGGGTGTACCTCCACGATGACTCCGTCGGCACCCGCCGCCAGCGCCGCCCGGCACATCGGCGCGATCAGGTCGCGTCGCCCGGTCGCGTGCGAGGGATCGGCGATCACTGGGAGATGGGTCAGGGTCTTGAGCGCAGCCACGCCCGCGAGGTCGAGCGTATTGCGCGTGTACGTCTCGAACGTGCGGATGCCTCTCTCGCACAGGATGACGTCGCGATTCCCGCCCTTCAGGATGTACTCGGCAGCCGAAAGCAGCTCCTCCAGCGTGGCGGAGAAACCGCGCTTCATCAGGATAGGTTTCGCCACCTTGCCGAGCTCGTCCAGCATCGTGAAGTTCTGCATGTTGCGAGCGCCAACCTGAAGAACATCGGCGTAGGTGGCTACCGCCTCGGTGTCCCTCACATCTAGAACTTCAGTGACCACTGGTAGTCCTACCTCATCGCCAGCGCTACGTAGCAGCTTCAGCCCCTCCAAACCCATACCCTGGAAGGCGTAGGGGCTGGTCCTAGGCTTGTAGGCGCCACCGCGGAGCATCGTTCCGCCAGCTTCTTTGACGGCCCGCGCCACGGAGAGCATCTGCTCCTCGGACTCCACCGAACACGGTCCTGCCGCCATGAGCACCGCCCCCGCGCCCACCACCGACGCGCCGGCTCGCACGACCGTGTCCTCGGGCTGGAACTCCCGGCTGACGAGCTTGTAGGGCTTGAGCACCCGGATGACTTCCTGCACTCCGGGCAGACCGTTGAGTTCCAGCGAGTACATGACCTCGCGTTCACCGATGCCGCCGATGATCGTCTTGACCTTGCCGCGAGACAGGTGTGCTTCAGCCCCTGCCTCGTGGAGCAAGTCAACGACATGCTGTATCTCCTCCTCGTTCGCGTGGTCGCGCATGACGACGAGCACGCGGATCACCCCTCTCGGATCGCTCGACTACAGCGTTGGTCCCTCTTGCGTCCCCTCGCGCCGGCTCTTGCGCTCTCGCGCCAACACCGCCTGGGGGTTGCCGGTGTCGGCTCCTCAGAATCCTCCGAGCGCCTCGTGTGCGGCCTCGATCGCCTCGATAACGGCGTCGCAATCCTCGGCTGCCGGAATCGTGATCCGCAGTGCCGGAGTCTCCCCGAAAGCGCGCACGATCACACCTTGCGCGAGAAGAGCTTCGAACGCTTCGAGCGGCCTTTCGGTCTTCATGTAGACGAAGTTCGCCTCGGAGGGCACAAAGGCGACGCCAAGCCGATCGAAGCAGGCGTAGAGGTACTCCTTGAGCTCCTGATTCTCGGCGCGCCGACGCCTCACCTCGGCATCATCGTCGAGCGAGTAGTACGCGGCCACCTGGGCCACACTGTTCACGTTGAACGGGGCGCGCACCTTGTCCAGCGCCTCGCGCAGCCGCTCCGGCACGATCCCGTACCCAACCCGCAAGCCCGCGAGCGAGTACGCCTTCGAGAACGTGCGCAACACGCAGAACGGGCGCTCGCCGTCGAAGTAGCTGAGTCCGTCCGGGAACTCTGTGTCCGTCACGAACTCGAAGTACGCCTCATCGGAGACGACGAGAACGCCCTCGGGGATAGCCCCCAGAAAGCGCTCTAGCTCAGGGCGCCGGTAGATCGAGCCGGTCGGGTTGTTGGGGTTGCACAGGAACACGATGCGGGTACGCTCGGTCACCGCGTCGAGCATCGCGTCGAGGTCATAGGTGTCGTCCTCCAGTGGAACTCGCACAGCGGTTGCACCCATGAGGGCGGAGATCATCGGATAGACGACGAAGCTCGGCCAGCCGAAGACGACCTCGTCCCCAGGGCGGAGCACCGCCTGGCCGATGAGGTTGATGATCTCGTTCGATCCCGAGCCGACTGTCACCTGGTCGAACGAGACGCCCAGCCTCTTGGCGAGCCGCGAGCGCAGAGCTCTTGCCGAGCCGTCTGGATAGCGGTTGAGTCGCGGCAGAACCTCGGACATCGCCCGCATGGCTTTGGGGACGGGACCTGCAGGGTGCTCATTGCTGGAAAGTTTGATCACGCGATCCTTGCCGCTGCTGGCGCGCACTTCGCTCGCGCGCAGGCCGGGCGAGTAGGGCACCATGGGGTGCACCTCGGAACGCACAATGCTCTGCCAGTCGCTCAAGGCGGCCTCCGTGTCCTCCGGCGCGAGCCCATCGCGGACTCCCTCCTCCACCAGCGGCGGTTGGGGCAGATTGTCGCAGGCAGGCCACGCCGGGGCAAGCGGCGCGGCGCGACCTAGCGCCCGGCCTAGCCCCCGAACCACTCGGGCGGTCCGAGATACTCCAGCACGCCTTGCCCCGCCTCAACGCTCACGAGAATGAGGGACGCGGGGGGTAGGGCGAAGCCCCACGCTGCCTCACGCGGCAGTCCCAGCCAGCCGACCAGTAGTGCTCGTACGACTCCGCTGTGGGTGAAGACCGCAGCGCGGCCGCCGTCCTCGATGGCCGCCGCGGCGGCGGCGACACGCTTGGCGAACGCGTCCCACGTCTCCCCGCCGGGCGCGACGGGCTCTGCTGTCGGTCCGCCCAAGTAGTCCACGGGTACTCCCCGCAGCACAGTCTGCTCGTACGTCAGCCCCTCGGCATCCCCGAAATCGATCTCCCTGAGGCCCTCGAGCACGGTGAGAGACGCGCCGGAAGCGCCGATCGAGGCCTCGGCCGCCTCGAGGGCTCTCCGCTGAGGACTCGAATACACAACCTGCGGACCGAACGCGCGTATCGCCTCGGCCAGCGCGCTCACTTGTTCGCGACCTTTGGGCGTGTACGGCTCGTCGCCGCGCCCCCGGTATCTCCGGGCCACATTGGCTTTTGTCTCCGGATGCCTGGCGATGAGTATCCGCGCGCTCACAGACCGCTCCCGCCTCCCAGTACCGACACCGCTACAGCCCCGAGCCCCAGGACCGAGGTCTCCGTCAGCAGCACCGACGCACCCAGGATGTCCCCTGTCTGACCGCCCACAGGTCTCGACAGCGCCCTGGGGAGCAGCACAGCCAGCACGATGGCCGAGATGGCGAGCACGACGCGCCCGTCTGAGGGTACCGACAGACTCACGACCACTGCGGCTAGCGCTGTCAGCCAAGCGGACAGGCCTCCGCGGACCGCCGCGCTCGCACCGAGACCTTCGTTGCGAGCCGGAGGCACTCCCATCGCCCCTGCCGAAGCCGCAAGGCGACCTGCCACCGGTGCTATCGCTAGCACCCACCATGCGCGCGCCTCGGCCAGCACCGCGACGCTGCCCACCTCGGCGAGCATCACCAGGACCACGGCGACAACACCGAAGACGCCGGCGCGCGGGTCGCGCATGATCTCGAGACGCCTCTCTGGTGTGTCTCCGCCGAGCAGGCCATCAGCCGTATCCGAGAGCCCGTCCCAGTGCAGCAGACGGGACAGCGCCGTCCAGGCTCCCACGACGGCCACGCCCGCAAGGAAAGGCGCGGCGGCGTTCTCGGTGCGCCCGGCTACCGCCCACGCTATCGCGGCACCCCCGCCGCCAAAGAGCCACCCGGCCCACGGGTACCAGGGGACGGCGGCGGGGTGATCCAGGCTCGCGCGGCCAACCGGCAGCACTGTCAGCAGTCCCAGGGCGCTCCTGAGTCCTGCGAAGGTTCGCACCCTACTCGGCCCTGTCGCTCACGCCGGCCTCTGAGAAGGTCGCCATGCCGCTCATCATCGAGCAGGCAGCGTCGATGACCGGCATCGCGAGAGCCGCTCCCGTGCCCTCCCCAAGGCGCATCCCGAGGTCGAACAGGGGGGAGAGACCAAGCGTCTCCAGGATGACACCGTGCCCGGGTTCGGCCGAGCGATGAGAGGCGAACAGGTAGCCAGAGGCCGCCGGGCACATCCTTGCGGCGAGCAGCGCCGCAGCCCCGGACACGAACCCGTCGCTCACCACGCACACTCCCGCTCGAGCGCCCCCCAACACGACTCCCGCGAGGGCAGCGATCTCCAGTCCGCCCACGGCTGCCAGCACTCCCAGAGGGTCCGCCGAGTCCACTGCGTTCACATCGAGAGCCCGGCGCACCACGTCGGCCTTGCGCGCAACGCCCTCGTCGTCCAGTCCAGTCCCCCGACCTACAACTCCCGCCGGTTCGACCCCAGTGAGAGCCGCGGTGACGGCGGCGGCGGCTGTCGTGTTGCCGATGCCCATCTCGCCGGTGCCGAGCAGGCTCACCCCGTCGGCGGCAAGCTCCCCCGCCACTCGGGCTCCGATGAGCACTGCAGCCTCGGCCTCCTCGCGCGTCATCGCGGGGCCACATGCCATGTTGGCCGTGCCGGGTCGGACACGCTCGACGCGCAGTCCCGCCACCGGGGACCCTCCACCAACTGTCCCCACATCCAGCAGCACCAGCTCCGCCCCGACTGCGTCGGCTATCTGGTTGATGGCCGCACCACCGGCAGCGAAGTTGGCGACCATCTGCCCTGTCACCTCTTGGGGATAGGGTGAGACTCCCTCGGCCACCACGCCATGGTCGCCAGCCGCCAGAACAACTGCCTTTCGCTCCACCGCCGGTCGCTCGGTACGCTGCACGGCGGCCACGCGCGCGGCGATCGTCTCCAGCTCGCCCAGGCTCCTCGGCGGCTTCGTGAGGTCATCCAGGCGCGCCCACGCCCGCTCGGCCCATCTCGCATCGGGAAGTGCGATCGTGGCGGTGAGTTCGCCGAGTGAGGTGCTTCCACTCCCGCTCATCCGACCCGTCCCGCTCATCCGACCCGTCCCGCTTCCGCTGCCTCGTCCGCCGGCCACCCCACGTCCTGAGGCAGCGCCGACAGCTCGACACAGCGTCCCGAGACCACCAGGTACGAGGCGTCGGCGGCATCGATCAGGGCGCGGTTCGCCCGACCCAACAGATCACGGAAGAGCCGTCCCAGCGCCCAGGCGGGCACCAGTCCGGAGCCGACCTCGTTGGTCACCACGATGGTGTCACCGCGCCTAGTGAGCAATCCTTGAAGCACGGGCGAGAGGCTTCGCTCCACCGAGCGCTCGAAGCCCGCCGGGACTTCCTCCACGTCGCGGAAGGTCTTCTCTAGGTCTAGCACGGCGTAGGCCTCCTCCATCAGGCGCCCCACCAGCGTCCCCAAGCAGTCCAGCAGCAAGATCTCTGCTGCGTCGACCTCTCCGAGCCAGCCCCAAGGCTCCTCTGGCTCGATCGTCCTCCAGTGACCCGGGCGTTCGGCCTTGTGGCGCGCGATGCGATCGGCCATCTCCGTGTCCGCGTCGCCGCCCCTGCCGAACGTGACAACGACCACGTCGCTGCCGCGCTGCTCGGCCAGCCGCTGCGCCACTCGGGACTTGCCGCTTCGTGCCCCGCCAGTTACGACAACGAGTGACATACCCGCACTCACTCCCCTGCCTCTTCGAGGGCCAGTAGTTCCTCCTCGGTCAGTCTGCGGGTCTTCCCCGCCCCAAGAGCGCCCAGCTCAACAGGCCCGAAGCGTATCCGCTCCAGTCGCTGCACCGGATGGCCCACCGCCGAGAACATCCTCCTGACTTGGCGCTTGCGCCCCTCACGCATTGTGATCTCCACCTCGCTCTCGTGCCCTTGCGTCCACACCACGCTCACTTCTGCCGGGACTGTGAGCCCGTCATCGAGCTCCACCCCCCGGCGCAAGGTCTCCACGTCGTTATCGCTAGGACTGCCATCCACGATCGCCCGGTACGTCTTGGGGACGTGGTGCCGAGGATGCAACATACGATGGCCGAAGTCACCGTCGGTGGTCAGCAGGAGCAAGCCGGTCGTGTCGCAGTCCAGCCGTCCCACCGGAAAGAGACCTGCGGGAGCGTCGTCCGGGAGCAGGTCGGACACGCTCGGCCGCCCTTGCGGATCCGCCATGGTGGTGACGTAGCCGGCCGGCTTGTTGAGTGCGTAGTACGCGGGCGCGTCGCCCAGACGCACCTCGACGCCGTCCACCGTGACGACATCGGCCGAGGGGTCCACCTTGGTGCCGAACTCCCTCGTGACGACGCCGTTCACCGCCACTCGGCCGGCCGTCATCAGGTCCTCGCTCCCCCTGCGCGACGCGACACCCGCGCGCGCGAGGAATCGCTGCAACCGCATGGGGTACGTGGTCTCAGCCGACTTCTGGCGGCTCGGCATCGTCATCGATGTTGGGGCCGTCCATCGCGGATAGCCTGTCCCGTATAGCCCGTTCGGTCTCGGCGTCTGGTGCGAACTCCTCCAGAGGCGGGAGGTCGCCAAGGTCCCTCAGGCCGAACTTCTCAAGGAAGGTGCGGGTTGTGCCGTACAGGATGGCGTTGCCCGCGTTGCGGTCGCGACCCACCTCCCGCACCAGCCCCTTCTCTATGAGCGACGAGATGACCGCTTCGCTGTTCACACCGCGCACCGCGTTCACGCCCTGTCGCGTCACCGGCTGGTGGTACGCGATGACCGCCAGCGCCTCCAGCGCCGCCTGGGAGAGTCTCCTCGTATCCCACGAGAGCACGTACTCCTCGATCGTCTCGTGGTGCGCCGGGTGCGTGTACAGCCGCCAGCCTCCCGCGACCTCCCGCAGCTGAAAGCCCCGCTCGGCGGAGCGGTACTCCTCGGCGATATCCCCAAGGGCAGCCGAAACGGCGTCGGCCTCGGTCTCCAGCGCCTTGCTGAGCGCGGCTGCGGTCACCGGCTCGTCCGAGACGAACAGCAGCGCTTCGATCGCGCCACGCAAGGTGTCAGGCTCGGTCACGCTCTCGCCTCCTCGGAAAGCAAGGTCAGCTCTATCTCGCCGAAGTTCTCCTCCTGGCGCACCTCGGCAACCTCGCGCTTGTACAGCTCCAGCACGGCCAGCAGGGTCACCACCACTTCCTCTGGTGTGGCGTCCTGGCCTACCAGCTCGCCGAAGGTAACACGACCCGTGCGGCGAAGGCTGCCCTCCACATCACGTGTGTACTCGTCAAGACTGATCGGCGCCGAGGCTACGTGCTCGGCCTGGAGGAGGAAGACCTCCTTGCGATGCAGCAAGTCCGCGCAGATGGTGGCGAGCGCGTGGAGGGTGAGCCCCTCCAGATAGTCCGGCATGAGACCCAGGAACCGCTCCTCGAGCCCCGCCTGACGCGGATGCAGACGTCCTACGGACTCCATCCGCGCCGAGAGCTCGGCCGCGACGTTCTTGAACTTCTTGTATGTGAGCAGCCGGGTGATGAGGAGCTCGCGGGCCTCCTCGGGCGAGAGATCCTCCAGCTCCTCGTCGATGAAGGGCTCGTCTCGGGGCAGAAGCCCGGCGGCCTTCATCTCGAGCAGGGACGCCGCCACAACCAGGAACTCGCTCGCCACGTCGAGGTCCAGCTCGCGCATGCGCTCGATGTGGGCGACGTACTCGTCGGCGATCTCGGCCAGGGGGATCTTGTTGACGTCGAGCTTCTGCCGAGAGACGAGGTGGAGCAGCAGGTCGAACGGCCCCTGGAATACGTCTGTGGTCACCGTGTAGGTCATGACCGCCCCAAAGCGCCCGCCACTCCGGCTCTAGGCCAGCTTGCCGATGCCGACGCGCTCGCGACAAGCCGCCATGACGTCTTGCACGATCGGCCTCGCCTTCGCGGCGCCGGCTTCGAGCACCTCCCACGCGAACCCGCTCTTCTCGGCAAGCTTCGCCCGCTTCGAGCGGAAATCCTCCAAGTAGGCCAGCAGGTCCTCGCTGAGCGCCTTCTTGTGCGCCACGCAGCCGCACTCGGCGGTGCGACAGCAGCGGTCCCACTCGGCTATGGCGTCCGTATCCGGGCTCACGAGCTTGTGGATCTGGTGGAGCGGGCAGATGTCGGGGTCGCCGGGATCGGTCTTGAGCTTTCGCGCTGGGTCGGTGATCATGCCCGACACCTTCGCCCTGATCTCATCGGGGCTGTCCGAGATGTAGATGGCGTTCCCATACGACTTCGACATCTTGCGGCCGTCGGTACCGGGTACTCTTGCGCCTTCCTTCGGCACGATGGCCTTGGGCTCCACGAGAAGATCGCCGTACGTCCCGTTGAACCGCCTGACGACCTCACGTGTGAGTTCGAGGTGCGGCAGCTGGTCCTCGCCCACCGGCACGAAGTCCGCCAGCACGATGGTGATGTCAGCGGCCTGGAGCAGCGGGTAGAGGAAGAACCCAGCGTTGCCGAGGTCCTTGTCGGTGATCTGCTCTCTCTGCTCCTTGTAGCTGGGAACCCGCTCCAGCCACGACATCGGAGTGACCATCGAGAAGTAGAGCGTGAGCTCGGCCACCTCGGGGACGTCAGATTGGCGGTAGATCGTGCACACCTCGGGGTCGAGGCCTGCGGCCACCCAGTCGAGCACCTGCTCCTCGGTGTAGCGGCGGATCTCACCGGGATCGGCCCAGTCGCTCGTCAGCGCATGCCAGTCCGCGACGAAGTAGAACGCGTCGTATTCGTGCTGGAGGCTCAGCATGTTCTGCAGGTTGCCGAACCAGTGGCCCAGGTGCAGCTTTCCGGTGGGCCGATAGCCGGTGAGGATGCGCTTCTTGGTCATCTGTCGGGATGCTCCGGATGCCGAGGGCGGCCAGGTCGCGAACGTATGATACCGCACGCAAGGCTCGCCGAAGGGTCGCCGCCTTGCCGCCCGCTGCCTCGGCTCACGTCCCGGTCAGCACTCGCAAGAGCGGCAGCACGGTCACTCCGAGGTAGGACCCCACGATATCCACCCCGAGGAACTCGGGTGCCAGCCACAACACGCCGAACAGGATGAGGAACCCGTAGCGCTCGACCGCCGCGTACGAACGCATCGCGCGGTCCGAGAGGAAGAGCGGCAGTACCCGAGAGCCGTCCAGCGGCGGGATCGGGATGAGGTTGAAGAACATCAGGCTGAGGTTCATCAACACGAACTGGAACGCCACGAATGCCAGCACCACGGACAGCAGGTCCGCGCCACCGTCGGTGACCCGGAATACCATCCCCGCAACGAACGCCAGGACCAGGTTCGCCAGCGGACCGGCGATGCCGGTCAGGAACATCCCGCCGCGGTGATCCTTGAACCGGTACGGGTTCACCGGAACGGGTTTGGCGTACCCGAAGCCGACGCCAAAGGACGCCACCAAGATGAGCGGCAGGAGGATGGTTCCGAAGGGGTCGATGTGCCTCAGTGGATTGAGGCTGAGGCGGCCGGCGTCCTTCGCCGTGGTGTCGCCCAGAGCGTAGGCCGCATACCCATGGGCCACCTCGTGAAAGACGATCGCCGGTATGAGGGCCACCATGCCCACGCCCCAGCGAAGCAAGAAGTCCACAGCTTGAGTCAGCCTTCCTGAAAGAGACGAAGCGCCCGGGCGCCGCGTCATGTGCGAAACCCGCCGGGCTTGTCGGCTCGCCCGGGAGCCTAGTCGATCACGGCAGCCGCAGGCCCGCCTTGGCCGCTAGCCGTCGCACGTTCGCGAGCTCGGCCTCCCGCCCCACGGCACGACCATCCAGCCTGTCCGCGAGAGCTTGCGCAAGGATACCAGAGAAGGCCGGCGACGGTTCCCAGCCCATCGCGATAAGATCCTCGCCGGTTACTTCCGCCTTGACGTGCGACAACACCTTCAGGTATCGCTCGATCCTGTCTCGTGCGAGCTTGTTACCCACTGCCCACAGATATATGGCCGTCTCCACCGGCACCGACGAGAGCATCGCGTGGAGTCGGCTGTCACGCATCCCCCTGCCGTCACGGAGCGCCCGCATCAGGTTCTTGCCGTGGTCTGTCGCCGCCAGTGCGGGATCCGAATACTCCCGTCCGAACCGCATGTGCCTCAGCCAGCGCTCCGCAGCTCCCCTCTCGGCCGATGCAACGAACGGGACGACCAGAGCCACACGTCGTCGCGGCGTGCGCGCGCAGTGGGGCGCCAGTCTGGTGTAGGCGCGCTCGACTGCGGCCACAGCCTTCGACACGTCGCGTGCACTCGCGGCCTCAGCGATGATGAGTTCCAGAACGCCAAGCCGCTCCAGGCCTCGCACCGGAACGGCGGCGGGGTCCTCGTCCAAGACGTCGAGCAGCTCCTCGCGCACACGGGCTCCGCTCACCTCATCGAGCATGCCCATCGAGATCGCCTGCCGGGCGAGCTGCTCGGTGGCGGCGTCCAGGACGAAGCCGTAGCGGCTGGCGAATCGTATGCAACGCACTACGCGAGTTGGGTCCTCTACGAACGAGAGCGAGTGCAGCGCGCGGATGACTCCGCGATCGAGGTCCTTCAGCCCGCCGAACGGATCGGAGACCTCTCCGAAGCACTCGGGATCGATGCACGCTGCCATCGCGTTGATGGAGAAGTCGCGCCGAAGGAGGTCCTGCCGCAGCGACGAGCGCTCCACCGTGGGCAGCGCACCCGGTCTGACGTAGAACTCCGTGCGCGCACTGGCAATGTCGATGTGGAGAGTCTTAGAGAGAACCAGCACCGCCGTGCCGAACCTCCGGTGGATCTTAACGCGCCCACCCATGCGGACGGCGGCGGCCTCGGCGTACACCACGCCGTCACCTTCCACGACCACGTCGATGTCGAGGTTCATCCTGCCGAGCAGCATGTCTCGCACAAAGCCACCCACCACGTGGGCGCGAAGCCCCATCTCCGACGCCAAGGCGCCCAGCTTGTGAAGTGCACCTCGTGCGGCTTGCGGGAGTATCGACTCCACGGACGACATGAACGCGCTCGTGGCGTCGGCCAGCGGCGACGGCACCCCCCGGTCCAGGTAGTCCTCACCATGCGCAGCTCTCAAGACGTCCTTGCGCGTGACGATCCCTATCACAGCGCCGGCTCGAACGATCGGCACGCGCCCTATCCCCTGCCGGGCCATCAGGCGTTCGAGCGACGCGAGGTCCGCCTCTTCGCCCACAGTAACGACCTCGCGCGCCATGAACCCCTTCGCGGGAGCGTGGCCCAACCGGTGTCTTGCCGCCTTGTCCACATCCTTGCGGGTGACCAGCCCAACCAGGCGCCCGTCCTCCACTACGGGCAGGCCCCCGTGACCCCAGCGAGCCATCAGCTCGCCGGCCTCCCTCATGGTGGCTTCAGGGGTGATCGTGCGAACCGGTGTCGACAGGATGTCCCGAGCCCGGAGCGGTGCGCGAACCTCCGCCTCCAGGGCCTCGCGAAGACGCCCGATGGTGACGGCAGTGTCCGCATCGCGCAGCGCCGCCGAGGCCGCCTGCGCATGACCGCCACCGCCGATATGGCGCAGCACAGCCGCCACGTCCACCTCGGCGACACGGCTTCTGCCGACCACGTGCAACCGGTCGGGCATCCGCACGACCGCGAAGACCACGCGATACCCCAGGTCCTCGACCAGGTAGTGGGTCACAACACTCGCCGAGTCCACGTACACATCCATCTCGGCTGTGCCGACGGCCACCTCCTGCCCGTTCACATCCGAGACCTCGAGCGAGACGAGCAGCAGGTCGAGGAGTTTGCGCTGGTCCTCGGTGAGAGTTCGGACGAGGAAGCGACTGAGCACCTCCATGTCCGCGCCCGCCGCCATGAGGAATGCGGCGGCGTCGGCGTCGTAAGCGGTCGAGCCGGGGTACGTCAGCGAGCCGGTGTCCTCATGGATCCCCAGCAGCATGACGCTGGCCTCGAGCGGCGTGATCTCTATCCCGCGACTGCGGATCTCGTGCACCAGGATGGACGTGGTGGCACCCACCTCCATCGAGTGGTCCTCGGCGCGCTCGATATCGCCCTCGGCTGGAGGATGATGGTCGTAGACGACCACCTCCACATCCGCCCGGCGCGCAACCTCACCGAGCTCGCCGATTCGGTCGGGGTCCCGCGTGTCCACCATGATGAGACGCTCTACCGAGGAGAGATCCAGCCCTTTCAGGTCGACGAAGTCCAGGAAGTCCACGTGGAGGTTGTGGAACTCCCGCACGTTCGCGTTCTGAGCGCCGAGGAAGACGCCCATCGCGCTCGGATGGAGCTTCGTCGCGGCAACCGTCGCGGCGTAGGCGTCGAAATCCGGGTTGGCGTGTCCAACGGCGAGCTGCATGACACCTCGGCGTTCCTGCTGGTCGATGCGCTATCAGCCTACCACGCAGGCGGCCGGGCACGGCGCAGCTGAGGGGATTCGGCGCAGCGGGCGAGCGGGCGTGGGGCGCCGCGGGCGTCGGGCGCTGCGAGTGAGCGGAGTCAGACACCGACGACCAGTGGGCGCGCCTCTGGCGGCTTGTCCCCCAAGGCCACCGCCCCAGACACCTCAGACGCCGCGTCGGCAACCTTCGAGGCGTCAGACGTGTGGAGTTCGGCGATGACCGAGCCGGCCTCCACCTCGTCGCCAACCCGCACTCGCATGACCACACCGGCTGCAGGGTCGATGACAGCGTCCTTTGTCTCGCGCCCCGCACCAAGCCGCATCGCGGCGCGTCCGATGGTCTCGGCCTCGATCGCCGTCACGAACCCGCGCCTCTCGCACACGACCTCGCTGCGGACGGGTGCGCGCGGGAGCAGGGAGGGTTCGTCGGCTATCCCCGGGTCGCCCCCCTGAGCCTCCACCCACTCGCGGAACTTCGCGAGTCCGGCACCGCTCTCCAGGGCGAACTCCAGCGTCCGGCGACCCTCCTCCAGAGTTTCAGCCGAGCCGGCAAGCCTCAGCATGCGCGCACCGAGCTCGAGGCACACCTCGCGCAGCCGTGGCGGACCCCCGCCACGAAGCACCGCTATCGCCTCGGCCACTTCTAGAGCGTTGCCCACCGCATCACCAAGCGGCGAGTCCATGTCGGTCAACACGCACTCGACCCGAAGACCCATCTCCGATCCGACAGCAGTGAGCTCCTCGGCCAGCTCGCGTGCGTCGCGCTCGGCCTTCATGAAGGCCCCGGAGCCCACCTTCACGTCCAGAACCACAACGTCCGCCCCACCTGCCACCTTCTTCGAGATGATGGACGATGTGATCAGCGGGATCGACGCAACCGTCGCGGTGACGTCGCGCAACGCGTAGATACGCCTGTCGGCCGGCACGATGTCATCGCTCTGCGCGGCCACGACCACGCCGACCCGGCCCGCCTGCTCGACGATATGGTCGGCCGACAGGTCCACGCGCATCCCGGGGATGGCTTCGAGCTTGTCGAGCGTCCCGCCGGTGTGCCCCAGACCTCGGCCGCTCATCTTCGCCACACGCACGCCGCACGCGGCCACAAGTGGGGCGAGGATCAGCGTCGTGGTGTCGGCCACCCCGCCCGTGGAGTGCTTGTCTGCGGTGACCCCGCCCAGACCCGAGAGGTCCACTCGGCTGCCCGAGTCCACCATCGCCTCGGTCATCCACACCGTCTCCGGTCGGGTCATGCCTCGCACTACGACCGCCATGAGCCATGCCGCCATCTGGTGATCGGGTATCTCCTCGCGCGCATAGCCGAGCACGAGGTGTCGCAGCTCCTCGCGCGAGTGCTCTCCCCCGTCGCGCTTGCGAGCTATCAGCGCCTCTGCGGACGCGGCGCTCACGAAGCGGATCCCTCGGCGGCCGTCCCGCTTCCAGCGAGTTCCGCCAGAAACGACTCGCCGAGCCCCCCGCACGCGCCCGCCATGCCGTAGAAGTCCAGCACCGTCTCCCCGACGTCCGCGAAGGTGTCCCGCACTCCCAGCGAAACGCCCGGCCCACGCGAACCCTTCACCAGCGCCAGCAGCGGCACATACTCCCTGCTGTGGTCGGTTGAGTCCGTGGTGGGATCGCAGCCGTGATCGGCCGTCACGATCAGCAGGTCGCCGTCGAGCATCGCGTCCAACAGCTCCGGCATCCGGCGGTCGACGGCCTCCAGGCCGCGAGCGTACCCTTCGGCATCGTTGCGGTGGCCCCAGATCATGTCGAAGTCCACCAGGTTCGCGAGCACGAATCCGGGTTCGGCCGAGGCCACCCCTGCAACCAGTTTGTCGAAGGCGTCCATGTTGTCGGTCACGTGCGGGGAGTCGCACACACCGCGCCATGCAAAGATCTCGCCGATCTTGCCGATGCCGTGCACGGCGATCCCTCGCTCTGTCAGCACGTCCAGCACCGTGGGCGCGAACGGCTCGAGCGCGAAATCCCTCCGCCTGTGCGTCCGGGTGTAGCGTCCCTTCGCATCGGGTCCCTCAAACGGCCTCGCGATCACCCTGCCCACTGCGTGCTCGCCATCCAACAGCTCACGCGCGATCGCGCAGACGCGGTAGAGCTCGTCGGGGGCGATGACTTCCTCGTGAGCCGCGATCTGGAAGACCGAGTCCGCCGAGGTGTACACGATCGGCCGACCAGTCCTGACATGCTCGTCGCCGAGCTCTTGGATGATCTGAGTTCCGCTAGCCGGCTTGTTGCCCAGCCACCCCAGACCCGTCCTGGACGAGAAGACGTCCATCACCTCGTCGGGGAAGCCATCCGGGTAGGTGGGGAACGCGCGCCCGACCTCGACCCCCATCATCTCCCAATGTCCGGTGGTGGTGTCCTTCCCTGCCGAACGCTCCGCGCACTTACCCCACGAACTCACAGTCTCGGCCGATGGCGGCACGCCCAGGACGTCTGCGATGTTACCGAGTCCCATCGCCCCCAGGTTGGGCAGGTCGAATCCGCCAACCGCTAAGGCGGTGTTGCGCAGGGTGTTCGATCCGACGTCGCCGTACAGCTCAGCGTCGGGAAGCTCGCCCACGCCCACGCTGTCGAGCACGAGCACCACCGCGCGCGGCGCGCGCAGGTGGCCCTGACTCACACGACCACCCGCTCGATCTCCTCGAGGCTGGTCATGCCGGCAAGCACCTTGTCGAGCGCATCTCGTCTAAGACTGATCATGCCGTTCTTGATCGCCGCGTTGCGGAGCTCGTCCGCCGGAGCCTCCTGCAAGAAGAGTCGGCGCAAGTCATCGTCCATCGTCATGATCTCGAACAGACCCAACCGCCCCTTGTACCCGGTACCCAGGCAGCTGTCACAGCCCACGGGCGCGAAGATCTTTGGGGACTTCGTCTCGGCTTCGGTGTAGCCGGCTCTCTTTAGGACCGCCTTCGAGTGCTTCACAGCCTGCTTGCAGTCGGGGCACAAGCGTCGTGCGAGCCTCTGAGCTATGACCCCGAGCAGGGCGGAGCTGGTGATGTAGGGTGCGACATCCATGTCCACCAGGCGCGTCAGTGCCGATGGAGCGTCATTCGTGTGGATGGAGGAGAGCACCAGATGTCCCGTCAGTGCCGCGCGGATGCCTATGGCCGCCGTCTCTGGGTCTCGCACCTCTCCCACCATGACCACGTCGGGATCGCACCTGAGCATCGTTCGCAGCCCGTGCGCGAAGCTCAGTCCGATCTTGGGATTCACGGCAATCTGGGTGATCCCGTGTATCTGGTACTCGATAGGATCCTCGATGGTGATGATCTTGCGGGTGTCCCGATCGAGCTCCTTCATCGCGGCATACATCGTCGTCGTCTTGCCCGAGCCCGTTGGACCTGCCACCAGGATCGCTCCGTAGGGCCGCCCCAGCGCGCCGCGAAGGGTCTCTATGTGCAGGGGGTTCATGCCCAAGTCATCGAGGGACAGTACTGATATCTCCGGGTTGAGGACTCGGATGACGATGCTCTCGCCGAACGGAGTCGGCAGGCTCGCAACTCTGAGGTCAACAGACCTGCCGTCAACGGCGAGCCCGATCCTCCCGTCCTGAGGCCTGCGCCGCTCGGCGATGTCCATGTCGGCCATGATCTTGATCCGGCTGATCACGCTCGGCTTGGCCGAGATAGGCAAGTCCACTACGTCATGCAGAACCCCGTCAACCCGGTAGCGGAATCTTAAGCTCCGCTCCATGGGTTCGATATGCACGTCGCTGGCGCCGTCGGTCACGGCTTCCCGTACCAGCCGGTTGACGAGTCTGACGATAGGCACGTCCTCGCCAGCCGCTACGTCATCGGTGACCCGCTCGGCGCTAACTTCGCTCTCGCTCACTACCTCCTGGAGCGCATCGGCCGAGCCCACGTACTTGTCGATCGCGTAGCGGATCTGCGAGATCGCGGCCACCACGGGTATCACCCGGTAGCCGGATCTCACCTCGACGTCGTCGATGGCCTCGATGTCGAGCGGGTCGGACATGGCCAGTATCAGCTCTTCGCCCTCGAAGCCGATCGGGATGACCATGCGGCGCTTCGCGATCCTCTCGGGAACGAGGCTCACCGCGGCGCGATCGACCGGGTACGACGTGAGACTGACGAGCTCGAGGCCCTTCTGGTGAGCCAGGGCAGCCGCGATCTGCTCCTCCGTGACTAGCAGCTTGCGGACGAGGACCTCGCCCAGCTTGCCGCCGTCACGGTCCTTGGTCTCCAGCGCCTCGGCAAGCTGCTCCTGGGTGATCAGCTCCGCCCTCACCAGGATCTCGCCAAGCCTCTCCCGGGTGTACGTGTACCCGGGCGAGGGACCTCCGCCGAAGATCGACTCTGACGGTTCTCGGGACATCTCGGCGCCCCTTACACCTGCTTGCGCACTATGCTCAGAACCCACTCGAGCGCCAGCAAGGCAATGATCGTTACAACGGCATCCACTTCGAACACCCCGCCGTAGGGAGTCGTAATGTCCTCTATGCCGAATGGGATGACCAGCGGCGTTGTGAGTCTGAGTGCCACCTCACCCCACGAAGCGGACGATAGCGCCCCGAAGAACGCTATCACGACGCGCAGGAGCTCTATCACCGCTACGACGATCACGATGTCCATGAACACCGTAACGAGAGTGCGCAGTGACTTGTTCGACGCCATCGCCCCTCCTTGGCCGGATGCCCGATAAGGCACGCCCCTCTAGCCTTGGTTCCCTCGCCCCTGCGTGCTCCCGGCCCGCTGAGGTAAGGGTCATGTCAGCGCGTCTGAGATCACTCTTCCGATGACCTTGCCGGCCACCTCGTTACTGCTCGGTCCGTCGCCGTCCATGATATCCCGAGCCTGCTGCAGACGCTCCTCGCGCAGCTCGGGGACCCCCTCGATCTCCCTGCGTACGCGCTCCAGGAGTTCAGGATCGACCTTCACGGACTTGGCGTGCCTTGCCCCGTCTCTGCAACGGTGGTTGTCGCGAAGGCACTTCGCCGCGAGTCTCGCTTGTTCGTCTGAGATCATCATGTCTCCCCGAGTATCGGCGAGATCGGGTGTTGCCTTGACAGCGATTATGCATGGTGAGCGGCATCACACGAGGGTGACGGGGCATGAGTATCGAGCAGCTCGAAACAACCGCCCATACAAAAGGGGGAGCCCCAAGGCCGGCACCTTGAGGCTCAGGGGTAAGGGGTTGCTTGCGCAACTCACCTACGCTGATTCTACTCGCCACGAACTCGCGACACAAGGGGGTTTGTGAAATCAATCCCAAGAATACCGCCTAGCCCCAATGGCCAACCGGCTAGGGCAACGTCAGCAGGCGCGCGAGAGGCCCAAACCCTCCCTGACTTAACCGGTCTTCGTGAATCGGCCGCGTCCTTGAAACGGTAACCGCAGG
>CAZWGV010000011.1:21007-47135 GCA_964633595.1 uncultured Coriobacteriaceae bacterium | reverse complement strand
TATCCTGCGTCCAAGCGGCCGCCGCAGGGGGGTCTGCCCAACGCGGCTGCCGGGCAAGCCAACAGCAACCTCGGAAGGGGAGTCTGCCACCGTGCGCACAGCCAATCGTATGGCCGACCTGCCTCCGTACCTGTTCGCCGAGATCGATCGCAAGAAGGCGGCGAAGCAGGCGCAGGGGATCGACGTCATCTCGCTCGGCATAGGCGACCCGGACACGCCCACGCCTGCACACATCGTCGACGCGATGGCCACAGCGATCCGCAACCCAGCCAACCACCAGTACCCCAGCTACTTTGGCGCGCCCCGATACCGGTCGGCTTGCGCGCAGTGGATGCGGCAGCGCTTCGGCGTGGAGCTTGACCCCGAGACCGAGATCCTCGCGCTCATCGGCTCCAAGGAGGGCATCGCCCACCTGTTCCCGGCGTTCGTCGATCCGGGTGACTACACGCTCGTGCCAGGCTGCGGCTACCCGGTCTATCACACCGGCGGCATCCTGGTGGGCGGCAGGTCGCACTTCATGCCCATGGCCGAGGAGAACGGCTTCCTCGCCGACTGGTCCAACGTGCCCGCGAACGTGCTGGCGGCCGCAAAGATGATGTTCCTCAGTTACCCCAACAACCCCACGGGCGCCTCGGCCACCGACGAGTACTTCGACGCCGCGATAGCCTTCGCCCGCGAGCACGACATCTTGCTCATCCACGACAACGCCTACTCTGAGATCGGCTTCGACGGCTACCGCCCGCCCAGCTTCCTGGAGCGCCCGGGTGCCCGCGAGGTCGCTATCGAGCTCTTCAGCTGCTCGAAGTCGTACAACATGACCGGATGGCGAGTGGCGTTCGCGGCGGGCAACGCCGAGGCGCTGAGAGCACTCGGCACGGTGAAGTCGAATGTGGACTCTGGCATCTTCACCGCGGTCCAGGACGCCGCCATACAGGCGATGCTCGGCCCCCAGGACGCCGTCCGCGAGCTCTGTGAGCTCTACCAGCGCAGGCGTGACCTGGTTATGGGCGCGCTCGGCAAGATCGGGTGTCGTGCCGGGTCACCCAAGGCCACCATATACGTCTGGGCCCGCGTTCCGGAGGGCTACACATCAGCGAGCTTCGCCGAGAAGGTCCTCGAGGAAGCGAATGTGATCGTGGCGCCGGGCAACGCCTATGGCCCCTCGGGCGAGGGCTACATACGCATCTCGCTCACCACGCCCGACGACCGCCTCGAGGAGGCCATATCCCGCATCGAAGCAGCCCTGTAGGCTGGCGCGCCCTGCGCGGGTAAGTACCCCCCTGTGAGCGGACGCTTCGAGCCACAGACGATCAGCCCGCTGCCGCGCGAGCGCGCGGTGCTTGTAGGCGTTGACCGCGGAGTTCGCGACGGCTGGAACGTCGAGGAGTCGCTCGCAGAGCTGTCGCGCTTGGCCGACACAGCCGGTGCCGAGATAGCCGCCAACATCACCCAGCGTCTCGAGAAACCCAACCCTCGCACCTTCATCGGCAAGGGCAAGGCCGAGGAAGTCGCGGACAGGGCCCGTGAACTCGGCGCAACGATCGTGGTGTTCGATGACGACCTAACACCCTCCCAGCAGGCGAACATCGAGGCTCTCATCCCCAACACGAAGGTCCTGGACCGCACCGCCCTTATCCTGGACATTTTCGCCCTCCATGCGCACAGCCGTGAGGGTAAGCTTCAGGTCGAGCTCGCTCAAATGGAGTACCTCTTGCCGAGGTTGAGGGGTCTGTGGCGCCACCTGGAGCGCACGGCTGCAGCAGCCGGCGGAGCGGTCGGCATCGGAACCCGTGGTCCCGGCGAGACGCAGCTGGAGACCGACCGTCGTCTAGCGCGCAAGCGCATCGCCGACCTCAAGCGCGAGCTCAAGCAGGTTCTTTCCAGCCGCGACACGCAGCGGGGGAGCCGGCATGCCTCGGGCATCTTCCGGGTGGCGCTGGTGGGCTACACCAACGCCGGCAAGTCCACCCTAATAAACGCGCTCACCGGCGCTGACGTGCTGGTAGAAGACATGCTATTCGCCACGCTCGACTCCACGACACGCAAGCTAGAGCTGCCCGAGGGCCGCCAGGTAACCGTCACTGATACCGTCGGCTTCATCAACAAGCTGCCGCACGGACTGGTTGAGGCGTTCAAGTCCACCCTCGACGAGGTACGAGAGGCCGACCTACTGCTGCATGTCGTGGACGCATCCCACTCGATGCGCACCGCACAGGCACGTGCGGTTGGGGAGGTTCTGACCGAGATCGGCGCAGACAAGACGCCGCAAGTACGCGTGTACAACAAGGTTGACCTGCTGCCGGCCTCAGAGATCGATCGCTTGCGCGCCAAGCTCCACGGCGCCGTCTTCGTGTCGGCAGTCAACAGATACGGGCTCGACGCGCTCACAGAACGCATCGCCACCGAGGCCGCACGCGGTGACAGCACCATGACCCTGCTGGTACCTTACGACCGCGGAGACATCGTTCGTGACGCTCACGAGCATGCGCACATCGTGAGCGAACGCCATACCGGGGAAGGAACGCGGCTGGTGGTTAAGGTGCCCATTGCGATGGTCGCCAAGTTCGAGCCGTTCGAGAACGGACCACAGCCGGTTGAGGAGAGTCGCGAGTCGGCGCAGACACCCGGCTTGGACCACGAAACGGACGTATCCGCCGCAAGCGGCGAGTAGGGGACGGGCTTCGACCCTCGCTGGATCACGCGTCGTGAGCGCCGATCAGACCCTGCGGAAGAGCGCGACCACCTTGCCGAGCACCGTCACGTCACGCGCATAGATGGGCTCCATCGAGCTGTTCTCGGGCTGCAGCCGGATGCGGTCGGACTCGCGGAAGAAGCGCTTGACGGTGGCCTCGTCCTCGAGAAGCGCCACCACTATGTCGCCGTTGTCGGCCGTCCTCTGCTGGCGCACCACGACGAAGTCACCTTCGAGTATGCCCGCCTCGATCATCGAGTCGCCCTTGATGCGCAACACGAAGGCCTCCTCGCCGACCATGTCGGCGGGGAGGGGGAGAGTGGCCTCGATGTTCTCGGCCGCCAGGATCGGCGCACCGGCCGCCACCTGCCCCACGAGCGGGACGGCGCGTACAGCGCCGTAGTCGATGCCGCGATCGGTGTCGCGGTAGTCGAGGACCTCCAGGGCGCGCGGCTTCGTGGGATCTCGGCGAATGAAACCCTTCGCCTCGAGGGCCGCCAGATGCGAGTGCGCAGTCGACGAGGACGACAACCCGACGGCCTCGCCGATCTCGCGCACCGACGGAGGGAAGCCCCGCCTGTGAATCTCACAGCGGATGAAGTCCAGCACCTGCCGCTGACGCGCTGTGAGCTCTCGCTTGTACGCCATCGAAGCGGCCCTCCTTGGCCGAATGCGCCCTCGACCAGAGTGTAGAACAAGCCGTCATCCGAGTGCAAACACCTGTTCGAGTGATTGACGCTTTCGCAGGTGGATCGGCCAGAGGCGCGCTGCGAAACCTCGCGGTCGCTAGCTTGCATAGCGAACATATGTTCGCTATGCTGGCATTGCGCACATATGTTCGATAGATGTCAGACCGCAACGCTAGGGTGGCCGCACACAAGGAAAGGCATGCTGCACCGGCCCGCAGATCGGCGACGGTGCCCCGGACAGCAGGATCGGGGGAGGACGAGATGGACCGCGAGGGAGACTGCAGGATCGATGGACGCCGCTTCAGCAGCACCGAGGTCTTGTTGATCGCCCTGATGCTCGCTGCTTTGCTGGCGGCCTCGGCCGCGCCT
The DNA here is from genome assembly GCA_964633595.1 of uncultured Coriobacteriaceae bacterium. GTDB lineage: Bacteria > Actinomycetota > Coriobacteriia > Anaerosomatales > CAZWGV01 > CAZWGV01. Next base: position 43,385 of record CAZWGV010000011.1, on the reverse strand, counting down.
GCCCTCAGAAGGGACGCCAGCGCCGAACAGGTCCCCACGCGACCGGTCCTCGTCCGCTCCGGCGACACCCTTTGGTCGCTAGCTCGCGCCAACCCGGTGCCTGGGCTCGGCACGGCGCGCACGGCCCACCTCATCCGCGAGGTCAACGGCCTTGCATCCTCGGCCGTGCTCGCTGGCGACATTCTGCTTGTGCCCGACACCACTGGCAGCGCCAGTCAACTCGCCTTGCGCTGGCCCTGACCAGTCCTCTGACGCCAGCCATGCCGCACGTACCGCCCACCCGCGCCGACCGCCGGAATTGCCATGAACTCATCGTTGCGCCCCAATATGTTGTGTGCTAGGCTCGCGCAGGGCCTAGATGTAGGGGTGGGGACGATGCGGTGTCCGTTCTGTGGTCATGCTGAGACCAAGGTGGTCGACTCCCGCGTTTCCGAGTCTCAGGACGCCATCCGCCGTCGTAGAGAGTGCCTTGAGTGCGCGAAGCGCTTCACCACCTACGAGCGGCGCGAAGAGATGCCGCTCATGGTCGTCAAGAAGGATGACTCGCGCGAACCGTTCGACAGGGTGAAGTTACTGAGGGGCCTGGCCGTCGCCACCGCGAAGCGGGATGTCACCACCGAGCAGCTAGAGGCCCTCATCGACGGGATCGAAACCGAGCTGCACAACGAGTTCCGCTACGAGATCCCCTCCAAGCAGCTCGGCGACATGATCCTCAAGCGCCTGCGCAAGCTCGACAAGGTCGCCTATGTACGGTTCGCGTCCGTCTACAAGGAGTTCCAGGATCTCGACGAGTTCACGTCCGAGCTGAAGAACCTCCGCTGAGGCGGGGACGCGACCCGGCGGTCGCGAGAGCGAGCGGGAGACAAGCCATGGTCATGGAGCGCGCCGTCAACGTTATCCGTCAGGCGGAGCAGACCGGCGCCGACAGCACGGACATCGCGCTCCTCGTCTCCACCAGCTCACGCCAGGAGATTGACGCCTGGGACCGCTCGAAGATCGCGGAGTCGCTCGTCAAGGAAGCGGGAACCGAGCGAGCCCTCGCCGAGGAGATCGCGGCTGCGGTGGAGGACCGCATCGACAGCACTAACCTAATGACGGTCACCACCGCCATCATCCGTGAGATGGTCGACCTCGAGCTGCTCGACCGCGGCCTGACCGTCATGCATAAGCGGCATACGCATCTCGGTTTGCCCATGTGGGACGTCGAACAGATAATCACGAACGCCAACCGCGAGAACTCCAATACGACGCACAACCCTGAGTCAGTGAACCTCACCCTCGCCGAGACCATCTTGAAGGAGTTCGCGCTGCGCAAGGTGTTCTCGGACGATGTCGCTGAGGCCCACTACCTGGGAGATCTCCACATCCACGATATGGGTTTCATCATCAGGCCCTACTGCGGAGGCCACAGCCTCGAGTACATCAAGAAGTACGGCCTCAACCTCCCCAACATCACTTCCGTCTCGAAGCCGGCAAGGCACCCCGAGGTCCTCATCGGCCACATGGTCAAGATGGCCTCAGCGCTTCAGGCTCACTACGCCGGTGCAGTCGGCTGGGAGGCAGTGAATCTCTTCTTCGCACCGTACCTGGAGGGCAAGACCGATGAGGAACTCGACCAGCTCGCTCAGATGCTCATCTTCGAGTTCAACCAGCTCGCGGGCGCGAGGGGATCGCAGGTCGTCTTCACAGACTTCAACCTCTACTTCAACGTTCCGCGCCACTTCGCCGACACTCCTGCGATCGGGCCGGGGGGACAGTACACGGGTAGGACGTACAAGGAGTACGAGCCGATAGCCCAGGCGTTCCTGCGCGCGATGTTCAACGTCTACCTGCGGGGAGACGCCACGGGCAAGACGTTCGTCTTCCCCAAGCCGCTGTTGCACATCAGCGAGGACTTCTTCGCCACTCCCGGCCACGAGGAGTTCTTCGACCTCGCGTGCCAAGTGGCCTCACGCCAAGGGATCACGTACTTCGTCTTCGACCGCGGTGACGAGGTGACAGTCTCTCAGTGCTGCAGGCTCAAGCTGAAGTTGAGTCAGGAGCAGCTTGGTGAAACCCGCACGCCAGAGCGGATGCGCTTCAGCGCTCTGCAGAACGTGACCGTGAACCTGCCTCGGATCGCCTACAAGGCCCGCGGCAGCGACGCGGCGCTGTTCATGGAGCTCAACCGGGCGATCGAGCTGGTGGCAAAGGCTCACGTGCAGAAGCGCGACTTCATTCAGGGTCTGGTGGACCTCGGCGAAGAAGGGCCTCTCGCGCTGCTCACTCAAGACCTTGACGGTTCGCCATACCTCCAGATGGAGCGGCTTACGTACCTCGCTGGCCTCATCGGTCTGAACGAGCTGATCGAAGCGCACACCGGCGAGCAGCTGCACGAGTCAGACGACGCCCTGAGGTTCGGGTTGAAGGTCATATCGGCCATGAACCTCAAGTGCAGGGAGCTCTCGGAGCGCTACGGCATGAACATCGTGCTGGAGGAGAGCCCCGCAGAGTCGGCGGGCTACCGGCTGGCCAAGCTCGACATGAAGTACTGGCCCGCGCAGGCGGCGGCGGTCGTGAAGGGCGACCTCGATAACGACCGCTACTACTACACGAACTCCGTGCACCTGGCTACAGATGCGCCCATCGACTACGTGACCCGCGTCGAGAAGCAGTCCCGTTTCCACCCGCTCATCGAGGCTGGTGCGATCGTGCACGTCTGGCTGGGGGAGAGCGAGCCTGACACCGGCGCGATCGCCTCCTTCGTCACCAAGACCTTCCGCAACACGCAGTGCGCCCAGATCGCGTTCAGCCCCGAGTTCACCGTTTGCGAGTCCTGCCGCCGCACCACTCGAGGCCTGCGTACGCAGTGCGCCGAATGCGGTTCGACCGACGTCTACGCCGTCACCCGTATCGTCGGCTACTTCTCAAAGATCCAGACGTGGAATCGCAGCAAGCTCGGCGAGCTCTACGACAGGGTACGCACGGATCTGCACTCCAGGACTGTGGCTTAGCGACCGGCAAGGGCGTTTGCCCCGAAGAAGGAGGCGAGTTGAACGCGAAGCTCTTCGTCAAGCAGAACTGTCCGAGGTGTCCTGCCGCCAAGAGGGTGGTCGAGGGACTCGATGCTGTGGAGGTCTACGACATCGACGCCGTGGAGGGCCTCGCCGAAGCGTCCTTTTGGGGCGTCCTATCTACGCCATCGCTCCTGGTAGTGGACACCTCAGGCCAGGAGATCCGCAGCTGGAGGGGCGACGTGCCCGATAGGGCCGAACTCCGCGAGCTGCTGGCGAACTAACCGGGACGGAACGAGGAAGAGGCAACCGAAGGTGGCGGAGACGCAACGAGAGCCTGGTGGCACACATGGCAGCGGTGCCTTCTGGGCTTCCGGAGCGGCAAGGGGCACGCGTACCATCGCCGCTCCCACGCGCAGGCTCGCGGGCTGGTTGCCCGCCGGCATGATCGACTGGCCCGGCAGGGTGGCCGCCACCATCTTCCTCGCAGGATGTCCGTACCGCTGCTCCTACTGCCACAACCCGGACCTTGAACCTCTAGATGAGCCCGACTCCGAGTGGACCGCGCTGCTAGGTCACTTCGCCGCCAAGCGTTCGTGGCTTGATGGAGTCGTGGTGACTGGCGGAGAACCCACCGCTGACCCGGACGTCATCTCCCTGCTCGCAGCTCTCAAGGATGTCGGCATGCCAGTCAAACTCGACACCAACGGAGGTCGTCCGGAGGTTATAGCCCACGCGATGGCGGAGGGTCTTGTCGACTACGTCGCGCTCGATGTGAAGGCCGCGCCCGAGCATCACGACACGCTAACCGGAGTGCCTGGCTCGTTCGGATCGGTCATGCGCTGCGCACGGATGCTGATAGATGGCGGCGTGCGGCATGAGTTCCGGACAACCGCCTACCCGGGCGCAGTCACGCTCGGCGACCTCTCTGACATCGCCGCTGAGCTACGAGGAGGCACTCTCTACGCGATCCAGCAGTTCCGCCCACACCTCACGCTGACCCCCGAAGCAGGCGAAGTGCTGCCGTACACACGCGAGGCGCTCCGTCAGGCCGCACGCGAGTGTTCGCGCAACCTGCCCACCATCGTCCGCGGTGTGGGCTAGGAGGCGAGTTCGAGCTTGGACCGAGTGACGATACCCGTGCGCAGGCTCGATGATGGTCTCCCTCTGCCCAAGTACGCGCATGTCGGCGACGCGGGACTCGACCTCCTGGCGGCACAGGCCCTAACACTCGCGCCGTTCGAACGTGCCCTGATCCCCACCGGCCTGGCGATAGCGATCCCGGAGGGCTTCGCGGGCTTCGTGCAGCCACGTAGCGGGCTCGCCATCAAGAGCGGGCTGAGTCTGGTGAACACACCGGGATTGATCGACAGTCACTATCGCGGGGAGATCAAGGTCATCGCCATCAACTTGGACCCCTCTACGCCGATAGAGATCCAGCGCGGGGACAAGATCGCCCAGTTGGTGATCCAGGCGGTCGCACACGTCGAGCTCCTCGACAGCGACTCTCTGGACGAGACAGCGCGAGGGGAGGGGGGCTTTGGGAGCACGGGTGCCTGACCGCCCGAGGCTGAGAGTCGCCGCCGTCATGCTACATGAAGGCGGGATCGTGCTGGTCAGGCATGTGAAGGCGGACATCGCGTACCACCTGCTACCCGGCGGCGGCGTCGAGTGGGGCGAGACTCTTGCCGACGCGCTCTCTCGCGAGGTGCGGGAGGAGACGGGTTTCTCGTGCCGCATTGTCCGCCCGCTCTTCGTGAACGACTCCATCGACCCGGGCGGCGAACGTCACGTCGTGAGCCTCACATTCCTCGCCGAGGTCACAGGTGGCGAGATCACCGGCCATCCAGCGGACCCCAGAATCGCAGCCGTAGAGATAATCCCTGTCGAGGCCCTGGCGACCCTGGACCTGCGTCCGCCTATCGCGGCGGAGCTCGCCGATGCCGCCGAGGGCGACTTCTTGGCGCCGGCAGCATACTTGGGGGCTCTGTGGACACCGGACCCGGGCGTCATCGATCCGGACAACGAGTGAACCGGGAGCCCCGCGAACGCTACATGCAGTCGGAGACCTGCAGTCTCAGCAGCGAAGCGTCCAGCACCTCAACGATCGAACGATCGTCCTCGGCGAGATCGACGTCCATCACCGGACGAAGCTCCACGCCGTCAGTTCCGAGCACCTGTCGGACCAGAGGATGCAATGGGTCAGGCCCAGGCGAATAGACCACCACAACGCTCTGATCGGAGAGCCTGAGGACGCAACCTGGGGGGAAGACGCCTATCGCCTGGGCGAAGAGGCGCGCGAGTATGGGGTCGAGTGGTCCCCCTGAGGCCTCCTTCAGCAGCCTCGCGACAGCCAAGTCCGGTCTCGCCGGAGAGCCATCCTCTGGCTGGACCAGCTCGTCGTAGCGATCGGCCACCGCCACGATCCTGCTGAACGGGTGGGTCTTCGCGCCTTCTGGGCGCGAGGGGGAGCCCGATCCATCCACGCCCATATGGTGCTCGTACGCAGCGAGCATCGCGAAACAGTCCTCGTCACTGACCATTCCCAACGCCTGCGCTCCCACAGTGGAGTGCACCAGCCGGGCTTCGCCGCTCTCCATCCCGCGAGCCGAGGCCACCGCTTCGCCTGCGTCGTGCAGCAGTCCCGCGAGCCCCAGAGCGAGCATCTGCTCGTCCGAGAGCTCCAGGAGGGTGCCGAGAACCAGCGAGTGCAGCATCGTTCGCACCCCATGTGATAGCGAGCGGTCCCCGTGGCCAGACATCGTAGCGAGGGCCTCGATCGCCTCACGGTCCTCGGACGCGCGTACGACCAGGGGCGCGACGGCGCGGCGCGCGTCATCCGGACTGGGTTCTCCTCGCTGCGTGAGCGAGGCCATCACGTCCCGCAATGTGGCCATCGCCCGACGATACAGTGCTCGGTCCGCCTCTCGGCGCCGGTCTCGCGCTTCGGCCTCACCGGCCGATTCGTCCTCGAGTTCCGCTGCGGTGACCGCACGGACTCCTCGCGCCTCCAACTCGGTCTGGATGTCCAGGTCCGGTAATGGCCGGAGACTCAACACCTCGCTGACTCCGGCGGCGTCCAACTCACTGAAGCCAACGTGGAAGGTGAGGCTCTCGATGCGACGGACCTCCATCGCCTCCGCGATCGCGCGAGCTGCCGGCGTCGGGTCGTTGATGACGTCGCTGCCTTCGTAAAGCCGCCCCTTGTGAAGATTGAGCATCACAGGTCGGATGTCGACAGCCTCATTCACGGCCGCCGTCAGATCGCGCACGGCCTCCCGATGAGAAGGGTGTTCAGGCGGGTACAGCCGAACGGCCCTTCGGGAAGCGGCGAGCGCGTGCCCAATCTCCAGAGCGCCCAATCTACTCTCCACCTCGCTCAGCCCTGGCCGCGAGAGCCTGCCTGGCGAGCTGCTTCACCTCGGCAAGACGGCCTCTGCGGATGATGGTACGGCGTTCGGCCAGGTCGCGGAGAGCCTGCTCGGCCGCATCAGAGGGTGAGCGGGCTAGCGCGAGCACGACCTCCCGTGCAACAGTCTTGTCGTTGTCGCCGTCGAGAGCTTCGAGCCTGCCAGCGAGGACCCTCACCGCCTCATCACCGCCATCCTCACCGAGCGCGCGGGCGGCAACCATCGCAACTTCGACGCTATCATCGTGAAGCAGCCTCGGCATGTACGCCGCAACCGCACGACCCCCGGCGGCGACAATCCCGCGCGCGGTACCCGCGCGCACTTTGTCCTCCGGCCGAGTCACAAGATGCTCTAGAGCGCGGATGCACCCAGGCGAGCCATCGCGCGCGAACACTTCCGCAAGTTTGCCCGAGTGTCGCGCCTCGGCCCTCGCCACCTCCATCGCCAGGAGTTCGGGCAGGCGCCTGCCGAGAACAGCCTCCGCGCACCGCATCGCGTCATCGTTGGGAGACGACATCGCCGCATCCGCCAGAGCGCGCGCAGCGGCTTCCCCGCCGAGCATCACTAGCTGGGCGGCGAACTCGGCTGCCCCTTCGTCGCTCGCATATGCTGCAACGAGCGCTTCCATCGACCTCGGCCCACAAGCTTCCTGGGTAGCCTGCATGACCCGCGCGTTCAGCTCCGGCCAGTCCTTGGCGGAGCCAACCGCCTTGCCCGAGAGATCGTTCAAGACCTTGAGCGCGAGTTCAGGATCGCCGCTTTCGAGAAGATGGGGCACAGCGCGCGCAAGGGCGACCAGCACGCTGGTGAATAACTCGAGGTCCAGCGACGTGTCCAGCAGGCTCACTATTGTGTCCGCAGCCTGGAGATCGAGCATCCGTCTAGAGGACACCTCGCTTTTCGATACCCGCACGTGCTCCGGCGTGAGCTTGGCAGCCTCAAGGATCTGTCCGTACGCGGGCTTCGCCGCAACCAGAGGCTGTTCTGGCGAAGCAACGCGCCTCACACCAACCATCCTCCGCATGAGCGCGACTTCCGCGTCCGGCCTGTCCGCCGCGCCCAGGGCAGCCGACATCTCTTGCACGAGATCCTCTGAGCGCGAACCGATGGGCAGCCCCGCGACTGCCCAGGAGACGGACATCGGGTTCTCCCCGTACCGGCCACCTCGGATCGCCGCAGTGATATCGCTGGGCGTGAGGTTGGCCAGCATCTCGATGAGGATGTGCCTCACCGGCTCGAGTTCGATGGCGACTTCGAGCAGTCTGTCCTTCCCGTCGGTCTCCTGCTCCAAGAACGCCTCGGCCAGGGATCGCCCGAATGCCTGCAAGTCCTTCGCTACCCTCGCGAGCTCGAGCAGACCCTCGCAGAGCCCCTCGTCGTCATAGGTGACCATCGCGCGCAACCAGATCGCCAGCCGCTGCGGATCGCCTGCAAGCTCGGCCAGGAACTTGTCCGCGTCCTCTTCTGGGATCTCTATGGGTGCCTCAGACGCCGCCAGAGCGACCGCAACCACCTTGACCGCACCCGTGCCTGCCTCGGTGAGCACCGCTTGCATGCCGCCCCGCGTGCGCAGTTCGACCGGCGGAAGGGCCGCAGCCACTAGGAAAGCCACTACCTCTTCACCCATGGGGGGAGCCACGAAGTGCAGCTCGGCTATCCCATGCGTGCCGAGAGCGTCGACCAGCTCGGGGATACCCGGGGCAGCGAACAGCTCCTCGAGTCCGCGGATCGTGAATCCCTCGCGAGCGACGACGAGACGAAGCGTCGGCTCGAGCTGCAGGTACTCGTCCACAGCCTTGCAGGCGGCTTCGGCCGCCTCCAGGGGGAGGGGACTGCTCGGAGGGTAGAGCCTCTGCGCCCGCCACGCGGCGCCGAGCGTACGGATCACCGAGCCTAGCAGGGCATTGTCGTCCACCGGGCCCCCTTCCGGCGCAATCAGACCATGACCGGGCATCGCGCGCAAGTTGACAGGAGCTTCCAGTCCCGTCGCACTCGCTGAGAGGGGTCTCGGCCCAGCGTCTTGGGACCGATAACTTCACTGGCCGTGGCTCACTCGGAGGGCTCTCACGCGTGACCGGACTGCGCGTGAGAGTGAGACCTCGATACAAGGAGGCGGTCGACATGAGCAGCAGCAACCAGCGCAGGGCGCGACCATACCACCTGGTGAAACACGTCGCTGTGTTGTTCGTCACGCTGTCTCTGAGCGTCTTGTCAGCCTGCGCCAGGCAAAGCGGCCCGACTGACACGCAAGATCTTGTTGGGCCGACCTCGGGACGCTCGCTCATCGCACCTGGAGGCATCACGTCCAAGGCCAAGGAGGCGAGCGCTACCGCTGCACATCTGAACTCAAGAACACGCCAGGACATCACCGAGCCTTCCGGCGAGTAGTCTCGCTCGCTCATCCTGGTTCTCGGGGACGACGCGCCTGGTCAGCTAGACCGCAAGATGCACGCTCAGGTTTGCCCCTGTCTCATAGGGCGGATAATGTATCTTATGTCCGGCGAGCTACGAGGGCCTGGCATTGCCTTGCGCCCCCGAGAGATGAGTCAGTCCAATCCCTCGCCGAGTTCCTCTTCTGGCATTCGCGCCGCCTCGAACTCGGTCTTGGTCATCGTGTCGAGATCCTGCTGCGCCTGCGCAAGCCAGTCGTGCGCCTTGTTCTCTTCCTCGAAGTGCGCCAGCTTGATCACGTGATCCTCGTCATCGAGGTCCACAGCTTCGATCCGATAGACGAGCCGCTCCTCGGGGACCGCAGCCGGTGGCTCCCTCCAGAGAATGTCGTCGCGCCAGTCCAGATCCGGACCCTCGCCCTGATCGAGATGGATGAGCCTCAAACGGTAGTAGTCGCTCGCGTTTCCGAATGCCCTTCCAGCCATCTGTCCCCCCCTATGAGCCGCTACCTCAGCCCTAGCGCTCGCTCAGCGTAGTGTACTCCGGGTTCGAGGACACCCAGCCCTCCACTCCGGAAGCGTCTCGCACTCGGTACCAGCCCGACACCTTCTCCAGCAGCTTCAGCCGCTCGCCGGCGTCAAGGCCGCGGATCACGGGGCCGTTCGCTCGGGCCTCTCTCCGGAAGTTCAGCCCGTCGATAGCGACGACGACCTCGTCAACGGCAGCCTCGCCCTCGGCAGCCGGAGTCCCGGCACCCGTCTCGGTAGGCGTACCCGATTGGGGTGTGGCCTCAGTGCTCGGAGTCGCCGAGGAGTCCGATGAACCTCCTGCGTCGGCCTCGCCCATCCTCCGCTGCTGATAGTCCCCAAGGGCATTGCACAGAATGCCTGAGACGACCAGCAAGCCTACGACCGCCAGGAGAGCACGCAGGGGGCGTGGGGGTCGCGGGGCGGAACTCATACGTACATCCCCCCGCCGTAAACGGACGCCTCCTCGCACCCGTAGCGCGCGCAGAGCCGACGAATCTCCCCCTCGGCGCTAGCGACCTCTCGGCCGATCAAGTCGATGTCCAGCACGTCCAGCGACTTCAGAACCTCCTGTGAAGAAGAAGCCGATGCAACCCGCCCTGCTTCCTGAGCCAGCGTCTCAGCCGCCTTGGCGAGCAGTTCAGCGGCGCTCCACAGCTCCCGCGGCAGAGCCATCGTCACGAGCTCCTCGCCCTCCAGCCTCATGCGGGAGCCCACTTCCGCCAGTGCCCGCCTCTCTTCACGGTCGCTCTCGCATGCGAATAGCGTCCGCTCGGTCTCACTGGCGGCCCGCATCTGTGTCACGGTCTTCTCAACAAGGGCCTGAGCCGCCGCTATCGCCTCCAGACGCGCGCTGAGCATCACAACGTACCCCCGAGTCCACCTACGCCGCAGGAGCAGGCTCAGCCCGATACCGAGCGCCAGGATGACAGCTGAACCCGCGAGTATTGCGTACGAGTTGTCGGCCACGCTAGATCGACCTCCGAACCGGGGCCTCTCAGTCCAACTCGCGCCTGTCGACCACTCGTGTGGCTTTCCCCGCCGTCCGCTCTATGGTACCAGGCTCCACCAGCGTGACCTTGGCGTTCAGGCCCAGAACGGCGTGTAGTCGTTCCTCGGCATGCTGCTTGAAGGCGACCATGTCGGCCATCACATCCGAGAATATCTCCTCGGCCACCTCGACGCGCACTTCCAGGTCGTCCATGCCATGCTTCCGGTCGACCACGATGACGTAATGAGGCTGAACCCCCTCGATTCCGAACAGGACGTCTTCAACCTGACTCGGAAACACATTCACGCCCCTGATGATGAGCATGTCGTCAGTCCTCTGGCGGACCTTGCTCATGCGCGCGAGCGTGCGGCCACACTTGCACGGCTCGGTCGTGACTGCTGTGAGGTCGTGTGTGCGATACCTCAGCACAGGGAACGCCTCTTTGGTTAGGGTTGTGAAGACGATCTCCCCCTCCTCCCCTTCTCCGAGGGGCTCTCCGGTCTCCGGGTCCACTACCTCCCACAAGAAGTGGTCCTCGTTGATGTGCAATCCGCATTGACACTCGCACTCGCCAGACACACCAGGACCCATAACCTCGGACAGGCCGTAGTTGTCGGTCGCTCGGATGTGAAGCCGCCGCTGGATCTCGTCTCGCATGCCCTCACCGCTGGGCTCCGCGCCGAACAGACCCACCCGAAGCGGGAGCTCAGAGAAGTCCACACCCATCTTCTCCCCCACCTCGGCCAGGTAAAGCGCGTAGCTCGGCGTCGAAACCAGGGCCGTTGTCTCGAAGTCCTGCATGAGCATGATGTGCCGCTCGGTATTCCCGCTGCCGGCTGGTATGACGGTAGCCCCGATGCGCTCGGCGCCGTAGTGCATCCCCCATCCCCCCGTGAACATGCCGTACAAGAAGGCTATCTGCACGAGGTCCTTCTCGGTCACGCCGGCCGCAGAGGCGATCCGTGCGGTGCACTCCGTCCAAGCGCTGATGTCGCTCTTCGTGTAGCCGACCACGATGGGCTTGCCGGTCGTGCCCGACGACGAGTGGACTCTTACGACCTGCTCCAGGGGCACGGCGAAGAGCCCGAATGGATACGTGTCGCGCAGTGCCGTCTTGTCCGTGAACGGGAGGGAGCGGACGTCTTCCAGGCTCTTGAGGTCGCGCGGACGCATGCCGCGCTCCTCCAGCAGTTCGCGGTAGTGGGGAACGCGCTCCCAAACCCACGAGACAGTGGATCGCAGCCGGCGAAGCTGAAGCTCCTCCAGCGACTCCCGAGTCATAGTCTCGTACCACGGGTCCCACACTGGCATCCCCGCCTCCTCTACTCCTTGCCGTGCCACGCACCAAGGTAGATGAGCCGCACGTCATCGTTGGCCAGGAGTTCCTCGGAACTCCCGCTCAGCACCACCCGGCCCGTACGCATCACGTACCCCCGGTCGGCGTGTTTGAGCGCGAGTCTCGCGTCCTGCTCTACCAGCAGAATGGTCAGTCCTCGGCTTCGCAACTCCTCGAGCACCTCGAATATCTCCCTGATGAGCCGAGGCGCGAGTCCCAGAGACGGCTCATCGAGCAAGAGAACGCTGGGGCGCGCCATCAGCGCGCGCCCGATCGCGAGCATCTGCTGCTCGCCGCCTGATAGGGTTGCCACCGGCTGCCTAGAGCGCTCCCGCAGAACCGGGAAGAGCGCGAACACGGTGTCCATCTGCTCGGTCAGAGCGTCCTTCTGCTTTCCGCGACTGCTGTAGGCGCCAAGCACCAGATTCTCGGCCACGCTCATGGGGCCGAATAGCATACGCCCCTCGGGCACCAAGGAAAGCCCGAGGGGTACGATCTTCTCGGCCCGCAGTCGTCCGATGTCGGTCCCGCGCAGCATGATCGCGCCCTCCCACGAGGGGATGAGCCCGGCGATCGTCTTGAGAAGAGTCGACTTGCCGGCTCCGTTCGCGCCGATAAGGGTAACAACCTCGCCCTCGTGCACCCGCAGGTCGAGTCCGTCCAGCACGCGCACATGCCCGTAGCCGGAAACGACACCTCGGACCTCGAGAACCGGGTCAGACGAGGCCATCTTCGTCCTCCTCGCCGAGGTAGGCCTCGATCACAGCCGGATCCTTCTGAATGAGCCGAGGTGGTCCTTCAGCGATCTTGCGACCTTCGCTCAGCACGACTATCTCGTCGCAAACCTCCATCACCAACGCCATGTCGTGCTCAACGACGACCAACGTCACGCCTGCGTCGCGAATCCTATAGAGGACGTGCGCCAACCCATCCGTCTCCGCCGAGTTGAGTCCGGCGGCGGGCTCATCGAGGAGCAGCATCCTCGGTCTTGTCGCAAGAGCCCGAGCTATCTCGAGCAAGCGTCGGAGCCCGTGCGGGAGGTCGGCGGCGGACGTCTCGGCTGCATGCTCCAACCCGACAAGGCCGAGCAGTCTCGTCGCTTCCTCGCGCGCCAGGCGTTCTTCCTTCCGAGTCCAGGGCAAGCAGAGAGAGGCGGAGACCAAGCCTGTGCGCCCGTTGGTGTGACCGCCCACCAGCACGTTGTCCAGGGCGCTCATCTCCTCGAACAGCTTCGTGTTCTGGAAGGTCCTGGCAATCCCGCGCTTGACGATCCGGTGAGGATCGGTCCTCCGAATCGCCACGTCATCGAAGCGCACGCTACCGCTGTCCGGCTGCTCAAAGCCGGTGAGAACATTGAAGAGCGTCGTCTTGCCCGCACCGTTCGGTCCGATAAGCCCCTTGATCGTCCCCTCATGGACATCGAAGGACACCGAGTCGACGGCCACAAGACCGCCGAACCTCTTGGTGACCTCCTGCACCTGGAGCAGACTCACGGCCCCTCCCCCTGCGGGCGACCCCGGGCGCGCTGAGCTAGGCGCCTCAGCAGCCCAGCGATGCCCCGGGAGGCAAATAGCATGACCACTATGATGGTGAGACCGTATATGTCTGCGAGCCACGCTTCGATGGTCTTGGCCACCGCGTCGGGCAGGCCCGGGATCACGGCATCGACGTCCTCGAGCAACCGGAATCCCACCGCCGACACTGCCGGACCCGCCAGGGACGCCGTGCCCCCGACTATCGTCTTCGCCACGTACTCCACCGAGTCGTGCAGTGCGAACAGCGACGGCGAAATAAAGCCCACCATGTGGGCCTTGAGAGCCCCAGCCATACCCGCCAGGACTGCAGAGACCGTGAATACCTGAACCTTGACCCGGGTGATGTCGACACCGGAGGCCATCGCGCCTTGCTCCGATCCGTGCAGCGCGAGCATCGCACGTCCTGGCCGCATGCCAACGATGTTCCTAGCCAGGAGCAGGGCGCCCAGCGCAAGAACCCACACGAGCCAGTAGAAAGCTCTCGGGCCCGTGAATTCGTAGCCGAACAGCTCCGCCGGACCGATCCCACGAAAGCCGTTCTGTCCGCCCGTGAGTGACTCGGCCTCACGCACGACCATGAACATGATCTGTCCGAAGCCTAGCGTGGCCATCGCCAGGTAGTGACCGCGAAGGCGCAGACTCGGCAGGGCGAGCAGGAATCCGCCTATCGCGGCCACGACCATGCCGCTCAGTACCCCGGCAAGCCACGGCCACCCCAGAGTCACAGTCGTGATCGCTGACGTGTACGCTCCGATGCCAACAAAAGCGGCGTGTCCCAGGGATATCTGTCCGGCGTACCCGAAGAGGAGCGCCAGCCCCGTGATCACGATCACGTCGACTCCCGCGAAAGTGAGCACCTTCAGCAGAAACCGGTCGCTGACAAAGACCGGTAGCGCGACGACTCCCGTACCCGCAGCGATGGCGGCTGCCCTGCCGGTCCAGCGCACCCCTACACCTTCTCCTTTTGGGCTCGCCCGAACATGCCCTGAGGCCTGACGAACAAGACGAGCAGCAGCACCACAAGGGAGACAGCGTCCTTGTACGTCGACGACAGGAAGGCGGTCGTGAGACTCTCGATCAGCCCGAGCACGAGGCCGCCGACCACCGCTCCCACGGGATTGCCCAGTCCGCCGAGGATGGCCGCTGCGAAGCCCTTGACGCCCATAGGCGCACCAACGTCGAACGCCGACTGCGTGAGCGGGGTGACTGCCACACCGGCGACGGCACCCAGAGCAGCCGCGAGCCCGAACGCAACGGTCACAACGCGCGTCGTATCGATTCCCATCAGTCGGGCGGCCTGCCGGTCGACCGCAGTGGCACGCATGGCCCTGCCGAGTGACGTACGCGAGTACATAACGGCGAGACCGACTACTGTGACGGCCGTGATGCCCCATATCCATAGAGTCTGCCGGTCAACGATGGCGTCTCCGGCCACCTTCACAGATCCACCCTGACTGAAGGCCGACAAGGACAGTGGGTCGGGGCCGAAGAAGTGTCTTGCCAAAGAGCTCAGCAGGATGGAGCCACCCACGGTGATGATGATGAGCGCCAGCGGATCTCCGTCCTTTCGAGGGCGGATAGCCAGCGTCTCGAAGATCACGCCTATCGCCGCCGTGACGGTGATCGCGGCTGCGCACGCCAGAGGCAGGGGCAGAGAGTGCGCGACGTGCAGGTAGGCTGCCGTGATGCCTCCCAACATGAAGAACTCGCCCTGCGCGAAGTTGATGACCCCGGTGGCTGCGAAGATGATCGTGAACCCCAGCGCCATCAGCGCGTAGATCGAGCCGTTCTTCATGCCCGCTATGACGAACTGAAGCAGAGTATCAGCGCTCAAACGCCCGGAACTCCCTCCACAGGGCGCGGCCCGCAGCGACCTGTACTCGCCGCCGCGGGCCGCTGACCGTCGGTAAACCGAGCGATCCGATGTAGGACTCTACTCGACCAGCTCCCAATCGCCGCCGGTCACCCTGTACATGACGAGGTCGTTCTCGGTAAGACCGTTGTGGTCACTCGCCGAGAAGGTGAATGTCCCGCCGATGCCAACCCAGCCGCTCGTCTTCTCGATCTCATCGCGAAGCTCGGCAGCGGTGAAGTCCTCCTCGAGGCGCTTCATCGCCTCGACGATGATGTAGAGGGCGTCGTACGCGTGGCCCGCGAACGTGTTGGGCGCCGAGCCGAACTCCGCCGTGTAGTCATCGATGAACTTCGTCGCCACGTCAAAGCCGGGTGTTCCCTCGCCGTACGCCTCAGGGATGAGCACCTTGCCGGCCGGGAACACGAATCCGTCGCCAGCCTCCGCGGCGCCCTCGATGAACTCCCTGCGGGCGTTGCCGTGGCTTCCGTAGAGCGGCAGCTCGATGTTGAGCTGCTGCCTGTTCTTGGCAACGGTGCCGGCCTCACTCCCAGCCGACCACATCAAGATGGCCTCGGCGCCGGAGTCCTTGATCTTCGTCAGCTGAGCAGTCATGTCCGTGTCGCCGGGGTTGAACTGCTCGTCGGCCACTAGCTCGATGCCGAACTTCGGAGCGTTCTCCTGGATAACCGCGCGACCATCCTTACCGAAGCCGCCGCTATCCGTGATCAGACCGACCTTGGTGATGCCCTCGTCCTTCACGTGCTGCAGCGCGAACGGCACCACGATCGTGTTCGACCACGGCGTCTGGAAGACCAACGGGTCGAAGTCCGCTGTGATAACCGTTCCGCCCGCCATCGAGAGCTGCGGGATTCCCGCTTGCGTCACGATGTCCCGGATCGCCATAGACTGACCGGTACCTGTGGCGCCGATGATCGCAAGGACCTGATCCTGATCTACGAGCTTGGTGGCCGCCTGCACAGCCTTCTCCTCGTCGGTCGCATCGTCCTCGATGATCACCTCGATAGGCCGACCGTGCACACCTCCGGCCTCATTGATGCGGGCGACCTCCATCTCGAGAGTATTTTTCTCAGGGCCGCCAAGTCCCGCGTAGACCCCCGTCACAGAGACAACCGCACCGATCTTGTAGGGCTCCCCTGTTGCCGGTCCGGTCGTCTCCTCCTCGCCGCAGCCCCCAAGTGCGAGCAGCGACGCGACGAGCGCGACGGCTACCGCCGCCGCAACCACATGCCGCATCCGAACTCCCATACCCTCCTCACCCCTTCATCGTGTTGCCTGCGCTATCTCTTCCTGCGATACCAAACGGACCGGCGACCCCTCGAGTCGGGAGATGGCGCGATCCGCGTCGGCCACGTTGACCACCACGTAGGTGGAGACAAGTGAGTACACATACTCGATGTTCGCTCCGGCGTCCGAGACGACCTTCAGCACATTCGCAAGGCTGCCCGGTGTGTCCGGCAGAGCGATGCAGATGACTTCATCCTCTCGTACCGTGAATCCAGCGCCCTTTAGCGCATCACGGGCCTGCTCCGGCTGGTCGACAACCAGGCGCAGGATGCCGTAGTCAGCCGTATCGGATACCGAGAAGCCCCTGATGTTCACACCGGCGTCCCCCAGTAGGCCGGTCACCTCACTGACGCGACCCGCCTTGTTTTCGATGAAGACCGAAAGCTGGCGAACCTTCATCCCATGCACTCCCTCTCCTTGCACGCCTCACTTCCCAGCGCGAACGCGCGGAGGTTTATCTCCACTGTCCTTGCGGGAACGCGTCGCTCGATGACGTCTCGCCATGTCTCCTCGGCGAAGTCCAGGGCGACTGACAGCGCTCCCAGCAACACCACATTGGCCGAGCGAGTGTCACCAGCCTCGCACGCCAACGCCTCCGCATCTATGAAGATCGCCCCTTCTGAGGCCAGAACGCCCTCAAGATCGGTGACGGGAGGAGCCAGGCCGATAAGGACCGGGAGCGGGTCCATCGTGCGCGAGCTGACCAGCAGACGACCGGTGGAAGACAAGAACGGCAGCCGTCTGGCCGCCTCGATCATCTCGAATCCGACCAGATGGTCGGCACCGCCAACGTCCACTATGGGAGAGAGCACGGTATCCCCGAAGCGCACCACGGTGTCAACAGAGCCACCTCGCTGGGCCATCCCGTGAACCTCGGCCAGCTTCACATCCAGGCCTTCAGCTACGGCAACCCTCGCGAGGACGTCGCCAGCCAGAATGGTCCCCTGTCCTCCAACTCCGGCGAGCATGACCGTGGTGACACTCATCGGGGACTCCCAATGTCGCAGGCTGGACCGGTGAGGACTATCGCGTCGTAGTGGCATACCTGGACGCACAGCTTGCATCCCGCGCAGAGCGCGACGTCTACGGATGCCTCTCCCGAAGGTAGCGTTCCGATGGCAGGACACCCCAGCTTGATGCAGACTCCGCACGCTGTGCAGGCCTCTTCGTCCACCGCAAACGGCTGCTCGTTCTCTTTGATCAGGAGGGCGCAGGGAGCCTTGGCAACCACTACAGAAGGTGAACTCGTGCCGATGGCCGCACGTATCGCGACCTCGGTCGCTTCGAGATCGTTCGGGTCAACAACAGCGACCTCCGAGATGCCCATGGCACCGCACAGCGCCTCCAGATCGAGCTCCGGGGCCGGTCGACCCTGCAGCGTTCTCCCGCTGCACGGGTTCTCCTGATGGCCAGTCATCGCAGTCACGCGGTTGTCCAGTATCAGCGTCATAGCGCTGCCTCGGTTGTAGGCGATGTCCAGCAGCGCAGTCATGCCGGAGTGAGCGAATGTCGAGTCCCCTATCACTCCTACCACTGGCCCTCGGCCCTCTTGGCCCACAAGCGTCATACCGTGCGCCATCCCGACACCAGCCCCCATGCAGACGCACGTATCCATGGCTGACAGGGGCGGCAGTGAGCCCATCGTGTAGCAGCCTATGTCGCCAGTCACCACCGCGCGGAGCTTGCGTAGCACGTGAAAGACGCCCCGATGCGGGCAGCCCGGACACATGACTGGCGGTCTCGGAGGGAGTCCTTCTGCGGCCTTGCGACCCTCAAGCGTCGAGCTACCGAAGGCTGCGGCGACCTTCCCTGGTGAGAGCTCTCCATGAGGCGGCAGAGTGGACTTGTCGACCTTCAGTCTCATGGCCCGCAGGCCGCGCTCGAGGTAGGGATCGGCCTCCTCGACCACGACAAGACGCTCAACGCTGGAGGCGAACTCGCAGATGGCCCTCTCGGGCAATGGAAACACCGCACCCAGCTTCAGCACACTGGCCTCCGGAAGTGCCTCCCGCACGTACTGATAGCTGATCCCAGAGGTTACGACGCCGAGCGACGGGTCTCGCATCTCGACTCGGACGCCGTCCCAGCCTTCAGCCCACGCGGTTGCTTCCTCGAGTCTCTTGTCGAGGTCCACCCGACGAGCGCGAGCAGCGGCAGGTATCATCAACCACTTGGCGGGATCCGACTCATACGCCCCGGCATCCCGCGCTTGCCTCTCCCCGGCACTCACCAGTCCCTTAGAGTGGGCGACCCGCGTGGTGGACCGCACGATCACTGGGAGGTCGCATCGCTCGGACAAGTCGAAGGCGATCTTCGTGAAGTCGAGCGCCTCCTGGCTGTCGGATGGCTCCAGGACGGGGATGTTGGCGAAGGGCCCGTAGTTCCTCGTGTCCTGCTCGTTCTGAGACGAGTGCATGCCGGGATCATCGGCAACGAGCAGAACCAGTCCTCCGCCGACGCCAGTGTATGCGAGCGTGAACAGAGGGTCGGCCGCGACGTTAACGCCCACGTGCTTCATCGTAACCAGCGCGCGCGCACCCGCGAGACTTGCGCCCGCAGCAACCTCCAGAGCTACCTTCTCGTTAGGCGCCCACTCGGCGTAGACACCCTCCATCTCAGCGAACCGCTCGAGTGTCTGGGTTGAGGGCGTTCCCGGATAGCCGGTGCCGACGACTGCGCCCGCCTCCCATGCGCCACGGGCAACCGCTTCGTTTCCTGAGAGGAACTCACGCCCCATTCACGTCCTCCTTGGATACCTGAGAGGGGGTCACGGAATGGCCCGGATGATAGCACAAGCTGGGAGAACAGCGCGTCGGCAACCCGTCAGCGGCGGTCCTTGGCACGTGGACGGAGTCTGCCGCCCGGACTTAGGGCCGCAGGCGCTCTACGGCCGAGTGCCACCCACGTAGTCCCCGCGCTTGTCGATGCGCTCCTGAAGAGAGGCCACTCGCACGCTCTCACCCGTCTGAGGTGCGTGGATGAAGTCCCCTCCCCCAACGTAGATACCTACGTGGTGAATCGCTCCCGGATCGGCATCGTAGCCGAAGAAGACGAGGTCGCCCGCGACGAGCAGGTCCAATCTGTCAGCCGATATGCGAGCTCCGACCTGATACTGCGAGCGGCTCGTTCTTGGAAGCTCCACACCCACCTCGCGGTAGCAGTATTGGGTGAGCCCCGAGCAGTCGAAGCCCGACGGAGTCGAGCCTCCCCAGACGTACGGGACGCCAAGGTATCGCAGTGCCACCTCGACAACCCCGGAGCGTCCTCCCCCTGCAGCGAGCGTCACTCCGCTGAGACTCTCACCTGCTGCGAGGTTCGCCGCAGCCGCGGCAGCCGCGTCGGACCGAGTTCGTGTGGCAGCCTCGGCGGCCCGGCGCCGCGCGGCCTCAGCGGCCTTGCGCGCTCGCTCGCGCGCAAGCTCCTCTTGCCTCTGCCTCTCCTCGTCAACCAGGCGGCGGACTTCCTCGTCGAGAGCGCGCATGTACGCCTTGCGCTCGCTCATCGCGCCCTCGATGCGCTCGCGCTGGATCTCCGCCCGGTCACGCAGAGCAACCTGTTCCGAATCCCTGGCGGCCAGTTCCCGCTCCAAGTCTTGCAGTCGACGCTCGGCATCGCGTACCGACGACACCAGTGCGGCGTCGCGCCTGCCGACCCGCGCAAGGATCTCGAGCCGGGTGAGGAAGTCGGCGAATGACGTCGTCCCGAACAGCACGTCGACGAACGGGACCGAGCCGCTCTTGTAGATACCGGCCGCCCTCTCCCCCAGCAGCTCTTGAGAGCGGAGGAGATCCTCAGCAGCCTGGGTCCTCTGGGCGCGGGTCTTTCGCGAACGCTCCCTGGTAGCCCGGAGCGCTTCGTCGATCCCGTTGTACTCCTCTACCTGGGCTTCAAGAGCGGCACCCATGTCCTCCAGGGTCTCGCGTACCCGTTCGGCCTCCGCGCGCTTCTTTTCGATAGCCGGATTCGTAGCCTCAGTTGGCGCCGCCGGAACATCCGCAGGTGAGGAGAGCAGAGTGGTCGCCAGAGTGGCTGCGAGAGCGGCGACGATTAGTGGGTGATGTCGCACCGAGCCTCCGTTGCTGCGACGGTTCTACGTCGGAGACTGATCGCCGAAACGGGCTCTAGCGGGTGCCGAGCCATGCCGAAATGATACCATACAGGGTCACTACCGGCGCAAAGGCGCCAGCACGGAGGGGGAAGGTGTCCAAGGGGGTTCGGCATACTCGGGGCTTGATCGCCGTTGCGTGCTTCTTGGCGAGCGTCGCGGTCTTCGTTCCCGGTGCCCTGGCATCCCCGGAACCCTCGGCCGAATGCACCGCTTGCGCCGCAGCCAACCAGCAAGTCGAGATCCCGCACTACCACCGCATGGACGCCTCGACGCGTGACGCTATCGACCTGGCCACGAGCGAAGCCTTGAAGCTCGAGGACGAAATCGCTGACCTGGAGTCAGAGCTTGTATCCCTGGACTCGCGACTGCAAGCGCTGACCTTGACCTTCATCGAGCAGCAGCAGGTCGTCGATGTTGCGACCGACGACCTCGAGTCGGCTCGCGAACAGCTGTCCCGCCGGATCATCGGCATCTACAAGAACGGCGATGCCGTGGCGCTGGACATTCTGCTGGAGGCCAGCTCCCTCCCAGACCTGCTGACCCGCCTGAGCATCGCGGCGCGAATAACCGAACTCGACAACCGCGCGGTCACAGACGCGGTGGTAACTCGAGCAGAAGCGGCCCATCAGGCTAGCGTTCTGGAGGGTTTGAAGCTGCACGAGCTCTCCCTCCGGCAGATCCGCCGAATCCGGCTCGAGCGTCTGCGTCGCGCGTTGGCCGAGCAAAGACTCATCATCGACACCCTCACTGAATCCTCACGGCGGCTGATCACCGCTAGGCGCGCTGAGCACGCGCGTTCGAGAAAGGCGTGGATGGACAGCTCCATCCCGTTGAGCGAGGTAGTGCGCCAGGAACTCGCCGAAGTCGCGCAGCACGACGAACCTTACCGGGTCGCCTACTACCAGCCCAAGCGGTACAGGGTGATCGGCGGGGCGTCCAGGGCGGTTTGCTCGTGGTACGGCAATCAGTTCCACGGACGGCGAACGGCATCAGGTCAGGTGTTCAACCAGGAGGACTTGACCTGCGCCTCTCGGTCACTTCCGTTCGGCACCTATCTCGCCCTCTCGCGGGCTGGTCGCCGAGTCGTGGTCCAGGTCACTGACCGGGGACCGTTCATCAATGGCAGGGACCTCGATCTGTCCCGCGCGGCAGCGCGGGCTCTCGGCTTCTCGGGCGTAGAGCCGGTGACTATGGAGATAGTCGAACCCGAACCGGAGCCCTAGCAGGGGATATGCTTCAGCCGGACCGCTGGCGGACAGTTCACTGCACGTGGATCAGGGACACAATAGGTGTATCACCAAGCTTGGCACGGCCGCCGAGGAAGTCCAACTCGATGAGGAAGGCGAACCCCACAACGGTCGCACCCGACCTCCTAGCCAGCTCCGCCTTTGCTGCAGCAGTCCCGCCAGTGGCCAGAACATCGTCTATCACCAGCACTGTATCGTCCGGGCCCACAGCGTCTGCATGCATCTCCAGCGAGTCCATCCCGTACTCGAGTTCATAGGACGCACTCGTCGTATCCCACGGAAGCTTGCCCGGCTTGCGTGCAGGGATGAAGCCGGCGCCTAGCGTGTACGCAAGCGCGCCGCCAAGGATGAAGCCGCGTGCCTCAGCACCGAGCACCTTGGTCACTCCCTTGCCCGTGTAAGCCTCGGCGATCAGGTCTATGGCGCGCCGCAAACCCTCGGGGCTCGCCAGCAAGGGTGTGATGTCCTTGAAGACTATCCCCTCCTTGGGGAAGTCGGGGATATCTCGGATGTAGGTCTCGAGGTCAGTCACTTCACTCTCCCTCTCTCTCGTCGGCTCTCTCGCGACGCCGCTCGGCGCGAGCGAGCTGCCCGTCACACGCTGACACAACTGCCCATGTCGCCGCACCTCCGGCTCACATCTTTTCCTGCAGCGCGGCAAGCTGACTGGGCGTACCCAG
>CAZWGV010000011.1:0-20907 GCA_964633595.1 uncultured Coriobacteriaceae bacterium | reverse complement strand
AGACACCTCCTCCAGGCGGAACTCCACGCCGTCACCGTGGGTGACGAGATCGAGGTAGTCGGCAACGACGGGGGGGAGCATCATCGTCGCCATCCGGCACCCGCCCACCACGCTGGGCGTCATGACGCGATTCGCCCCCGCCTTTCTGAGCTTGGCCTCCGAACCCTCGGCCGAGGATCTGGCCACTATGAAGATGTCTGGGCTCAAGGTGCGAGCCGTAAGTGTCACGAAGGTGTTGTCGGCATCGGTGTCCAAGGCGGTCAGCAGCCCCCTCGCCCTGTCCACTCCGAGCTCCCGAAGCACTCTCTCATCGGTTGCGTCGCCCTGAACCGCCAGCCAGCCGTTCTGCCTGGCCGCCTCCACCGCATCCTCGGCCTGATCGATGACGACGAAGCGGGCACCGTCGTCCGCGAGCATACGTGCGACAACCGACCCCACCCTGCCCATGCCGGCAACTACGTAGTGGTAACAGAGTGAACGCGCGGCCGGCCTCGCTCATGTCGTGAACCTCGCGAAAGCCCACCGTTCCGATGGTGATGACAGTCATGTAGAGCGCGTTGAAGAACGACCAGCGCTCTATCACCGCGTAGCCGAATGTGCCCATGGCGAGAAGCGCTAGGAGTGAGCCCGCGGCGTATGAGAGCCTCCGGATCACGGCGCTAGAGCGGACTCTCGAAGCGTCGCCACGTACGGGAGATTGCGGAGGGTGCCCCGCAGGTCCAGCCCGTATCCGACAACGAACTTGTCCGGTATCCGAAACCCGCGGTACCGGATCGGCAAGTCCACGATCCTGCGCACGTCCTTGTCGAGCAACGCGCACACCTCGAGGCTCGCGGGCTCCCGTGACCGCAATACGCCAAGCAGATAGTTCAGAGTGAGTCCCGTGTCGACTATGTCCTCCACAACTATGACCGGCACCCCCTCGATCGGATCATCCAGATCCTTCGTGATGCGTACCACCCCACCCTTCCCCGCCGTATAGGCCGAGACCGCCATGAAGTCCAGTCGGACGGGAAGGTCCACCCTGCGACACAAATCCGCCAGAAAGAACAGCCCGCCTCGGAGGACCGTCACCAGCGTCGGCGGCGCTTCGCAGTAGTCCTCGGTTATGGCCTGTCCGATCCGTCGCACGGTGTCTTCGATGGCCGATGCCGAGGCGATGATCTCTCCAACCTCATCAGGAAGTCCCGGGGGCACTACCTCGAAATCGGTCACCCGCGCCCGTCCTCCTTAGCGACGTCGAGACCGCCGCCGCGTTCCTGTCCGCGAGCGACGGTCGGGATGCCGAACTTGAGCAGCAAGTTTCGGAAGTCCTTCTGGTAGAAGATCTTGACGTTCACCTCGGGGTAGAGCTCCTTCATCCGCCTGACCTTCCGGTTCTTCTTCGTGACGAGCTTCTGGCTCATCGTTGTGAGCTCGATGTACACGGCCAGGTCGGGCAGGTAGAAGTCCGGCGTGAAATACGCGATCACGTTCCCCTGCGAGTCCCATTCGATCGGGAACGACGTGGGCTCGTACTCCCAGCGTATCCGGTAGAAGTCGAGTATCTGGGCAGCCACTCGCTCGCTAGGATGGGCGAAGTCGATGGCGGCGACCCGTTCGGAACAAGGCAGCTCGCAAGTGCGGTCATCCGTCGCGTCTGGCATGTTCTCCTACACGACGTCCTCGAACGTGTCAGTCATGGCACGGTGCAGCAGCAGCCGCTTCAGCTGCTCAGTGAGCGTCGTCAGTTCGCCGAGCGCATCCACGAGCTTCTGACGAGTCTCGGGCGTGCGGTGGCGAAACGCCGGCATTAGTATCTGAGACATGAGCGCCGCCTCGCGCTCAACGAATGTCTGGTACATCCGCAGATGACGGGGTTCAACTCCGAAGCGTCTCAAGTCCCAGCACGCGTGAGCCACGGCCGCGTCAGCGCGCGACAGCTCCTCGGGCGCTTCTTCTCCTCCCTCGATCCTCACCAGGCCGAACTCGGCAAGCTCGCGTATGAACGAAACAGGGAGGCCCAGCGAGCCTGGCGCGTCGTCAAGCGGGACCATCTCGGCCTCTTCGAGCGGCAGCGCAACCGGCTGCGCCTTCACAGGAGCTGAATCCCTCAACTCGGCGGGAAGCCTCCCGTGGTCGTACTCCTTCAGCTTCTCGCGGATAACTGCCAGCGGGAGGAAGTGCTCCTTTTGCAGCTTCAGCACCAGCTCTATTCTCGCCAGGTCGGATGCCGAGTACTTGCGATACCCTCCCGGACTCCTCTCTGGAGAGATGAGGCCCTCGTCCTCGAGAAAGCGCAGCTTGGAGATGCTGACACCTGGATATGCTTCGGCCAGACGCTCGGTCACCTGCCCGATCGTCATGTGCTCTCTAGCCTTGGCGCTCATCTAGCTCTCGCCTCCGGCAAGAAACACCATCTGGAAGGTCCCGACTTGGACCATGTCACCGTCGCGCAGAAGTGCCCTGTCGACACGTGCACCGTTGACATAGGTGCCGTTTAGCGAGCCGGAGTCTTCGATGGATACCGTGCTCTCCTCAAGGCGCACCACAGCATGGGACCTCGACACAGTCACGTCGTTCAGGAACACATCGCTGTTCGGATCCCTCCCGATCGTTAGCGCGGGCCGGTCCACATAGAACCGCTCCCCGGCCTCCCTGCCGCCGTAGACAACGAGAACCGGACCCTCGGCTCCCTCCAGCACGGGAAGTTCGACCGAACCAGACTCCACCGGGGCGAAAGAGGCGGTGGTCACGTCCAGCGCGGAACCACAAGCCGGGCACTGCGCGACTCCCTCGGGCACCTCCGCGCCGCACATCTGGCACTGACCCATGTCGCCGCTCCTTGCCATCACGCGTGCGTGCCGCCGTTAGTCCGCGAAGCCGAACTCGCGGGTCCGGAACGAGTTAGCTATCTGCTCTTCGAGCGCGGCCACTACCTCAGGGTTCTCCAAGACGTGCTCGAGCTTCTCGTCACTGAGGCGGTTCCTTACGTAAGGGTCCTTGAGCGCGTCGGTGAGCCTGCGCCCGTTGTGAACCTCGCGGATGACGTAGTCGACCACCCGCTCCTCGACAGCGTCCAGAGCCAGGTCGTCCAGAAATGCTTGCAGCTTCTCCGAGAGTGACGCCACCGACGCTCCTCCTTCCGCGCGGCGATCCCCGCGCTAGTCGTTCGACGCCGAGGGCGATTCCTCGGCAACATCGACCCCGCTCACGCCTCTGAGCTCGTTCGACAGGATCCTTATGAGCCGATCGATGTCGCCTCCGGAGATCACGTCCCCGCCAGCCTCGCGCTGGTCCTTCAGCCGCCTCACCAGCTCAGCACGCAGGATGTCTATCTTCCCGTGCAGGACCCGGCGGCGGTAGCTGATGCGCTGCTCCTCCTCGTACAGCTCGTTGAGCAACGATCGCAGCTCTTCGTTCGACCTGCTTTGCAGGTTGAGCAGCGCCGATTCGACCTTGTCCTCACTGCCATCCGTCATGTCGAGACCCTCCCCCAACACCGAATACGGGCCGCTCCGATTGTACCAGAGCCGACGCTTCCTAAACCTCAACCTTTACGTGCGCTGCAGCCTTCTCTGTCGGGTCGTGACGTCCCGCGAGAGGCGTCCGCGCGGCAATCCGGTTCGCTGGAGTCCGCGTCTAGCTCGATCGCCGCAGCCATCTCGCGCTCGTACTCGCTGAGCTCACCTTCCACGAAGCTCACCTTGAAGACCCGGGCGAACGCCTCCCTCAACGCCGATTCGATGTCAGTCATGCTCGGCAGCGTTCCGAGGATGCTTCTCAGATCCCCGCAGCAGCTTTCGTATCGCGCCCTTTCTGAAGAACCCAGGCCGAGAGCACGAGCCTCCAGTCCCACGTCGCGCGATCGGACTATCGAGCCGTGCTGCAAGCAGGTATCCCTTAGCCAAACCTGGGCACTCCCTGAGAGCTTCACGCCATCCCGGGCGAGATCGCCGCCCATCGCGGTCAGATAGCAGGCCGCCGAGGAAGAGCGAGGGGACCGGAGCGACGGCGCGACCTCTACACCCAACTCGCGATACGCTTCCGTCAGGGCGCCTGCGATCAGGCGGTAGCTTGCCGTGACCCTCCTGGGAAGGCCGTCTTCCGTGCCGGCTACCACCGAGTACGTTACCTCATCGTCGTGGACAACCGCTCTGCCACCTGTGGAACGGCGGACAACCGGTATCCGCTCCGCGGCACATGCATCCACGTCTACAGCTTGCGCATCCTGAAGTCTGCCGATCGAGACGGTGGGACGGCACCAGCCGTAGAGACGCAGCGTGGCCGGTGAGCGGCCGGTCTCGCGCGCCACCTGCAGTGCGCGATCCACGGCCATGTTGTGGCGACCCTCATCCGGCTCGTCGACGATGAGCCGCCAGGGCTGAGTGATCATCTCCTCTGCCGCATCGTGTCGCTATCGAGGACCGAGCGGGGCCTCTGCGGGCTGCCTCTGAAGGTGACGCTACGCCTCCTCGGCTACGAAGACCTCGTACTCCTCGGCCGTCATGAGTGCATCAACCTGGCCCGGGTCAGTCATCTCCACCCTGATCATCCAGCCCTCGCCGTACGGGTCCTCATTCACCGTCTCCGGCGTGTCGGATAGTGCCTCGTTCACAGAGACGATCGTGCCCGACACAGGAGCGTAGAGCTCGGAAACCGACTTGACTGACTCGATCTCACCGAAGGTATCGCCCATCGACACCTCATCACCCTCGGATGGAAGGTCCACGTAAACGACCTCGCCGAGCTGGTCCTGCGCGAAGTGCGATATCCCTATCAGGGCCTCGTCCCCCTCGACCGCGACCCACTCATGCTCTCTGTAGTACCTGAGATCCTTCGGGTACATCGGCCCCTCTCCCTTCGCCTAGGCCGTAACGCTGCCGTGTCTGAAGATCCCCCTGTCCAAGTGACGCCTGCAAACATACCCACGCGAGTGTGCTGGTGCAACCGCATTCCATACCTGGCGCCTCAGCATAGCGCCATCCGCAGCTTCAGGACCGCCTGCAGGCTGCGACGCTCCGGCTCCACACCGGGGTCTCACCCAGCCAGTCGGCGCCATAGACGTATGAGCCCTATCCGGAACCGCTGCAGCGGACTGGGCTCGGGCACATCCGCAGCCGCTACGAGAGGCACTCTGGCGAGGAGCCTCTCACCCTGCACGAGGGTCAGCATCCCGAGCTTGTCGCCGGACCTGACGGGCGCCCGCACGGACTTGGGCAGAGCAAGGCGCCGAGTGACCTCTCCGTCCACGTCGAACACGGGCGCACGCGTCGTCTCGGCCACGACGACGGGCACTCCGACATCTAGCCAGTCCGCAACAGGAACCACACCTGCCGTCTCCCCTGCGCTAGTGAGCTGCCTGTCCAGGTAGTTGGCGAAACCCCAATCCAGCAGCCGCTCGGCCTGGCGAAAGCGCGACCTCGGGCCCTGAGCTCCAAGAACGACCGCCATCAGCTGGATCCCACCTCGCTCGGCGGCCGCTACGAGGCAGTATCCCGCATCGTCGGTCCAACCGGTCTTCACTCCGATGGCTCCACGGTAGCTCCCCAGCAACTCGTTCGAGGCCTCGATGAGGACTTCCCCACTGGGACCGTCGATCGTGATTCGCCGAAGACCGACGATCCTCCTGAACTCCGGCACGCGCATAGCGGCACGGCTCAGCACGGCCACGTCGGCAGCGGAGGAGAAGTGGCCCGACTCGTCCAAGCCGTGGGAGTTGGCGAACTGCGTGTCCTCCAATCCCAGCTCGCCTGCCTCTTCATTCATCAAGGCAACGAAGCCGGGTTCCGAGCCGCCGGCGTGATGGGCCAGCGTCATTGCGGCATCATTGCCCGATCGAACCAACATCGCTTCCAGGAGCTTTCGCACCGATACCGCCTGTCCCGGCTCCAGCTTCGCTGAAGACTCGCCCATCCTCGAAGCTGCGGCCGGCACAGTGATCTGTTCCTCGAGACGCGTCTTCTTCAGCACCACGAGGGCCGTCATCACCTTCGTCACACTGGCGATCGCCGTCGTGCCGGTTGCCGCACGCGACCAGAGTTCGCGCCCGTCCCCAGTTACGAGTATCCCAGCCCGCATCTCGACATCGGGGGCGCCGCGAACGGCGAGGGCCGAGCCGGGCGCTCGTCCGGCGACCCTGTCTACATCGGCTACCTCGGCGTTCGCCGCAGCCGGGAAGCAGGCAGTAGCCATGCTGACCGCGACGCACAGCACCGCGCGTCCGGCAGTACGCCCGAGGCTGGCGCTTCGGGCGGCGCGAAGGCGTCGCATCACGTGACTCCGATCACACCTGATCGCAACAACGCAGGTAGGAGCTTCGGCAAATTGGCCTTGAGGACTCATGATAAGGCACGAAGCGGTCGATAGTGTCCGAGAAGGACCGGGTCGATGCGAGAAGGCGATGGGGCGACTGTGATCCTGAGACCCCGCAGACGTGACGAGAGCGGCTTCACGCTGGTGGAGCTGGCGGTCATCATGGTGGTCATCTCCGCCCTGGTGACTATGGCCGTCGTCTCGTACGTGGTGTCGGTCCGTCAGGCTTACAAGGTTGCCTGCAAGAGCAACCAGCGCATGCTCTCCGAGGCGCTAATCCAGTACGAGGCCGAGCACAACGGCGCGCTACCGGCCACGATCGACGAGCTCGCGCCGTGGGTGCTCGACATCAACCAGATCAAGACGTGTCCGGCCGACCGCAATCTTGAGATGCAGATGGGTGACATGACGGTCTACTGCGTCGACCCCAGTCACTAGTGAGGACGAGCCTCCGGGAGGGTGAGCAGAGTGAAGTACTCCAAGTTCGAATGGCTGGTGCTGGGCATAGGCGGCACAGCGATCGTGGGCACGGTCGCCGCTACCTACAAGAGCCGTCCCGTGCCCGAGGAGATAGCTGGCCAGATCATGCTTCTTGGAGTGCTCATCGGCGCTGTCCACTGGGGTCGCAGGGGCGGCTTTCTCACGGCGGCGCTGGCGACTGTCCTTTACACACTCCTCAGAGTGCCCCTGGTTGTGGCGGAGCATGGGGCCACCTCCGAGGTCGTCGTCATGGTGCTCACCCGCGCGGCGACCTTCGCCGTGGTGGGCGTGCTCGGCGGAGAGCTCTGCAGCCGCATCCAGTACATCTTCGCCCGACTTGAAGATGCCACCAGCATCGACGAGTGGACGAACGTCTACAACCAGCGCTTCATCACGCGCACCCTCGCCAGCATGCTTGGTCAGCACACGCGATACGGCACGCCGTTCTCGGTCCTTTTGCTCTCGATCGCCGACTCACTGGTCGCCGAACTGCGTCCCTCGCGCCAACGTAAGGTGCTGCGGGGCGTCGCCTCACACATCAGGAATGATGTCCGCCTGGTCGATGAGGTTGGCCGACTTGAAGACGGCAGGTTCTTGATCGTTCTCCCCCACACCCCGCATGAGGGTGCCCTGGTCGCCGGGGACAGGTTGCGGCGAGGTGTGCAGGACCTGCTCGGCGCTAAGGCTGAGTCCGTGAGTGTCGAGGTCATGGCCGCGCCCGACGCCCTACTGGGTCTCCAGGAGCTCCACTCGTCCCTCGACGAGTCCCTGGAGAAGACGGGTGGCCCTGGCGAGGCGGCAGACAGCCACGCGGGCGTTCAGGCGCCGGCGTCTGCCTCGTAGATCGCCTGGGCCTCGAGAACCCCGAAACCTGCCTCGCCCAGAACGCTCGTTGCGCGCTCGGGATCTTCTACCCTGAAGATGTCCACGGCCATCTCGGCACCGGGCTCGACGAAGCAGTAGGCGTACTCAACGTTCACGCCTTCGCGACCCATCAGCTCCAGAACATCGGCGAGTCCGCCCGGCCTGTCGGGAACCTCCACGGCGATGACTGGGGTTAGCGTGGCTCCGAACCCTGCGTCTTCAAGCGCTTCCTTCGCCGCAAGCGGGCGGTCCACCAGCACTCGCGCAACCCCGTAGTCTGTCGTGTCCGCGACCATCAACGCGCGCATGTTGAATCCCCCGTCGCCCAGCACGCGTGTCATCTCGGCGAGACGTCCGGCCTTGTTCTCAAGGAAGACCGATAGCTGTTGAACCATCAGGAACTCCCCCTTTCGGAGCGGAGATCGAGCACTCGCTTCGCCTTGCCCTCCGTGCGCTGGATCGATCGCGGCTCTACTAGTTTGACCGCGATGGACACGGCAAGAGCGGACTCGATCTCACGGCGTACTGTTGCCTGCAAACTCTCCAGCTCGCGGATCTCGTCGAAGGCAAAGTCCGGCCCCACCTCCACATGCACCTCAACGTGGTCCATCGAGCCGCGCTTGGTGAGCACCAACTGGTAGTGCGGTGCCACTCCAGGCACTCCAGCCAGCACCTGTTCGATCTGGCTGGGGAAGACGTTCACTCCCCTTACGATCAGCATGTCGTCGCTCCTGCCGGTGACACGCTCTATGCGCCGGAGAGTGCGCCCGCAAGGACACTCCCCAACGATCACTCGGGACATGTCACGGGTCCTATACCGCACTACCGGGATCCCCTCCTTGGTGAGGGTAGTGAAGACAACCTCGCCGAGATCTCCGTCCGCCACAGGCTCCAGCGTGGCGGGATCGACGATCTCAAGCAGGAAGTGATCCTCGAACACGTGGAGACCCCGCTTGTGGACGCACTCGGACGCAACACCGGGACCCAGCACCTCGGAGAGTCCGTAGATGTCGATGGCGTCCAGGCCCATCGCCTCTTCGATCTGCAGCCGCATGTTCTCGCTCCAGGGCTCGGCGCCGAAGATACCCGTCCGGAGCGGGAGGTCGCGGATGTCCAGTCCCATGTCCGCGGCGGTCTCGGCGATCAGCAGCGCGTAGCTCGGGGTGCACGCGAGGATCGTGACCTCGAAATCCTGAAGGATCTGCACCTGACGCTTCGTGTTCCCGCCCGAAACAGGGATTGTGAGGCATCCGAGCCTCTCCGACCCGTAGTGCACGCCGAGCCCGCCAGTGAAGAGACCGTAGCCGTACGTCACCTGCAGTACATCGTCTGGGGTACCGCCTGCGCACGCTATCGTGCGTGCCATGAGGTCTGCCCACAGATCGACATCGCCTCTCGTGTAGCCGACCACGGTGATCTGACCAGTGGTGCCCGAGGACGCATGAACACGCACGATGTCCCGAAGGGGCACGGCGAACATGCCATAGGGATAGGCAGCCCGAAGATCGTCCTTCACGGTGAACGGCACGCGCGACAGATCGTCGAGCGACCTGACCTCCTCTGGAGCTAGACCGGCCTCATCGAACTTGGCCTTGTAGAGAGGCACCCTCTCGTACACGCGCCTCAAGACAGCCTGAAGCCGCTCGAGCTGAATCTCCTCGAGCCGGTCACGCGACATGGTCTCCAACTCGGGCTGGAACACGGCTCCCCCTTCTCGATGACCGACGCCGAGGAGTGCTCGCTACCCGCCTGCTGGTGTGGGTGTGGTGGGTGTGGACGTCGGGCTGGTCGACCTCGGCTTCGTGCCCACCCGCACGACCTCCTCCTTTGGCCGGTACACGGAGACGAAGGTATCCTCGCGCACCAGGCGGTCGCCCTTCTTGACCGAGCGGGTCACGGCTATCCTCCGGCCGTCAACACCCGAGTCGATCACCGTCCGTGCTCCCTCGGGCATGGTATTGTCCTCGACCTCTCGCACTGGGTGCGGCTTGACGTTGGAGAACGCGCTCGCCTCGAAACCGACCTTGTACCCAGGGTCCGTGCCGTACAGGCTGATCGTCAGCGAGGACGCCGAGTACGCTGTCTTCACCAGGTACCACGTCTTCGTATCGTTCCGGAACTTGAAGTCCGGCCCTCCCCAGGAGACTGTGGCGTCGCGGCCTTTTGGATAGTGACTGATGTAGAAGGAGTGGTTGTGACGCTCCACTACCGGCAGGCCTGAGAGCAGAACCGTGTTGAAGAACGTGGTGCACACCTGACAGATGCCGCCGCCCAGCTGCGGGACCAGCTTGCCGTTCACTATCGCAGGTGCCTCCCGGTAGCCCTTCTCGGCCGTCCGAGGGCCTATCTGCCCGTTGAAAGAGAACGTAGCGCCTGGAGCAACCAGGGCACCGTCGAGTGCTGCAGCCAGGGTGTGGATGTTGTTGACGCGCGGCTTGTTGGAGGGGTCGTAGCGGGTGGTGTAGGTGCAAACCCGCTCCTTGATGCCCATCCCCCGCGCCTGCTCGGTGGAGAGCGTGGGCGCAACCCTGCGCATACGCAGAGCCACCGTGCGAGGTTCCGACGAGGCGAGCACTCGAGTCATATGCCTGGCGAGCAGCACCACGTCCGGGCTCAGACCGTCCTGCGAGGGCACGATGCTCACGCTGCCTCCGCCGGCCACGAACCGAGCGTCCTTTGCAGGCCGCCCCGCTTCTTTGAGCGTATCTCCCACCGTGGCCGACAGCTCCGTAGCGGAAACCTCGGCCCGCAAGATCATCCGGCTGCGAGAGACGCCGACCGGCGCCTCCGCGACAGCGGTCTTCGAGCCTTCCAGGATTCCACTCACATTCGCCGACGCAGACCCTGGCAGCGACGGCCGCACCTTGCGGAAGCTAACCCACCGCGCGATACGATCAGGGCCGAACTCCCACGATCCGCCCTCGTAGGTGATCTTCACCGGCCCGCTGAGCATGGCCTTCGCATCCTCGAATGCCTCGGTCGCGTCCTCCTCGGTCACCGAGACCGGCACGAGGTCGACATCGACGGTCACGCTGCGCCCGTCCGCAAGGAAGGCGCGTAGCACGGCCTTCTTCAAAGTATCGCTCTGCACCATCACGCCGACGGTCGCCGGAACAAGCCGAACGTCCGTGCCGTCTATCTCCACCGAGGCGTCCCTCGGCTCTACGTCTACGACGTCAGAGACCTCCCCGAGCACGGTGTCCAGACGACCCGGGTCTGCCATGGCGCTTGCCGGGAGGTCGACTCCCCTGAACCACATCAGAGCGCGATCGGCCACTACCCTCGTCAAGCCGCCTTGTCGGCCCGCAGCGTATGCCGAGGCAGCCAGTTCCGTCGCGTCGACGGACGCCCCTACCGCCTTTGGATCTATGGTCCATCTCTTCTTCTCGAAGACAACGGTGACAGGCTCTTCGATGGCGCGTCCAAGCTCAACAGCCAGACGCTGCGTGGCGCCACTGGGCGTGAGACCACCTACCGACACACCACCCACTGACACCCTTGGATGCACGCGCCCGAAGCTCACGCCGACATCCAGGATGGTGATCACGGCAGCCGTCCCAAGAAGCAGCAGCACGAACAGCCCAACCTGTCTCCACCAAGCGGTAGCTGCCCGCCCGACGGGGCGCCTCGACCGCAGGGAGGGTGAGTTCGCGAGCTGATCCTCGGCATCGAGTCTCGTGCGCGCTGCCCGGTACGTGCTCTTGGCGTGACGTCCGGCCATCGCTGTCTATCCCTCGTCCTCGCCGGCCAGCTTCGCGGGCCGCGACGAGGACAAGACTATCGCGTCATCGATCTCCAGCAGGACATCGACACCAGCGAAGGCCTCGAGGCGACTGCCAAGCCCCCCTGGAAGGGTGAACGCCTGCCGCAGGCTGGCCGGATCACCGATGGCCTCTATTGCGTAGTCCGGCGCCAATGGCACGCCGTCCAAGGTGAGCTCGCCCTGCGTCCCGCCGAAGCCCGACCTCGGTCCCAGCCGTATGCCCTCGACGGCTATGGCCTCGGCTCCCGAGGAGCGCAGCTCGTGGATCATGTCAACGAAGTCCTGGGGCACCAGCACGCCTCTCTGATCGACGATCGTCACCGCAACGCCCGGCCCGGTGGCTGCGGCGAGACCCGCCATCACGCGCAGACTCTCAAGTTCCTCCGCTGCACGGTTGAGCATCTCCACGCGTCCTCTTCCCGCCTGGTAGCCCTCGAGTACGCGGGCCTGCAGTCGGGCGGCTTCGGCGCGCAAGGCCTCGTTCTCGTCGTTGATCTCCTGCACGATGAGTGCCATGTCTTGAGGCCGCTGCCTCTCCAGGATCCTCGCCTGCGTCGTCGTACCCCTCCACTGGGCAACGAGCAAGAAGCCTACGAGCACCAGCCCGATGGCGAGCGTGGCGAGTAGCCGCGCCTGGTTGAACTGACGCTGCACCGCCAGCTCGGAAGCGTGCAGTCTTCTGACGGATTCGTCGCGGATAACTGTGAGTGCGCCCTTTGGCGATCTCATGATCCAATACCGCCCTTGCGCCAACCCCATCTGTCGGACAGCTGTGCACGGATGCCACCAAGGTTGTCGAACATCCTCACCCCGAAGGCGACAACCGCTGCGAGGTAGAGCTCGCGAACGCCTATTCGGTCGCCTATGAACACGATCAACCCTGCCATCAACATGTTCGTGGCGAACCCGAAGACGAACGCCCTGTCGTCGAACGTCTCCTCCAGACTCGCCCTGATGCCCCCGAGGCACGAGACGAGCGCTCCGAGCACAGCCACGCCGACGTAGGCCAGCAACGGCGCCGGGACGCTGAGGTTGGCGAGCAGACCCAGCGTGACGCCCAAGGCGAGCGCAAGAGCGAGGACGATCATCGCGCCCCTTCCTCAGCAGACTTGGCCCATGAGGGCTGCAAACTCCCTTGGTAGGCCTCGACGGTCAGACTAGGCTTGCGCTGCACGGCGGCACCAAGCCCGTAGCGTGCAGAGAAGTCCTCGATGAGCGCCTTCGCCGCGCGATCGACACCCAGAGCCCCGACCAGTGCTTCGGGGTCGCCAACTGCCAACACGACGTAGGGACTCGCAAGCCGCTTCGAGTTTGCGAGAATGGTTGTCCCGGCACACCGGATGGAAGTGGCCGAGGTCACTCGCTCGCCGTTCACGCTCACCGCCTGAGCACCGCCCGCCAGCAGTGCGTTGACGATGGCTGTGACATCGAAGTCGTGGATGAGGTAGTCGTTGGGGTCCTCGCCTGCCGGGACGTTGCTCGCGTCAGAGAGCGTGACCTCGATCCCAGGACCACTAGCGGGACTCAGCCCCGCTACCCTTCTGGCTTCCTCGAGCTGGCGCGCATACGTGCCCCTAACACCCGCGTCCTCGGCAGCCTGACGATCGAGAACCTCCACCTCGCTCCGGAGCCCGGCCAGACGTAGCTGCAAGTCGTCACGCTGACGCTCCATTGCGTCGATGACGCCCGCCAGGTCCGCCGCGCGCTCGGGCGGGATCCTTGTCGATCGGGCGTGGGTGTTGAAAGCGGTGGCGAGCATGAAGCCCAAGACGCAGACTATGGCTACCAGCGCTGGCCGGTATCGAACAGAGTGCATCGTCTACCACGGCCTCTCCTTGCCTGAACACGGCATTCTAGCAGGCACAACGTTGGTTGTCAGCCCAGGAGTGGAGCCGGGATGAGGCGAGGACAGTGACTCACTCGGCTGAGACGGCCTCCTTGACCTTGTTCACATAGGTGCGGAGCACCCTTGCAGAGGACTCCGCGTCCGCTCCCTCAGCCACCACATCAACCAGGGGTTCGGTTGGGTGGGGCATGACCAGCGCCCAGCCCTCTTCCAGCTCCACGCGTATCCCGTCGGTCAACCCGGCGCCAGTCCCGGCCTCGCCGGTCATGGCGCGCATGACCGCTCCCTTCCTATCGATGGGGCAGAACACCTGCTCCTCCCTCAGGTACGAGGGCGGCACCGCGTCTGCCAGCTCTTCCAACCCCTCGTCGGTGGCCGAGAGCATCCTGATCAGAATCCCGAGACTCATGACTCCATCGAACGCCGCGAGGAAGGACGGGAACATGTACCCGCCGTT
The DNA here is from genome assembly GCA_964633595.1 of uncultured Coriobacteriaceae bacterium. Classification (GTDB taxonomy): domain Bacteria; phylum Actinomycetota; class Coriobacteriia; order Anaerosomatales; family CAZWGV01; genus CAZWGV01. The sequence continues at coordinate 7,203 of CAZWGV010000011.1, read as the reverse complement.
GCGCGATCCGGCGAATCCGGCGTTCTCCGCCACAGCGGTATGCGAAAGCGCATACGTGGATCTGCCACTGCGAACTACCCGATGCCCGCTAGGGGCGGCTATCCTCTCTATGGCGCTCGACGCCGAGATCGGCACCACAACTGGTGCTCCGCTGCCGTCGGTTCGGCACCAAAGCGAAACCATCAGGTGCAGGGCCGTGTCACCATCGAGCGTCCGCCCAGACGGCGTGAGCAGCGTGAGCGCCTCTCCGGCGGGATCGAAACGCACGCCGAGGTCGGCCTGGAAGGCCGCGATCAGCCGCCCCACCCGGGACAGAGCCACCTCTTCGGGCTCCGCAGCGTGAGGAGCCGTTCTCTCGGCGTCGGGAAACGGGTTCAACGTGACGATCTCTGCGCTCCACTCGGCGGACACCTGCGGCAGGACTATCGAAGCTACCCCATGGCCCATGTCGGCCACCACCTTGGACCTGCGACCATCCTGGGGGCAGACCTCCATCGCCTCGGCAAGACCGCCGGCATAGTACTCCAACGCGCGCGGGGGGTAGATGATCTCGCCCACTTCGTCCAAGAAGGCTCTGCGGAACTCCCGCCTGAAGTAGAGCCTCTCGATCTTCTTCTGGCTCGAGGGCGGTATGTCCAGACCGTCGGCACCGTAGAAGTGGATCTGCACTGCCTGAACGTCCGTCTGCGACGCGCATACGTGAATGCCACCGACGCAGCGCGTGGCTCTGGTCGTGAAACGATTGACGGCAGGAGAAGCCACTCTGAGATCGCGCGCGTTCACACCTGCCGAGTTCAGCCCTGCCACCATCGCCCGCTTTATCATCCGAGCGGCACGACTGGAGTCCCGCGCCACCACCACGTGGGAACCCACAGGGAGCGTCGTCCCATATGCCTGGGCGACCATCAGTGCGAGCTCAGGGGTTATGTCCACTCCGACCAGGCCGCTGATGCCGTCGGTCCCGAAGAGCGATCTCACGCCCTTGCTCTCCCAGATGACCGACGTGTTGACTACGGCCGCCGGTTCGATGCGCTTGAATGGGTAGACCATCACGTCGTGGCCTACGAATGCGTCATGGCCGATGACTGCCTCGTCGCCGAGCGCTACACCGGTCTCGATGGTCGCCTTTCGCCGCACGTCCACGCCGCGACAGACCACTGCCCCGCGCACGGTAGCGCCACCATCCACGAAGGCATCGTCCCAAACGATCGAGTGCTCAACGACGGCTTCGGCCCCGATGACGCAGTTGTCCCCGATCACTGTGTAGGGACCGAGACGAGCCCCGGGATTCACCTTGACGTTCTTCCCCAGGACTACCCTGCCGGCTATCTCGGCCCCGGCATCGATGTCGGTGCCCTCGCCCACCCACACGTCATCCCTCGCGGCGACTCCCGGCACGTACACCATCGCCTGACCGTTCAGCACGTCCCGATGCGCCTGGACGTACGTCTCGAGGTTCCCGATGTCGCACCAGTACCCGTCCACGACGCAGCCGAACAGGCCCCGCTCGGAGCCGAGTAGCCTGGGGAAGAGGTCGGATGAGAAGTCGTACGGTTCTCCCTGCGGGACAAGGTCCAGGACCTCCCTTGCCACGACGTAGATACCTGTGTTTATCGTGTCCGAGAAGACCTGCCCCCAGGTCGGCTTCTCCAGAAAACGCTCGATGCGACCGTCCTCGGTCGTGATCACGACACCGTATTCCAGCGGGTCGGGAACACGCTTGAGGGCGATCGTTACGAGTCCGCCCTTCTCCCTGTGGGTACGCACGACGCCCGTCAGGTCGATGTCTGTGAGCGCGTCACCCGAGATGACCAGGAAGTCCTCTTCGCCCAGCAGCGGTTCGGCGTTCTTCACAGAACCCGCCGTGCCGAGCGGCATCTCCTCGAGAGCGTAGGAGACATCTACCTCCCACTCCTCGCCCGAGCCGAAGTAGTCCTGGATCACCTGCGGCATGAAGGCCAGTGTCGCAACCACTTCGGTCATGCCGTGATGCTTCACCAGTCCGAGAATGTGCTCCATCACCGGCAGGTTGAACACGGGCACCATAGGCTTGGGACGCAGACTAGTCAGCGGACGGAGCCTGCTGCCCTCTCCTCCGGCCATGATGACCGCCTTCACGGCCTGCCTCCCTCGCGAGCAGCTGAGGAGCTGCGAGCGGCTCTAGAACCAGCAAGCGCACGACTCGCCAAGACCGTGTACTGAACCGCCGAAAGCACGGAAAGCGCCATGCCGGCTCCGAGGACAGGAACTGCAGCGAGCATCTCTCGGCCTCCGAGGGTCACCGTTGGCCACCCGGGTATGAGCAGCGAGAAAGCCGTCAACAGCACGGCGGTGGTCGCCTTGCCCAGCCGCGTGACCGGGATGTTCACATGCCTCTTCTCCAGGAAGTAAGCGCCTGACAGTAGGTAGACGTCCCGGCTGACCAGGAACACCACCACCCAGAACGGCAAGCGATCGACGATGTAGAGGCCGAGCACCCCCATGGCGATGAGCATGCGATCTACCAGCGGATCGATGACCGCTCCGATAGCGGTGACAGTACCCGTGCGTCGCGCGATCATGCCGTCCAGGAAGTCAGTGGATGCCGCCGCGACGAACAGAACGAACGCCGCGATGTCCGAGTTGGGCTCTTCGGAAAGAAGACTGATGAAGAAGAACGGTATGAGGACGAACCTCAGTACAGTGATGACATTCGCGACGGTGTAGACCTGACCGTGTCGCCGCTGTGTGTCCCGGGGTCCGTCTTGCTCTCCGGTGCTCCGGGGCTCTCCTACCACCAGTCCTTCCTCCTGAAGTAGACGAACATGCCGAACGCGACAGAAAGCATGGCCAACAGCACCATCGGATAGCCGTACTGCCAGGTCAGTTCAGGCATGTGCCGGAAGTTCATGCCGTATATACCCGCGATCAGGGTCAGGGACATGAAGATGGTGGCCACAACCGTGAGCTGCTTCATCACCTCGTTCAGGCGGTTGGACACCGACGAGAGGTAGATGTCCATGGCACCCGACGCGACGTCACGGTAGACCTCCACGGCATCCTCGGCTCTGGCCAGGTGATCTCCCACATCTTGAAGATACCGGTATGTCTCGGGACTCACCAGGGCCTCCTCGCGGGCGAGAACCCGAAGCACATCCCTCTCCGGTGCGATCACGCGGTGAACCTGCAGAAGCAGACGGCGCAGAGCGGTCAGTTCCTCAAGATGCAGATGGCTACTCTGCTTCAGCATCCGATCTTCTAGATCGTCGATGTCGTCTCCAAGCCGATCGACGACAGGCAGCAACTCATCAACCGCGCGATCGAGCAGCGAGTGGACTGTCCAGCCGATCCCGCGAGGAAGAAGTGCGGCTGCATCTTGTGCCGTGCCATCGATCGCCGCGAGCTGGCTCTGATGCGCGGTGATCAGCGAGCGGGGTCCAACGAAGACGTCGAGTTCATGCGAGATCAGCCTGCCGTCCCGCAGCTCGGGAACCACCCACACGACGAAGACCGCACCGTCCTCCAGGTCGACCTTGGGACGCTGCGGGTAGTGGAGGACATCCTCCACGGCCAACGGATGCAGCCCAAACTCAGAGGCCAGCCTATCCATCGTCTCCAAGTCTGGCGCTAGTACGTCCACCCAGGCGGCTGCGGACGCCTTGGCGTCAGGAAGCTGTTCAAGACCCCCTGAGTGAAGCTCGCCTTCAGTCGACACCCAGCGCACGACCACACTCGGTTCCACGGCCGTCCCCTCCTCTCAGCGACACGCAGGCGCCCCCGCCGGCGGTTTGCCGGCGGGGCGTCCTGGGTTGCTGGTCGGACTTAGTAGACGCGATTGTTACTGCTGCGCACATCTAACCGTGCTGCTCCGTGTCACTCTCTGCGCCGGCTTCCACTCGGTAGCCCATCGCCCGGTACCCCCGTAGCCGCTTCTCCCACATGCGTGCGAGCATAGGTACCAGCGGGTCGATGTAGTCGTAGATGATCACTTCGCTCTTGTTGTCGTGAAGACGGTGGAGTCTACCGGCGTACTGCTGTAGCGTGCCGCGCCACGATATGGGCATCGCGAGGAAGAGAGTATCGAGACGCGCATCATCAAATCCCTCCCCCACGAGTCTCCCGGTGGCAACCAGAATGGTGGCCTCACCCGTTGGCACTGCCTTCACCATCGCGGCGAGTTCCTCTCGCTTCTTCACCCCCACTCCGCTCGAGAGCACGAATACATGCGGCAGTCGCTCGGACATCAGGCCCGCGAGCAGATCCCTGTGAGCCGTGCGTTCGGTCAGCACGAGTGACGAGCGATTCGACATAGCCGCCACAAGCACATCCTCGACGATCAGCGCATTGCGCGACTCATCACTCGCCAGTAGGCGATAGACCTCTTGGATCCCGTCGGCAGCCAGCGCGCTCACTCCGAATCCGGTCTCACGAGGCACAACAATGTGATCGAACGGCCGTGCCGCAGCCTGGCGTTTCAGATCGGTCTTGAAGCGAACCGGACCGCACTGCATCGTGATGATCGGATGATGGCCGTCTTTGCGTACGGGAGTTGCCGTAAGACCGAGTACGTACCGAGCACGAGCCTCTCGCAGCACGGCCTCGAAGCTGAACGCGGACACGTGGTGACATTCGTCCACGACGACCTGTCCATACTCGGCGACGATCGGGTCGACAACACTCTTTCGCACGAGCGACTGGAGAACGGCGATGTCGATTAGACCGGTCGGCTTGCGCTTGCCACCGCCTATCACTCCAATGGTGGCCGGTTCGGCATCAAGAAACGTGGCCAGCCTCTCACGCCACTGCAGCATGAGCTCGCGACGATGAACGAGGACAAGCGTACTCACACCGCGTTTGGCGATGATACTGGCTGCAATGACCGTCTTGCCGAAGGCGGTACCGGCGCTCAACACGCCATCGTCGTGAGCCAACACCGCCTTGGAGGCCCTTCGCTGCTCGGGCCGAAGCGTGCCGGAGAACTTCGACAAGATGAGCGAACCTTCAGTGCGCTCATCAATGACCTCGAGGGACGAGCCGTAGCCCTCGATCACTTCATTCAGATCATCGAGACATCCCCTCGGCAGTGCGAGGTGATCCTCGAACTCCTGAGCACAGGAGATGACCCGTGGCTTGTCCCACGTCGGCAGTCGCATAGCCTGGGCTCGATAGAACTCCGGGTTCTCAAAGGCAGCGAGTCGAGCGATTTGGTCGAGAAGAGAATCGGGTAGCCCCGCTGTTTCGACAAAGATCAGATTGGCGCGTACCGCATGAATAACAGCCGGAACACGTCCCACCAGTTCCGGACGTATTCGCGGCGGTGGCACTGGAAGTGCCCATGGCGTGTCGCCGGTTCCGTCGGAGGAGGGATACGTCCGAACGCCAAGCGGGCTCCCGCCTCCAGTCAGGCCCGCCAGCGCCTCGTCAATCGTCGGGTGTTCCAACCGTGCGACGGAACCCAGATACCGCCACTGATCAGGAAACGGGCGCCACTGTTCATCGACGAAGACAGAGTGGCCGGCGGCTCTGGGCTCATGTTGGAGCGGCAGTGCAATCAGGTTGCCGAAGCCGCCGCGAGGCATGATGTCCTGACTCGGGAAGAGCCGATCATATGAATGAAGTGACAGGGTGTGCCGATCTCGTGCCGCTTGAGTGATGAGCGCCGAGCCAAGACGTCGAGCAAGCGCAGCAGCAACCGGTTCGGCGAAGAAGAACCAGATATGTGCTCCGGCACCGGAACGCGATACCTCAACGTGACACTCAATCCCAGCACGCGAGGCAGCAGCACGTACCGCGCCCGCATCCCCCTTCCACGAAGCTTCATCAAAATCGATGGCGAGGAAGTGACATGTCTCGTCATCAAGCATCGGATAGACACCAACGGTGATGCGCCCGGTCAGGTGATCCTGAACCACGGCCGCATCAAGCGGCAGCAGTTCACGATCAATGCAATCAGCGCACTTCACTCGTCGCTTGTCGCACACCTCCACGCGCCATTCATTGCCGCAGGACGGAGTGTACCCGCTCCTGCCCGTACGGCTCTGCCACCGTTTCGCGTACAGATCCGTGCGCCCCCGGAACAGGGACATGAACAGCTCGACCTTCGCGTCGGGTGGCGATGTGGCGGTCACCGGCGAGTGCGGCACGCTACAAGTCGTTCCCGCGGATGGCTCAGTAGCCACCGCGAGAGCAAGCAGTCCCTTGAGTCGCTCATTCTCCTCTGATAGAAGAAGATTCTGCTGCCTCAACTGCTCGAGTTCCTGCGCGTCGTCGCTACTACCCACAGATCTCCAGCCCTCGCTTCGGCGCTCTCCGGATCTAGTCCTCGCGATTCATCTGCAGCAGACCGTGCGCCCTGAGACCGCGTCTCAGCTCTCGCAGCACCCGCAGCCAGGTGAGCACGTAGTCCTTTTCGATGACCCGGTCGCTCATCTGGGTCTTATACGCGAGTTGCGACACCTCGCGCTGTGTGATCATCAGCCCTTCACCTTCATCGTGTCGGTCACGTCGTCACCGCAGCTCTGAGTTCATTTGGATTGAGATTGACCCGCACGGCCCACTTCCGGACATAGTGGCCCTCGTCGGGCAACGTCGGGTCGAGCAGCGTATAGCTTGGGGACAGCGATTCCGTCAGTGCGGCCGTGATCTCAGGGGTTTCGAGTTCAAACACTCCCAGGAGGTAGCCCAGGCGCTTGGCGACGCTCTTCCTGCCAAACCGTTTCGTGTAGGCCGCGAGTTTCCTAAGGTCAACTGCATCGCGCTTTGCCCAGAGCCCAGTGGCAACTTCGATGATGCCGCCAGACAGATCCGGACGATCGAGGCAATCGACGATCGTTCGCTCAAGATCGGAGACTCGGACCCGCTGGCTTGGCGTCACCCACGTCTCGACACTCCCCCACATGTTCTCAGGTCGCGCTGAGACGAAGCGGTAGGTTGCCCCTGCGATTCTCTTCTCGATTCTACGCACGGGAGTCGAGATGTAGACGGTACGGACCGGGTTGATCGTCATCTCATGGATCTCCAGAGCGGAGAAGTGCGACAAGTAGTAATCCGCCGGTTCGATGAGGGATTTCGCGACGACAAACCAGTTCTCCGAGTACTCGGCTTGCTCGCCGGCGGACAACGGGACGATCAGGTAGGTGCCTCGGTTCAGACGGATCAGCCACTTCTTCTTAATGAGCTTCGCAATCATCAAGTCGACTGCGGAGGCCGAACTCCCGGTGACGC